>NZ_JBFWIQ010000010.1:0-162943 GCF_050255915.1 Alcaligenes sp.
GCGGCGGCATCAATTTCCTGACTGTCTGTTCTTTGAATTCTGCGCTGTAGCTGGGCACTTCTTCACTCCGATCGCTCCCTCAAATATTAACGAAAAACGAGCGGACATCTATTGTGACTGAGGGGGGGGTTCAGGATTAATATTTTTTCTTTTGCCTGTGTTTTTATTTTTTCTTTTTCAGTCTTTGTTATATTTTTATTTTTTGTGTACTCGCTTTCTAAGAAAGTGTCCAGGTTTTTTTCCGAGCTTAAGTGGCGTTTGAAAAGATTGAAAGCATCATCGGTTGATAGTTCTCTTAGCATGTATTCAGGTGATTCTCTCTTTTCGTCTTCTATGGCTATCTGATTTAATACACGTATAATTGCATTAAATTCTATTAGGTCTGATGGAGTCGGAGGAGTTACTACTGCTTTTGCACGAAAGCTCGGTTCGGTTAATGTTATGTATAAAACCGTAAGTAATCCTACGCATATATTTATAATGAATAGTGGTTTTTTGTTTCTTTTTGCGGTTAGTAGAAAATCAAAAATGTTTAATTGATTTTCATCTGCTTTTTGGCGTTTATGTGTTTCGATCAATTTCTATATCCTTGCTTGTTTTTGTTTTTATATTTATTGGTTTAGACGGAGGTATTCTGTTCAGCTTACTGGCTGATTTCATATGCCTATGGGGTCGATCACTTTACCTGTCACCTTCTGGCATAGAGGTCGGGTTTGTCGCTATATAGTGCACCGCTTTTATTTCAAGAGTGTAGTACGTACCCGTTCAATCGCGTAGTGACCTAACGCTGCCATTTGGTGCTAATTGTATAGATTCTTGAGAATGCTTAGCATGGTTTGATGTTTGTAATAGATATCATTTGTAAATAAGATTGGTTTGCGTTTGCGTTTGCATTTTTGGAATCTTAATCGTTCCGCTTAGAAGGGCCCCATGAAGTCTCCCAGAAATATTTGTATTGTTTACCCATTCGATAGTTAGAGTATTGTCAGCGATGAAGCTTTAGGATCAAAGCTGGCAGTGACACATTAGATAGGTATCAGCCTTTATTGTGGTTCTTTAGCTAAAGTGCCTTCTTGGCCCGCCTCTTAGCTCCAGTCGGATGAGTGGACACTTATCCAACCTAAAGCTCGGAACGTTAGCCGCTTGATACCGGGGCTTCTTGGCTAATCGTGCATCTTGATTAAGAATTGATTTTTTATTATTTTTAGTTATAAGCAAATAAAGATGCGTCTCCCCAACAGGTTTAAGCTTCAGTTTTCGCCTGTTTCACGAGATCTTTATGTTTTTCCGTTATTTAGCCCCCAGCCTTCTTGCTCTTTCCGTCTCCTTCTCCGCACAGGCTGCCGAGCAAGCGCTGGAGATTGGCTATTTGCCTATCATGCCTGCGGCTCAACTGTTCGTGGGCTTAGGGTCTGGCGACTTATTGCCGCAGGGACAACCGGAGCCCAAGCTGGTCCAGTTTCAAAGCGGTCCTGCGCTGACTCAAGCTCTGATCGCTGGTCAGTTGGACGTAGCCTATGTGGGGATTGGCCCCGCTTTGGTGGCCAGGGCTAAGGAGGCCGACGTCAAAGTGGTCGCCTCCAATATCGTGGAGCAGGTCAGTGTGGTGGCTATTGGCGATTTGGCTGCTTACCTGGATGCCGACAAGCCGGATTTTGCAGCGGCGGTGGCCAAGTTCACTCAGGAGAAGGGACACAAGCCCAAGGTTGCCAGTTATCCCAAAGGGGCGGTGCCAGAGGCTGCGTTGCAGTATTGGCTGCGCAATATGCTGAAAGTCGACCCGGATGTGGTCGAGGTTATTTACCAAGGTGAGGCCCAGATTCAGCAGGCGCTCAGCAATCATGCTGTTGATGCCGCTGCCATCCTGGAGCCTACGGTCAGCCAGATTCTACAGCGTCAGCCTGATGCCAAAATCGTGGCCCACGGCAGTCAGTTGTTTCCCAATGAGCCTGGCTCGGTGCTGTTGGTGCGTGAGGGTTTGATCAAGTCCCATCCTGATCTGGTTCAGCACTTGGTAAATGCTCACCTGCGTGCCACGGCCATGCTGCGCGACGAACCTGTCAAGGCAACGCCTTATGTTCAGAAGTATGTAGGCGGTGGCCGCTTGCCTAAAGACATTGTGCAGGCCGCTATCGAGCGTTCGCGCGATCAATTCCAGCCAGACCCTCACAAGATTATTGACGGCACGGTTCAACTGCAGGATTTCCAGGTTTCTTTAGGCACACTGGCGACCAAGCTGGATGATGTTCAAAGCCTGTTTGACGTTCGCTTTTATGAGAAGGCAGCACCGTAATGAGTGCTGCGAAACAAGCCAGTTTGCCCGCCGCGACACCAGCACCTGCGCTTGCCTGGGGTGATGCTTTGTGGCGTCGTGGTCTGGAGCGGGTTGTCTACGGGGTCGCCGGTTTGGCCTTGTTCATCGTGGTGTGGCGCCTGGCTTATGTCTATGGCTGGGCTCCGCGCGGCACCTTACCTGATCCCTTGAGTCTGCCCTCGGCCTTGTTCCAGGAGATTGAATCCGGTCGTCTCTGGCCTGCTGCTCAGTCCAGTCTGGTGCACTATTTCTGGGGCTTGGGCGTAGGCACTTTCTTGGGCATTGCGTTCGGGCTGGCGGCGGCAACTATTCATCGCTTTGATTTGCTGCAAGCTTATTTGGTTCGTTTGCTGCGTCCTATTCCGCCCTTGGCGTGGGTGGTGTTTGCCATTGCCTGGTTCAAGGTCAGCCATACTGGCGCAGCCTTTGTGATTGCAATCGGTGTGTTCTGGCTGAATTACTTTGCCACTTACAGTGCGGTGCGCTCGGTCGATCCTCGCTATTACGAACTGGCTGCAGCTTTTGGGCATAACTCCTATTTTGCTCGTGCCTGGACGGTGGTTTTGCCAGCGATCAGCCCCGGCTTGTTAAGCGGTGTGCGTGCCGGTATCGGCCAGGCCTGGATGACGCTGATTGCGGCTGAGTTGCTGGGTGTGCCTGGCATGGGTCAGGAAATGAATGCCGCTGCAGGGGTGGGGGCTTACGATGCGGTTGTGGTCTACATGCTGATTATCTCGGTGGTCTACACCGTGTGCGACATGCTTTTTCTGGCTTTCAACAAATGGGTACTTCAGTGGCAGCCTTGATTCAGTTCCAGGGGTTTGGTTTTCAGTATCCCGGTGCGTCTGCTCCTGTGATCCGCGATGTGAATCTGGACGTTCAGGCAGGACACTTTGTGGCGATTGTGGGTGGCTCCGGTGTCGGCAAAAGCACTTTGTTACGCGCGGCTGCTGGTTTGAGTCGGCCCAGCTTTGGGCATTTGCGTTCCAATCTGCACGATAGCCCCGGTCGCCGAGCCAATGCTTTTGTCTTTCAGGACAGCCGTCTCTTGCCTTGGCGGCGCATTGCCTCGAATGTGGCGTATGGTCTGGAAGGTTTGGGCCTGCCGCGTGAAGAGCGCGATCAGCGCGTTGACGCAGCTTTGAATCAGGTAGGTTTGGTGCATTTGAAAGACCGTTGGCCGCATCAGCTCTCGGGTGGTCAGGTGCAGCGAGTCGGTATCGCCCGTGCCTTGGCGGTGCAGCCGGATTTGCTCTTGATGGACGAGCCTTTTTCTGCGGTCGATGCCCTGACCCGTCAAGCCTTGCAGGACGAACTGGTTCAGGTGTGGCAGCGCAGTTCGGCAGCGGTTCTGTTCGTGACGCACGATATTGATGAGGCTGTCTTTTTGGCCGATACTATTATCGTTCTGGGTGGCAGCCCGGCCGGTGTCAGCGCCCGGATAGAGGTAGACCTGCCGCGTCCGCGAGATCGGACGACTCCTCGATTTGGGGAATTGGTGAAAGAGGTCGGTCAGGCCTTGTAATCTCGTTAGCCAATGCAATAAGACATACGGCCCATGCAGTGGGCCGTTTCTTTTGCCTGTTCGTGTCTGAGGGCGATGCATGATGATGCCCTTGCTCAAAATAGTCAGCACTCATGTTCACTTCTGCTTTGCGCGCTTTACACTGCTTGTTTGACGCCTAAGCACATGACAAGGAGAGGACATGAAGCACCCGGTAAACGCATTCAAGCAGGCTTTGCGACAGGGCAGGTCCCAGATCGGTTTGTGGCATGGTTTGGCCAGCCCTTATGTGGCGGACCTCTGTGCTGGCCTGGGCTACGACTGGATTTTGCTGGATGGCGAGCATGTCCCCAATACGGTACAGACCTTGCTGGCGCAGTTGCAGGCGGTCTCGGCTCATCCCATCGCGCCGATTGTTCGCCCTAGTTGGAATGACCCCGTGCAGATCAAGCTGCTGCTGGATATGGGGGCTCAGAATCTGTTGATTCCCATGGTGCAAAACGCTGAACAGGCCAAAGCAGCTGTTGCTGCGACACGTTATCCTCCGCATGGTATTCGAGGAGTGGGGGCGGCCTTGGCGCGAGCTGCTCGCTGGGGGGCGACCACGGACTATGTAGCGCGAGCTAACCAGGAAATGTGCGTGATTTGCCAGGTGGAAACGCGTGAGGCGCTGGATAACCTGGACGAAATCCTGGCGGTGGAGGGCGTGGACGGTGTGTTTATTGGCCCGGCAGATTTGGCGGCCAGCATGGGGTATTTGACTGAACCAGGACATCCAGAAGTCTTGTCAGCGATCGAGGATGCGATTGTGCGTATCAGCAAGGCGGGTAAGGCCCCCGGAATCTTGCAGGCGAATGTCGAGGCAGCGCATCACTATCTGTCCTTGGGGGCCTTGTTTGTGGCCGTAGGCGTGGATGCGGTGTTGTTGCGACAGGCGGCAACGGCTTTGCTGGCTCAGTTCAAGGATGAGGTAGCGGTGCCTGTGGCCCAGCCGGGTGCGGCGTATTGAGTAGCAACTGGCATGCCAAGAACCAAATGCCAAACGTCTTTGGCTTGGGAACCGCTTGGCATGCCTGCCTTGTAGTTGATTGTGGCTGTCGCAGCGAGGTTTGTCGTTAAGCAGCGCTTTCCAGTAGAAAACTCAGTAAGGTTTCGGCGCTGGGTTGCAGGTCACTGCGGCGGCGCACACCGATCAGAATTTCTCGCTGGCTCCATGCTTCGTCCAGTTCAATCACGCGCGTATTAGGGATCTGATAAATGCTGGCGCTCTTGCGCGGCAAGATGCCGATACCCATGCCTGCATTAATCAACAGACACATGGCGTCGTAGCCCGACACTTCGGTGCGAATGCGTACGGAGCGGTTGGCCTCCATGGCGATTTTGGTGATCTGGTAATGCAACTGCGTGCCGGTCAGCAGCGTGATTTGCTCATGCTCCAGCGTTTGCTCGAAGCGGATTTTCTCATGCTGAGCCAAGGGGTGTTGGATAGGCACCAGCACCACCAGTTTGTCACTGCGAAACGGGTAGGCTTCGATGTCCGCTGCGTAGGGCAGACGGGTAAAGACACCCAGGTCGGCTTTGCCTTCAGCAAGGGCACGAATAATGTCCAGGCTGGTTTGTTCTTCCAGTTGCAGGGGGATAGCAGGGTGCAGGCGGCCAAACTCACCTAGCGGCTCGGCCAGAAACTGAGAGATAGCCGATGTGTTGGCCAGGATATGCACCAGGCCTTGTTGACCCTGTGAATAGGCTTGCAGACGTGTTTCGATCTCTTGCGCGCTATTGAGCAAGGCACGTGAACGGTACAGCAGTTCCAGGCCTGCTGCGGTCGGGCTGACGCCTTTGTTGGTGCGTAGCAGCAGTGTTGTATTCAGAGATTGTTCCAGATCCGCAATCCGGCGGCTGACTGCGGCAGCAGCAATATGCTCACGCTCTGCCGCTTGGCTGATCGTGCCTTCTTCCAGTATTCGGACAAACAGTTTGAGGGTCAGCAGGTCCAGTTTCATGCAGGCATCATATCGTTTTTTTTTGCTGGTCTGCACATGAGGTCACTGTGACAGCGTAGAGAATCATCGCCCTAGGCTATATCTATATGGCTACTTCGCGTCTACATCTATGCCCATATGGATGTCGTGGCAAAGGGTGTTATCAGCCTGTATCGATAACGAACAGCCATTTGTGGTTTGGCATTTGTTTATGATTCGACATAACTGCATTTTTTACCGCACGCTTTGATGACGTCTAAGCATAAAAAAGCCCTGCCAACGCAAGGTTGGCAGGGCTGTGTACTGCTAAGCCGGTTTGATTAGGCTTGTGGCTTGGCACCCGACAGGATGTGGCCAGCGTTAGGAACGCGGGTTTCCAGACCCAGGGTCTTGAGCATTTGGTACACGGTGCAAACAGCAGCAGACAGAACGGGTTTGCCGATCTGGTCTTGAGCGCGCTGGATAGCAGGCAGGGAAGGCATCTGTACGCAAGCGGACAGAATGACTGCGTCCACGCCGTCGTGGTTCAGGCGCTTGACGTGCTCCAGCAGGTTTTCCGGGTTCAACAGACCCACTTCCAGGTTGTCCGACACTTCCAGGCTAATGGAGTCCTGAACTTCGATGCCTTCAGCTTCGATGTAGTCGGCCACGCGCTTGGTCAGCGGTTTCATGTAAGGGGTGATGATGGAGACTTTCTTGTAGCCGAATTCTTTCAGCGTATCGACCAGGGCACCGGCCGAGCTCAGCACAGGAATTTCCACGCCGTTTTCTTTAACGGTGTTTTGCAGACGGGCTTGCGAGACGCGGTGGTAGCCGTCGCCTTGGGCCATGATGGCAACCAGGCAAGCGTAGGCCATCACGCTCATGCGGGCGTCGCTCAGTTCAACCGCGCAGCGGTCGCTGGCGATGTCCATGGCTTTCAGCTCTTCGGGGTTCACGTGCATCATGCGCATGCGCGAGGAGTGGAAGGTGAAACGCTCTTCAGGAAACTCAGCGTAACGAGCCTGCAACATGGCAGGAATCTCGGTTTCCATGGTGGTGTTGGAGCTGGGAACGATCTGGCCGATGCGGTAGGTTTTCATAAGAATCTGTCTCTGAAGGTGGTTTTTAGATTGACGCCTTCATTCTAGGACCCGTTTTCTTCCTTGCAAATCAATCATCTGTCAACGTGCCATCGCCAACGGCGATGGCAGGAGTGGCAGAGATCAGGACTGGCCGGATTGCCAGCGCCAAGCATCGTCGCACATTTCCTGGATTCCTTTTTTTGCTTCCCAACCCAGGGTTTCGCGGGCTTTTTGGGTATCGGCCCAGCATGCAGCAATGTCGCCAGGACGTCGGGGGACGAGCGAATAGGGGATAGAGCGTCCACAGCTGCGGGCGAAGGCGGCGATCATCTCAAGTACTGAATAGCCTTGGCCTGTACCCAAGTTGACAGTCAGCAGTTCGCTGTCCTTGGCTTCTAGGTATTCCAGGGCGGCAACATGGCCTTTGGCCAGGTCAGTGACATGGATGTAGTCCCGTACACCCGTGCCGTCAGCTGTGTCGTAGTCGTGGCCGAACACTTGTACTTGTTCACGTTGCCCAGTCGCAACCTGAGCGATGTAGGGCATCAGATTATTGGGAATGCCTTGGGGGGCTTCACCAATCAGTCCGGACTCGTGGGCACCTACCGGATTGAAGTAACGTAGCAAGCCAATCCGCCAGCCCGCTTCGCTTTGATAGAGATTACCCATTGCTTGTTCCAGTACTAGCTTGGTGTGGCCATACGTATTGGTGGCAGAGAGCGGATGTGTTTCTGGAATAGGCAACTGCTGAGGGTCACCGTAGACCGTGGCAGAGGACGAAAACACGAGGTTGCGCACATGGGCTTGCTGCATGGCTTGCAATAGAGTCAGCGTGCCGGTGATGTTGTTATCGTAGTACTTGAGCGGTTGGGCGACTGACTCGCCCACTGCTTTCAAACCTGCAAAATGGATAACTGCTGCAATCTTGTGTTGCTGAAAAATCGTGTCCAGCAAGGTTCGATCCCGAATATCGCCTTCGATGAAACCGGCTTGAGTGCCCGTGATTTTCTCGATGGCATCCAAGACACTTTTTTGGCTATTGCTCAAGTTGTCTAAGATCAGAACCTGATAACCGTGTGCAATCAACTCCACACAGGTGTGAGAGCCGATAAAGCCGGTACCGCCAGTGACAAGAATGGTTTTGACCATTGGTCTTTCCAGTTAAAAGCAAGTTGAAAAGAAGGAGTTAATCAATGCGTTTCAAGGCCGTTTTGTAGTGGCCACCGCGTTTGGCGTAGACACTGGCGTTTTGGCGCAGCTTGGTAATGTCTTCGTCGCTCAGGGTACGCACGGCTTTGGCGGGTGATCCGATGATCAGGCTGCGCTCGGGGAAGACTTTGCCTTCAGTGACCAGTGCCCCAGCACCGACCAGGCTATCGCGACCGATGACGGCGCCATTCAGCACCACGGCCTGAATGCCGATCAACGAGCCTTCACCGATGGTACAGCCGTGCAGCATGGCCTGGTGGCCGATGGTAACGTGCTCGCCAATATCCAGAGGGTAGCCCGGGTCGGTGTGCAGTACGGCACCTTCTTGCACGTTCGAACCTACACCTACGGTAATGGTTTCGTTATCACCACGGATAACGGCACCGGGCCAGACGCTAGTGTGTTCTTTCAAGACAACCTTGCCAATCAGGGTGGCCTCTGCGGCAACAAAGCTGCTGTTGTCGATTTGTGGGGCGTGTTGATCTAATTGGTAGATAGGCATGAAAGATCCTTGGGTAATGTGCTGGGCTGCCTATGCCTGGATGAGGCGGATGGGCAGAAAGCAAGTGGGCAGGGAAGTTAATGAGGGGCTTGCGTATAAAAGCCAGTGTGGTCATTGTGACCTCACTGGCTTGATCAGGCCATCCGGACTAGCCAGTGCTTAGATCTGTTCACCAAACAAGTCATATTCACTGGAATCCGTAATGCGTACGCGCACCATTTGGCCGGGTTCCAGTTTTTGTTCGCTGGTGATGAAGACGTTGCCGTCAATTTCGGGGGCGTCGGCGCTGGAGCGGCCAACGGCATCGCCGTCTTCGTCGATCTCATCAATCAGCACGTCCATTTCGCGTCCCACTTTGGCGGCCAGACGAGCGGTGGAGATGGCTTGTTGATGCTCCATGAAACGCTCCCAACGCTCTTGTTTGACTTCATCAGGGACGATGCCATCGAGTTTGTTGGCGGTAGCGCCTTCCACGGGGGAGTACTGGAAACAGCCGACGCGATCCAGTTGGGCTTCGGTCATCCAGTCCAGCAGGTATTGGAAGTCTTCCTCGGTCTCGCCGGGGAAACCCACGATGAAGGTGGAGCGGATGGTCAGATCCGGGCAGTCTTGACGCCATTGCTTGATGCGCGACAGGGTGCGGTCTTCAAAAGCAGGGCGCTTCATGGCGCGCAACACGGAAGGGCTGGCGTGTTGGAAAGGAATATCCAAGTAAGGCAGCACTTTGCCTTCGGCCATCAGCGGAATGATATTGTCCACATGAGGGTACGGGTAGACGTAATGCAGGCGTACCCAGGCACCCAGTTCGGAAAGGGCCGCGCTCAAGTCCAGCATGCTGCTCTTGACGGGGCGGCCATTCCAGAAGCCGGTACGCTGGCGGATGTCCACGCCGTAGGCGCTGGTGTCCTGCGAGATCACCAACAGTTCTTTGACGCCGGCCTTGACCAGGCGCTCGGCCTCGCCCAGGACATCACCGACAGGACGGCTGACGAGCTTGCCGCGCATGGACGGAATAATACAGAAGCTGCAGCTGTGGTTACAGCCTTCGGAAATCTTCAGATACGCGTAGTGACGCGGGGTCAGCTTAATGCCTTGCGGGGGCACCAGATCAATATAGGGATTGTGATCCAGCGAGGGCGGCGCGGCTTCACGCACGGCGCGTAGTACCTGCTCGTATTGCTGGGGGCCGCTGACGGACAGCACCGAAGGGTGAACCTCACGGATCAGGCCTTCGTCCACACCCATACAGCCGGTGACGATAACGCGGCCGTTTTCAGCCAGCGCTTCGCCAATCGCTTCCAGCGATTCGGCCTTGGCGCTGTCGATAAAGCCACAGGTATTGACCACCACCACATCCGCATTGTCGTAGCTGGGGGTGATCTGATAGCCGTCGGTACGCAGCTGGGTAAGAATTCGTTCGGAATCGACCAGGGCCTTGGGACAACCCAGGCTCACGAATCCGACTTTGGGGGCGCTCATAGAGGGTCCTTCTGGAGCTTGAGGGCTCGAAATTGGGAAATAGGCTTGATTTTACCGTCCCATGCCCGGATGCGTACGGATCTTGTGCGTTTGAGCCCGGTTTATGCGGTAAATAGTGCTACAGTCGCAGTCATATTTTTCTTTTCTAGCGGTTGTTCTGTGTCCGACACCCCTCTTTCCCCCTCTTTGCCCCTGTCCGAAGTCATGCTGCTGAGCGCGCGCAATATTGAAGGCGTGCTGGCAGGTAAGTCCCTGACTGAAAGTCTGGCGGCCACGCCAGCTTCTGCCCGTGGAGCCGTGCAATCGATCAGCTTTCATGTTTTGCGCCGTCTGGGTCATGCCCGTCAGATTCGTATCACGCTGGTGCCTCGGCAACCCAGCAATACCTGGCTGGACGCCTTGTTAATGGTGTCGCTGGCCTTGCTGGATACGGCCATGCGTGTTCAAGAGGATGCCACGGCCTTTGAAGAGCGCCCGGATGTGCCGGTCTATGCGGTGCATACGGTGGTGGATCAGGCCGTGCGGGCGGCGGACAGTCAGGCCGCACTGCGTTTGTCCAAGGGTTTGGTGAACGGGGTGTTACGTCGCTTTACGCGTGAGCGCAAGATGATCTTGTCTCAGGTAGAGAGCCGACCCGAAGCACGCTGGAATCATCCTGGCTGGTGGGTTAAGGAATTGCGTCGCGCTTACCCGCGTGACTGGGAAGCGCTGCTACAAGCTGCGAATCGCCCTGGTCCTTTGACCTTACGCGTGAATCAGCGTCGTTGCTCGGTGGAGCGTTTGCAGGCGGTGCTGACCGAAGCAGGTATTGCGTCCAGCAGCCCAGGTGCGGGAGCCGTTACCTTGGACAAGGCCATGCCGGTTCAAGCGATTCCTGGTTTTGATCTGGGCTGGTGGTCGGTGCAGGATTGGTCGGCTCAGCAAGCGGGTTTGCTCTTGCCGGTCCAGGATGGCATGCGCGTGCTGGATGCGTGCGCGGCCCCAGGTGGCAAGACCGCTCATTTGCTGGAACAGGCGGACGTGTCCTTGCTGGCTCTGGACTCCGATGGCGAGCGTCTGGAGCGTGTCGGCCACAACCTGCGTCGTCTAGGCCTGGAAAGCGATAAGGTTCAGCTCAAACGGGGTGATGCTGCCCGTCCTGCGCAGTGGTGGGATGGTCAGCCCTTTGATGCCATTTTGGCGGATGTGCCTTGTACCGCTTCAGGTATTGTGCGTCGTCACCCCGATATTCGCTGGTTGCGCCGCGAGTCGGATATTGCCGATACCGCGCGTTTGCAAAGCTCTATACTGGATGCCTTGTGGTCCACATTGCGGCCCGGCGGGCACTTCCTGTATTCGACCTGCTCGATTTTCCCGGCAGAAGGGGAGCAGCAGGTGGAGGCGTTTTTGGCCCGTCACCCTGAGGCGCAGCTTTTGGATTCTCCCGGCCAGATTTTGCCCGGTGTTGCGGGACGATCGCTGGCAGATGGCGACGGTTTTTTCTACGCCTTGTTTACGCGCCCGGTTTGACTTGTCACAATTAGGGCTCTGACTTTGTCCTTTTTGCGGTTAATCACGATGTGGCGCGTTTTTCTGTCTTTTCTGCTGATTTTCAACTGCGCACTAAGCTCGGCCAATACCATGGTGCCGGTCGCTACGTCGGGAGAGCGGGTCGTCAAGGTCGAGCCTCATATCCGGGACGAAAAACTGTATATCGATGCTGATATCGAGTTTGAGCTAAGCCAGGAATTGCGCACTGCTGCCGAGAAAGGGGTGCCGCTGTATTTCACGGCTGAAGTGGAGCTGGCCCAACCCCGCTGGTATTGGTTTGACAAAAACGTTGTTAAAGAACAACAGACTTGGCGGGTTGTGTACAACGCCCTGACCCGTCAGTGGCGCGTGGGCACTGGTGACCTGTCTTTGCCCGAATCCTCCATGAATGACGCATTGGCCATGCTGCGGCATATCCGCGGCTGGGCCGTGGCGTATGTGGCGGATCTGGACCGCGACCAGGAATACCAAGGTCGTGTGCGTCTGCGCCTGGATACCTCTTTGCTGGCTCGTCCGTTTCAAGTGGATGCCATCAATAGTTCTGCCTGGACACTGGCTACCCCATGGAAAACCTTTTCCTTTTCCGTCTCCGTCGACGAGCCCCAACCTTGATCCGCTGGATCTTGCGCACCGCTCTGTTTGGAGCGGGTGTCAGTGCGTTGGCGCTGTTTTCACTTCTTGTCTGGTCTACCGGCAATGCTTCGCGCTACGCGCAGCAGTATGACTTGCTGTTGGTGCTCAATGGCGTATTGGCCGCCACCCTGATTTCCTGGGTGCTGTTATTGACGATTCGTCTGTTCAGGCAAATACGTCGACGTCAGTTTGGTGCCCGCATGACGGCGCGTTTTGCCTTTTACTTCACTTTGATCGGCATTATTCCGGGTGCCTTGATTTATTTGCTCTCGGTGCAGTTCATGTCGCGCTCGATCGAGTCCTGGTTCAACGTGCGGGTGGATACGGCGCTGGAGTCGGGTTTGAGCTTGGGCCGTGCCGCCTTGGATTCACAGCTCAATGAGCTGGAAGGCCGTGCCAATGAAATGGTGTCGGCGCTGAACAAGGCAGATAGCGCGCAGTACAGCAGCCTGCTGATTTCCTTGCGCGAGAACAGTGGTGTCACTGAGGCGATGGTGTTCTCCGGCAATGGCCGTTTGATTGCCTTTTCGTCGGCTCGTTATGACACCTTGCTGCCGGACATGCCGCCGTCCAGCGTCATGAATCAGTTGCGTATTTCGGGTCGTTACTCTGCAGCCGAGGTGGATGATGATGCTCCAGTGCGTGACAATGGTCTGGATGAGGGTGGAGTGCCGGCAGAATCGACCGGTTTGCGTTTGCGTACGGTTTTGCCGCTAGCCGATCCCAACCGTTTTGCAGCAACCTTGAGCGGTACGGCTGACTCGCGCTGGCTGCAGGTGATTCAGCCTGTACCGGACAAGATTGCACGTAATGCCAATCAGGTACAGCAAGGGTTTCGGGACTATCAGGAGCTGGCCTTGTCTCGTCAGGGCTTGCGCAAGCTCTACGGTATTACGCTGACGCTGGCCTTGATTCTGGCGGTGTTTACGGCTGTGGCAGCGGCCTTGGCTTTGTCGCGTCGCCTGACCCGTCCACTGTTGACGTTGGCCGCCGGGACGCAAGCGGTGGGGGTAGGGGACTACCGGGCGTTGCCAGAGCCACCTGCCAAGGATGAGGTTGGCCAACTGACCCGCTCTTTCAATGCCATGACCCGGCAATTGGCTGAGGCGCGCCGCATGGTCGAGAAAAATCGTCTGCAGCTGGAACGCTCCAATATGTACCTGGAGTCCGTGCTCAGTAACTTGTCCAGTGGTGTGCTGGCCTTTGACGAGATGTTCCGTGTCACCATGTTCAACCAGGGGGCGCAGCGCATTTTGCAGGTGGACTTGCGCTCTATTAAAGGTCGTCCGCTGGAAACGCTGGAAGGGGCGCTGACTTTTGCTTCCGTGATTCGTGAGGCTTTTTCCACGCATCAGGCGATGGGTTCAGACCATCCTTACTGGCAGCAGCAGTTTGAATTGGAAATGAAAGAAGGTAATGAAGCGCGTGATACTATCGTCACCGTTTTGGCTCGTGGTACTTTGTTGCGTGTAGATGGTCAGCCAACCGGATATCTGGTGGTGTTTGACGATATTACCGACGTGATTTCCGCCAGCCGTCTGGTGGCCTGGAGCGAGGTGGCTCGACGTCTGGCACACGAGATCAAGAACCCCTTAACACCGATTCAGTTGTCTGCCGAACGTCTGGCCATGAAACTGGAGTCGCAGTTGGACGAAGTCCATGCTGCCATGTTGCTGCGCTATACCAATACCATCGTCAACCAGGTCAGTTCGCTGAAAAAGATGGTGGAAGATTTCCGTGAGTATGCCCGTAAACCCGCTACCCAGATGCAAGCGCTGAATCTGAACGAGCTGATTACCGAAGTGCTGACCTTATATGGTTGGGACCCGGAAGAAGGCATGGTCCGGGACGATGGTTATAGTGTGGCGATTGATGTGGAGCTGGATCCTGATTTGCCGATGGTGCAAGGAGATCCCACGCAGCTGCGTCAGGTTATTCATAATCTGCTGGCCAATGCGCGTGAAGCGGCAGCCCAGGATCAATCACTTGACCAGGCGCATGTATTTGTTAAAACCATGATTGCGGGCGTAGAAGGTTCCGATTCTTCTGGTGCGGTCAGTTTTGTGGTGTCAGATAACGGGCCTGGTTTTGATCCTCAGATGCTGGTGCGGGTTTTTGAGCCTTACGTAACCACCAAGCCCACCGGCACGGGTCTGGGACTTGCTATAGTTAAGAAAATCATCGAGGAGCACGGCGGCAGAATCGATGTTTCCAATCGTCGTGAGGGGGGGGCTCGCATTTCCATCCTCTTTACCCGGCTTGCTGGCCAGCATATTCGTCTGGACTCTGGGCGGCGAGCAAACGATAATGCGTAAAAATCACGTAGGTGACGTTTTATGGCCAGAATTCTGGTAGTTGATGACGAAATCGGCATTCGGGAACTTTTGTCGGAAATTCTTTACGACGAAGGGCACACCGTGCAATTGGCAGAAAATGCCGCCCAGGCTCGCGAGGCACGCTTGCGGGGCCGTCCCGATCTGGTCTTGCTGGATATCTGGATGCCAGACACTGACGGTGTCAGCCTGCTCAAGGAGTGGGCATCTCAAGGCTTGCTGGATATGCCTGTGGTCATGATGAGCGGCCACGCCACGGTGGATACCGCAGTGGAAGCAACCCGCATTGGTGCAGTGGACTTCCTGGAAAAACCCATCACCATGCAGCGCTTGCTCAAGACCGTAGCTTCGGGTCTGGAGCGTACTGTGGCTCCCAAAGCGCTGGCTGCCGCGGCCCGCCCGGTGGTTCAAGGTGGTGATCGTCGCCTAGAGGCCGCGACAATGGTTCCTGGCATGGCGCCTGCCATGGCCGTGCCTGAAGTAGAACAGGACGAGTCCCAGCTAGGCAGCATCTCCTTGGATTTGCCATTGCGCGAAGCGCGTGACGAATTCGAGCGCATTTATTTTGAATATCATCTGCGCCGCGAGAATCACAGCATGACGCGGGTATCGGAGCGTACCGGGCTGGAGCGTACCCACTTATACCGCAAGCTTAAACAGTTGGGGATAGACTCGTCGCGCAAGCGTAACCAGTCTTGATACAGTAGTTACCAAATGCATGGCCAGCAAGCTTCTGGCCAGCCTTGGCGCTGCGGGTAAAGCAGCCCAAGGGGTTAGGGATTGAGGCGGCCTCTTCAGGCCGCCTTGCCGTTTAGACAGCGGCGACGGATGTCGCAGGCAGCACCTGCAACTTGCTCACGGTATCCAGGCACGTACGGGCTGCTTCCTGGCCCTTGATCACAAAGTGACGATGGAAGTAATCGTGGTGCTCTTTGCCATCATGGAAATGGTGCGGAGTCAGCACGACTGAAAACACAGGCACGTTGGTGCTGAGCTGGACTTGCATCAAGCCTTGGATCACAGCGGTAGCCACAAAGTCGTGACGATAGATACCGCCATCAACCACCAGACCCGCTGCCACAACAGCGGCATACTGACCTGATTGGGCCAGACGTTGTGCATGCAGTGGGATTTCAAAGGCGCCGCCCACTTCAAAGAAGTCGACCAAGCTGCTGTCGTGGCCCATGGCTTTGACTTCGTCGATAAAACCCAGGCGGGCCTGATCCACAATGTCCTTGTGCCAGCAAGCTTGAATAAAGGCGATACGGGGAGCCAGAAGATTGGCTGGGGTAATGCTGTTCATGTTGGTTTCCTGTTTTATGACAACAAAAACAGGGCATGCAGGAAGCAGGATAGCTCAAACCCATAGCAGGATGAGTCCTGTACAGGTCGTTGAGGATATCCCGTTCTCTCTTTATCCGGACTATACCGTCGGCCCCGGAATCACACCGGGTCTGCTGTCCCTGACCACAGGTCAGGCGCTCGCGGGCTAGGCTAGTGCCATTACCGCCGGTGGGGACTTGCACCCCGCCCTGAGAACATAGTTAGCCAGCTTGGCCAACCGCAAAAGTGTACCCCTAAACCTTTTCTTTGTCAGAGAAGGTCTGAAATAGATGGGGTGCTACTGGAATATGCCTGGTAGCGGAATTTATTCCTGGGGTTTGGGGCGGCGGCTGATTGTGGAGATTGGCACGCTGACCTCGCCCAAGGTGCTGCGACGGCTGCGGGCGCGCCAGGCGTGCCCGTAGGCAATTTCCAGGCTTAGATGCAAGGTGCCATCCATATGGCGCTGTTTTTCCAGCGCATTGAGCAGGCGTTGACGCCAGGGCAGCGTGCTCAGGCTGGCCTTACGTTGAGGGTGTGGATTGCCGCCCAACAGACGCAAATCATCCAGCAGTTTTTCAGCGCTGCGATAGGTCAGGGTCACGACTTCTTGATCCATCACAGGGTCAGCAAAGCCGTTTTCCAGAAGCAGGTCGCCAAAGTCGTGCATGTCCACGAATTCCAGCGTTTTGGTGCCTAAATCGGCTTGTTCCATGGCGCTGCGCAGCTCGGCAAAAGAGCCGGGGCCCAGGCAGGAGAACATGACCAGCGTTTCGGGTTTTAGCAGACGGTTCCATTCGGCTAGAACCCGATGCGGTTCCGGGTGCCAGTGCAACGCCATATTTGACCAGACCAGCTCCTGGCTTTCTGCGGGCAGGCCACTATGGGCCATATCGGCCTGAACCCAGTTAGCTGCCGGTGTGGGCTGATTACGCAGTTTTTGCCACAGGCTGGGTTTGGATTGGTAACGCTCCCGGGCGACCTCTAGTAGCTTGGCGCTGCGATCCAGACCGGTATAGCTCATGTCCGGGTAGCGAGAGCGCAGGGGCTCCAGTGCGTGGCTGGCGCCACAGCCAGCATCCAGAATATGAGTGGGTTGCAAGCGTACCAGGGCCAGCCGTGACAACATCCGTTGCGCGACTTCACCATAAAGAAACTGAGCGTGATCCAGAGGAGCGCGGCGATTGAATTGCTGCTCTACGTGGGCGGAGTTGATTGGTAAAGATGGTAACTGGGACATAGTTGCGCGGACGTTGCTGGCCTGGCTCAGCGGGATGTGCTGTGATCGGATCAGCCTGACTCTCAAAGGTAATGATCTATTATGGCGCATCCCCTGTTTCGGCGCGAGTCGCCCCATCGCCTTGTAGGGATTCCACTGCTGGCACGACCGTGTGTGTTGTGTGGATTACGTTCACAAAGCGGCGCGCTGTGCCGTTTTTGCCGACATGCGCTGGCAACACCAGCCCAGGATTTACGCTGCCCGCGTTGCGCCTTGGCGTTGCCACCCTTGGCCTTGTTGGCCTGTCCGGATTGCGGAGCAGGGCAATTGTCCCTGCAAGCGACGGTTGCCGGATTTGACTATGAACATCCTGGCGATATGTTGATACATGCGTTTAAAATTTCCCGTCGGCTGGAAATGGCGGCGGTACTGGCTGAGCTGATGGTGCGGCAATGGCACCGTTACGGTCCTGGGCTGGGGCCGGATTGTCGGGTAATTCCAGTGCCCTCGCAACGTCGTGCTTTGCGCCGTCGTGGTTTCAATCCTGCCGCTGTGTTGGCCAAGCGTGTGGCGCATGCTTTGGGCTTGTCAGCCCGTTTGCATATCGTCGTGGCGCAGCCACGGCTTGAACAAGCCCAGAAGTTTTTGGGACGACAGGCTCGCAGGCAGGCCATGCGAGGCGCTTTTAGGGTGCTGGAGCCGCTGCAAGGGGGGGACGTGCTGCTGGTGGATGATGTGCTCACCACCGGAGCGACCTTGGATGCGCTGGCGCGAGCTTGCCGGGTGGCTGGTGCACGGTCAGTTTATGCCTTGGTTGCTGCCCGTGCCCCCTGGAAATTGAAGCTCCCCTAGCCCTGTATACTGCGCCGCTGATGCGCGGCTTTTTCGGCATTCTTTTCTGCATTTTTTAGGTTTTTCATGTTTCATATCGTCCTGGTTTCGCCCGAGATCCCCCCCAACACGGGTAACGTCATTCGACTGGCGGCTAATACGGGTTGTGTCCTGCATTTGGTGCGGCCCTTGGGTTTTGAGCTGGAAGACAGCAAACTGCGTCGTGCCGGGCTGGATTATCACGAGTGGGCGCAGGTGAAGGTGCACGACAGTCTGGAAGAAGCCTTGCAGGCCACGGGCTCTGCGCCTGATCGTGCGTTTGCCCTGACCACACGCGGCAGCCATTTGCTGGCCGAGCAATGCTTTCAGCCAGGTGATGTGTTTGTGTTTGGCCGTGAAACTGCAGGCTTGTCTGCAGAACAACTAGAGCTGTTTCCCAACGAACAACGAATTCGTCTGCCCATGTTGACGGGGCAACGCAGCTTGAACTTGTCCAATGCCGTGGCGATTTGCGTTTTTGAGGCCTGGCGGCAAGCGGGTTATGAAGGTGGTGTTTAAACAAGCGGATGCTTGTCACGAAAAACGCTGATTTATGCGTATCGGTTTTCCGTTGAAAGTTTCAAAGCAAGCGGCCCTGCAAACGATGAGTTCGCAGGGCCGTTTTGTTTTGAATCCCGTTACCAGTGTTATTCCAACGATAGATTCAGACGTTCAATCACTTCATCCCAACGGGTTTTGTCGGCAATGATTTTGTCCGTCAGCGCTTGCGGTGTGGAGGGCTCGGATGAGAAGTAAAAGGCGTTCAATTTGGCCTTGATATCCTCGCGTTGCAAGATCGTTGTAATTTCCTGGTTCAGGCGTTTGACCACATCATCCGAGGTGTTGTGGGGGACGAAGAAAGCATCCCACGAGATAGCCTCGAAGTTTTCCAAACCGGCTTGTGTCATGGTCTTCAGACCGGGTAACAGTTCGCTGGGTTGCAGGGATGTCACGGCCAGGGCTTTCACTTTGCCGGCCTCAACCTGGGGCATGGCAATGCCCGGCACCATGAAGGCAGCGTCAATGTCACCACCAATAATGGCGGTCAGGATTTGTGGGAAGCCCGAGTAGGGGATTTGTTCCAGCTTGATGTCAACAGCATGTTCCAGCATGGCCATAGCCAGGTGGGCTGAGCTCCCGGGGCCCACCGAACCGTAGTTCAATTCGCCGGGCTGAGATTTCGCCAGGGCGATGAATTCTTCCACTGTGTTGGCGGGTGAGTCAGCAGGAACGATCAGTACGTTCGGGCTGGTGCCAATCATGGAGATAGCCTGTAAGTCTTTCAGCGGGTCGTAACCCAGCGAGCTCTTGTACAGGGTGGGGGCCGTCACCATGGGGCCATTGATGGTTAGCAGCAGGGTGTAGCCGTCGGGTTTGGCATGTGCCACAAAGCGTGTGCCGATATTGCCACCTGCGCCAGGACGGTTGTCAACAATCACCGTTTGGCCCAATGCTTGAGACAGGGGCTCGGAAATGGCACGGGCCAGCGCGTCAGGCGAGGAGCCGGCTGGGAAGGGCACTACCATTTGAATGGGACGCTCGGGCCAACTGGATTGGGCCTGAGCCGAGGGTGCCAGCAAACCAGTGCAGGCCAGCCCCAGAACGGAGCGGATTAGAAGATCACGAGAACGAGCAAGCAATGACATTGTTTTGATTTTGAGTAAGAGACGGTTGACCGCAGGTCTGACCGCGTGGGTAGGATGCCAGATCGGCAGGCGGACGGTATCAGTGGCCTTCTGGCTTGGCCTCGCGGGTTAACAAGGCGTGGACCGCTTCGCTTGGAGGCAACTGCTCAAACAGGATTTGACAGACCGCTGAGGTAATCGGCAGTTCAATCTTGTGCGCCCGGCCCATTTCCAGAACCGAACGAGCACAGCGCACTCCTTCAGCGGTGATGCCGGTGGCCAGGATGCTGTCCAGGCTTTGACCGGCACCTAGCGCCAGTCCCACCTGGCGGTTGCGGGACAATTCGCCCGTGGCTGTCAGGACCAGATCTCCCAGACCTGCCAGCCCGGAAAAAGTCTCTGCTTGTCCGCCTAGCGCAACACCCAGGCGCTGCATTTCAGCTAGACCTCGGGTAATCAGGGCAGCACGGGCGTTGTGGCCCAGGCCCAGTGCGTCGGCAATGCCACAGGCAATGGCCATGATGTTTTTGACAGCGCCGCCCACTTCGACGCCGATCATGTCGGTGCTGGTGTAAAGACGCGCTTGTTTGCCATGCAAGGCCTCTAGGGCAATGCCAGCCATATCAGCAGGTTCGCAAGCCAGTGTCAGGGCAACGGGCAAGCCTTTGGCCACTTCCAGGGCGAACGAGGGGCCAGAGAGGACGGCACGGCCTAACCAAGGATGGTCGGGCAGGTTTTCACGCACAATCTGGTGGGGTAACAAGCCGCTTTCCTGATGGAAACCTTTACACGTCCAGACCAGCAAGACGGGGTGGCGGCGTGTGGCAGGCAGGTACTGAGCCAAATCCACACAGGTTTGCGCCAGACCACGTACAGGCACGCCCAAAATCAGCAGGGCAGGGCCGGTGTCATCAGCCAGGGCAAACTCCATGACTTGCTGCAGGCTGTCGCTAGCCTGCAACGAGTCGGGCAGCACGACATCAGGCAGGTAGGCAGGGTTACGATGCTCCTGCCCGATAGCTTGTGCTGTTGCTGCCTTGCGCGCCCACACCATCGTGGGAGCCTGGGTGCTGGCCAGGGCGGCCAGTGCCGTTCCCCAACTGCCGGCGCCCAGGACTGCAACACGAACAGGAGTGTGCGCGCTTGACATCATCAGGCCTGCAAAGGCTGGCCGTCAGCTTGGTCGGCACCTTGTTGCTGCGCCAGGCGCTGCTCGTACAGGGACTGGAAGTTCACTTCAGTCAGGTGCAGGGCAGGCAGGGAAGTGCGGTTGATGGCGTCAGCCACGGCAGCGCGCAAGTAGGGGTACAGCATGGTGGGGCACACAATGCCCAGCAAGGGTTCGAGCTGTTCTTCAGGAATGTTGGCAGCTTCGAAGATACCGGCTTGGGTGGCTTCCACCAGGTACATGACCTTGTCGCCAATGCGAGTGGTCACTGTAGCGGTGACGGTGCTTTCGTAGACTGTGTCAGCCAGACGTTGGCCACCCACATTGATGGACACTTCCACGGAAGGGGCCTCTTGCTCCAGAAAGATCTGGGGCGCATTGGGCATTTCGATGGACAGGTCTTTGATGTAGGTGCGCTGCAGGCTGAAGCTGGGTTGTTGAGCTTCTTGTTCAGCGGCTGGGGTGTTCTGGTCGGCCATGGGTGATCCTATGGGGTAAAAAAATTGTTAGAAAAAAAATCAGGCAGCCAGCAGAGGCAGCAGGCCACCTTCGCGGTCCAAAGCGGCCAGATCATCGTAGCCACCTACATGGGTGTCGCCAATGTAGATTTGGGGAACGGTACGCCGACCGGTGCGCTCCATCATGAGAGCGCGTTGTTCGGGTTCACGATCAATCATGATTTTATTGATTTCAGTGACGCCGCGTTGCTTGAGCAGCATTTCAGCGCGCACACAATAAGGGCACACCATTGTGGAGTACATCGTGACTTTTGCCATGAGAGCCTCGTAGAAGGGGGAGCTTACGATTTTTTGACGGGCAGACTGGACTGCAGCCAGCCTTGGATGCCGCCTTGCAGTGTGTAGGCTTCGGTGATGCCGTGCTTGCGCAGGACGGCCACGCTGCGCGGGGCGCTGCGCCCGGTATCGCACACCAGAATGACGGGCTTGTCCTTGGGCAGCGTGCTGGCCTTGGCGTCAAGGTCAGCCGCAGGAATGTTGCGAGATTGTGCAATTGCCCCGGCCTTGAACTGATCGGCACTGCGCAGATCAATCAAAATGGCGTCTTTCTGGTTTACCATTTGTACCGCTTCCGAGCTTGAAACTGCGCGTCCCGCACGGCCTTTGAAAAAGCTGGGTATTAACAGCATAATGCCGGCAAGCACCGCAATTGCTAAAATTAGAAGATTGTTCTGACTTAAGATGAAGTCCACGTTAAATCCTGTTGATTACCAAGAAAAGCAAGAAAAAAGGGCAAGATCACACGATTATAGAGTGGCGCCAATTTTTCAACCTCGAGGCTGTTTTTACCATGTATAAACTTGTACTGATGCGGCACGGCGAAAGCCAGTGGAACCTGGAGAACCGGTTTACTGGCTGGACCGATGTCGATCTTACCGAAACCGGGCGTCAACAGGCAAAGCAGGCCGGTGAACTGCTTAAAGAAAACGGTTTTGAGTTCGACCTGGCTTTCGCTTCGGTCCTCAAGCGCGCTATCCGTACCTTGTGGATCGCCCTGGATTCGATGGACGCCATGCACACCCCCGTGGGTTTGAGCTGGCGCCTGAACGAACGCCATTATGGTGCTTTACAAGGCTTAAATAAAGCCGAAACCGCACAAAAGTACGGAGAGGATCAAGTCTTGGTCTGGCGTCGTGCTTACGCGATTGCTCCTGATCCAGTGGCTGAGGACGATCCACGCAACCCGCGTTTTGATGCCCGCTACGCCCGTGTACCCGCCGATCAACTGCCGCGCACCGAGTGTCTGCAAGACACCGTGGCCCGCGTCGTTCCTTTCTGGGAGGAGTCCATCGCTCCTGCTATTCGCTCCGGCCGGCGCGTTTTGGTCACGGCTCACGGCAACAGCCTGCGCGCGCTGATCAAGCATCTGGATGGCATCTCCGACGAGGATATCGTTCATCTGAACATTCCTACCGGCCAACCTCTGGTGTACGAGCTGGATGAAAACTTGCGTCCTATCCGTCATTACTACCTGGGCGACCAGGAAGCGATTGCGGCTCAGATGCAAGCCGTTGCCAATCAGGGCAAGGCGCAGTAAATAATGTGGCGCTACAGCGTCTGCCTGTTGCTGGCAGCCTGGGCCTTACCGGCCCTGGCTGCGGATCCGGACTTGGCTGCCCGTCAGGCCCAGGCTCAAAAGCAGCAGGCAGAGCTGCGCCAGAAAATTGAATCGCTGCGTAAGTCGATCGACACCCGCGAAAGCTCGCGTCGTGATGCTGCCAATGCCTTGCGCGAATCCGAGCAGGCTATTTCCGATATCGACCGCACGTTGGCTCAGATCGAGCAGCGGCAAGAGCAATTGCACCAGCAACTGGGCACACTGGGCAAACAAATCAGCGAACAGCAAGTGATTAAAGAGCAACGTCAGCAGGAGCTGGCCGAGCAATTGCGCGCGCAATATGCCAACGGCGTCTCGCCCTGGTCCGCCCTGCTGTCGGGCGATGATCCCAACGCCATTAACCGCGAACTGCATTATCTGGGTTATGTCTCGCGTCAGCAGACTGAACAGGTTCATAAGGTACGCCGCACCGTAGAGCGCCTGGACCGCTTGCAGACCCAGGTTGCGGCGCGTGAAAAAGAGCAGGAAAAGCTGGCCACAGAAGCCGCTGCCCAAAAGGTGGCCCTAGAAGAGCAGAAAGAAAAACGGGCCAAGGTGGTGGCTGATATCAGCGCTGAACTGGAACGGCAGCGTGGTCAGGCTGCGAATCTGCAAAGTAATGACAAACGGCTGGGGGATTTGATCTCCGGTCTGGAAACTGAAATTGCGCGACAGGCTGAGTTGGCCCGTCGCGCTGAAGAACAACGCCGACGTGAAGCCGCGCGCCGTGCAGAACAAGCGCGTAAAGCCGAGCTGGCACGTCAGCAAGAGTTGCAGCGCAAAGCCCAGCAAGAGCAGGCTGACCGTGAACAGGCGCGCCTGGAACGCGAGCGGGAGTTGTTGGAGCGGGCTCGGGCCACGCAACCGCCTCTGCCTGCGGCCTTGCCACGCAGCAAACCGGAACCTGCCGAGCCACAACAGCCAGAACCCGTCATTCCGCGGCCACCGCTGACCTATACGCCGCCAACTGCGAACGAGCGTTTATGGTCAGATAGTCTGGATGCTTCGTCCGAGCCTAGTGAACCGATCAGCAAACCGGTCGCCCCAAAAGTGCGTGAAGTTCAGGTCGTTGAAGAGCCTGCCGAGCAGGTTTCTGCCCCAGCCTTGGAACCAGAAGGTGGCTTCCAGGGTCTGAAACGTGGTTTGCCTTATCCGGTACGTGGTGAAATGCAAGGCAAGTTCGGGGCAGAGCGCCCCGATGGTGGCGTTTGGCGCGGCGTTGTGTTGCGCGCACAGGCAGGCACCACCGTTCGTGCGGTGGCCCCGGGCCGTGTGGTCTTTGCCAACTGGATGACCGGCTTTGGTAATTTGCTGATTATTGATCATGGTCGTGATTACTTAAGCGTCTATGCCTATAACCAGAGCACGCTTAAGCAAGTAGGCGATATTGTGGGCCGTGGAGAGCCTGTTGCGCGGGTGGGAGCCACTGGCGGGCAGGTTGAACCCGGCCTGTACTTTGAGTTGCGCCATCAAGGCAAGCCCATTAATCCGCAGGTTTGGCTGGGTTCCTGAGCCGCTTTTGTTTCTGGCGTTTACTTTTGCTCGCATTTGTTGCGCCGGGTAGCGACTCCAGCCCAGTTCACGCTGGTCGCCACTTTACGCTACTCTTATAATGCATGGTCGGGTCAGCTCCGGGAGGTGGCCTCGTCTTGAATCTGAAAATAATGGGAATGTGCATGAGCACTCGAAGGATTGGCAGCATTGGTCTAGTGGCAGCAGGTGCTGTGGGCGGTATTTTGATCAGCCTGGGCATTACTGCGGTCGCTCAACGCGGCGAGCCATTGCCTTTGCGCGAACTGCAGCAGTTCGCCAATGTGTTCGCTGCCATCAAGAACACGTATGTGGAGCCTTTGACGGATCAGACCTTGGTCAATAACGCAATCAAAGGTTTGTTTACCGATCTGGATCCCCACTCGGCCTATCTGGATGCCGATGCTTTCAAGGAAATGGAAGCCATGACTCAAGGCGGCTTTGGCGGCCTGGGCATTGAGATTGGCAGCGAGGACGGGATGCCCAAAGTCATCTCGCCTATTGAGGATACGCCTGCCGCGCGCGCCGGTATTCTGGCGGGCGACATCATTACGCACATCAATGGCAAACCCACCAAGGATTTGAGCCTGAACGATGCCGTCAAACAGATGCGTGGTGAGCCGAAAACATCGATCAAGCTGACGATACGCCGTGCTGGCCGCGACAAGCCATTGGAATTCAACCTGGTGCGCGATGTCATCAAGGTGCGCAGCGTGCGCTCCAAGATGTTGGCTGATGACGTAGCCTACGTGCGCATTGCCCAGTTCCAGGAACGCACGGCTGCGGATCTGATCAAGCAATTGTCCGAAGTCCACAAAGGCCCGGGCGCACCGAAAGGCTTGGTAATTGATCTGCGTAACGACCCCGGTGGTTTGCTGGAAAGCGCCATTGGCGTGTCTTCCGCCTTCCTGGACTCGGGAGACCTGGTGGTGTCGACCAAGGGTCGCATTCCTTCGTCCAATCGCGAGTATTACGTTAAATCCATGCAATCCGTACTGGGCGAGCTGGATACGGACGCCGATGTTCTGAAGAAGCTGGATTGGCTCAAGAACGTGCCGATTGTAGTTCTGGTGAACGTAGGTTCGGCCTCGGCATCGGAAATTGTGGCCGGGGCGTTGCAAGACCACAAACGCGCCACCATTATTGGTAACCGCACCTTTGGCAAGGGCTCGGTGCAAAGTGTTGTTCCTCTGTCCGAGGAGTCGGGCCTGAAACTGACGACTGCCCTGTACTACACGCCTAACGGCACGTCCATTCAGGTAACGGGCGTACAGCCAGATGTGGTGGTGGACGATACCGCTCAGGGTAATTTGTTCCGGCTGCCGCGTGAAGTGGACTTGAAGCGCCACCTGCTCAACAGCAAGGTGGACGAAAGCGCCGAAGCAGATCAGCCTGATCTGGGCATGAGCCCAGAGTTCAAAATGTTTGAATTTGGCGGTGACGACGACTTCCAGTTGCAACAGGCACTGAATCATTTGGCTGGCCGTCCTGTGATCAAAAATGATCCAGCGAAAGTAGCTGCGGCCAAGGAAGCGGCTGCCAAGCGTGAAAAGGAAGTAGGGTCCGAGTCGCCAGAAAAAAAAAGTCCCCTGAATCAGCAACCCAGCGTTGAGCGGTTCCGAATCACCCCCAAGGGGCTCGAACCGGTAAACCCGTAAACACAGGTTCTTGACGTGGAAGATCAGCAATTACTGCGCTATGCGCGGCATATTCTGCTCGATGAATTCGGGGTAGAAGCGCAGGAGCGGATTCTGGCTTCCCGCATCCTGGTTGTTGGAGCCGGGGGGCTGGGTTCCCCCGTGGTGGCTTATTTGGCTGCTTCGGGTGTGGGCTCCATCATTCTGGTGGACGATGACCAGGTGGAACTGAGCAATCTGCAGCGTCAGATTGCTCACACCACGGATCGCCTGGGCTGGGACAAGGTTGAGTCCGCCAAGCTGCATATCGAGCAGCTCAATCCCGAAGTGAAGGTGACACCCGTTGTTCAACGTCTGGACGAAGCGGGCTTGATGCATTGGGTTCAGCAAGTGGACCTGGTGCTGGATTGCTGCGACAACTTCGCCACTCGCCATGCCATCAACCGTGCCTGCGTGGCACTGCGTAAACCTTTGGTGTCCGGTGCGGCGATTCGTTTTTCGGGCCAAGTCAGTACCTATGACTTGCGTCAGCCCGAGGCTCCTTGCTACCACTGTCTGTTTCCCGAAGCCGATGATGTCGAAGAACTGCGCTGCGCCACCACAGGCGTTCTGTCGCCTTTGTTGGGCATGGTGGGTAGCGCACAGGCGGTGGAGGCCTTGAAGCTGTTAGGTGGCTTCGGAGAGCCCTTGGTGGGGCGTTTGTTAAGTGTGGATGCTTTCAATATGAATTGGCATACCGTACGTTTCCGCAAAGACCCGGCATGCCCGGTATGCGCTTCAGCGGCCATTGAGCACACTGATCACGCCTGATCTGTTTTTGATCGCTGCTTCACGACTCCAGGCCATGACCATAAAAATGGCCTGGCGTGATATCAAAGCGTCGTCGAAACTGGCGGTGAAAGTAGGACAGATCCGAAAAACCCACTGAATATGCTACTTGCGCCACCGTGCTGGATGGTGTCTGGCGCAGCAGTTGTGCGGCTGCTTCCAGCCGCAGTTGCATCAATTGGGCGGTAAAAGTGGTCCCCTTGGCTTTGAACAGCGCCTGGGTGGTGCGCGGCGCCATGCCAAGGTGTTCGGACAAGGCCGCAATATTCAAGGTGGAATCGCTCAGTCGGTCAGACAGGTAGGCCAGCGCATCTTCGTACCGTGCCGTGCTTGGATCAAGCGGGGCCGAGCGTCTTTCGTTAATGCTCATGACCAGCAAGTCGCGCAGGCAACGCCAGGCCTGATTATGCTGATTTGCCCGCAAACTGTCGGCAGATAGCAAAAAGCCTTGTAGATAGTGCTCCAGCAAGTGCAGGCTGGCGCCAGGGGCCAATGGCTGGGCGACCACATCATTCAAAGGGCCGGTATAGGGCAGCAGCCCATCCAGTGGCAAGCGCAGCGTAGTCATGGTGACCTCGTCCACAAAATCCAGTGTGAAGGGGCTGTTGCCCACATTCAAGCTTAAGCTGCCCGCCGGCAACCACTGTTCGCGCCCGTTCTGAATCAGGCGGCAGTGGCCTTGCTGATGCACATTCAGGAACAACCAGGGCTGGTCCGTTTGCGGCCTGCCCGTGCTGACCCGATAAGGTTGCGCGGTCAGCCGGTTGATCGCCACTTCCCCCAGGCGTTGCGAGCGCAAGGTGCCACGAAAGTTCTGTCCGTAACACTGTGTTTGCACGTGCTGGAAAGACTGCGAAATGGCTTGGGTCCAGAGCTTGGCGCTTTGTCCGGGAGGCAAAGCCTGCGTGTCCCAGTGATAGTTCGTGCTCATGCGGTTTTTTCCGTCTTCTGCGTCATTGTCCAGATTGGGCTGCGCCCCAGTCCACGACACAGAGAGGCAATCGGCTCAAGAATAGTATCTAAGACAGTACTGCATGGTGAGCTATGGCGCACCTCGGTGGCTATCGGGTTTAACCATGAAGGGTGCCCAAAGCGCACCTGGAGACAATACAGGAAAGGAGCAGTCATGACAGAGCAGCTAAAGCAGATCTACCCCTACATCAACGGACAGGCCTGGCAATCAGAAGGTCAGTTGCATAAGGATCTGGTGAATCCTTACACGGGCAAAGCGCTGGCACGTGTTTTCCTTGCGACCAAGCAGGATATTGAAGAAGCGCTGGCCAGTGCAGAACGTGCACAGCGTGTCTGGGGCAAGATGCTGGCCCGTGAACGTGAAGCCATCTTGTGCCGTGCGGCCGACATTGTGGAACGCCGCCGCGACGACATCGTGCGTGTGCTGATTGAGGAGGGCGGTAACGTCTTTGGTAAGGCCATGTTCGAGTGCGATTACATCGTCAGTACCTTCCGTATTGCCGCAGGTCAGACTCGCGATATTCGGGGTGAAACCATGCCTTCGGACCTGCCTGGCCGTATTTCCATGAGCATTCGTCGCCCCTTGGGGGTGGTTGCCGGGATTGGTCCTTTTAATGCACCTCTGTTGCTCAATGGCAAGAAACTGGCTCCTGCACTGGCTGCGGGCAACAGTTTCATTCTGAAGCCTTCGCCGCACACGCCTATGGCTGCGCTGATGTTTGCAGAGATTCTGGAAGAAGCGGGCCTGCCCCCAGGTGTGTTGACTGTGCTGCTGACTACGGACGAAGCCTTGGGTGATACCTTGTTCTCCGATCCGCGCGTCAAGCTGGTGACCTTCACGGGTTCGGCTCGTGTGGGCCGTATCCTGGCAGATCTGGCTGGCCGTCATCAAAAGCGTATTGTGCTGGAGTTGGGCGGTAAAAGCCCGGTGGTGGTGCTGGACGACGCCACGCTGGACTACGCCGTGCGTTCCGCCGCTTTCGGCATTTATTTCAACCAGGGCCAGGTGTGCATGGCGAACTCGCGCATTATTGTGGAGCAGGGCATTTACGATGCGTTCTGCGAAGCCTTTGCCAAGCAGGTTGCCCGCATTCCTACTGGTGATCCCGCTTTGCCGAAAACGGCCGTTGGCCCGTTGATCAGTTCTGAACAGGCCGATTTTGTGCAGGCTCATATTCAGGATGCCGTCTCCAAGGGCGCAACTTTGCTGGCGGGTGGTGGCCGGGAAGGCAATGTGATTCAGCCTACCGCCTTGTGCGATGTCACTCCCGACATGAACCTGTACTACGAAGAGACCTTTGGCCCTGTGGCTGCCATCTACAAGGCTCGTGACTACGAGCATGCCCTGGAAATGGCCAATGACACTTCCTATGGCCTGTCTTCCGCAATTCTGACCAATGATCTGCAAAAGGCCATGGATTTTGCCGAACGCATCGAGGCAGGTTCGGTTCACATCAATGACAATTCCTTTGATGATGATCCGAACGCGCCTTTTGGTGGCTTCAGGGACAGTGGTTACGGTAAGGAAAATGGCCGCTACTCGATTGCGGACATGACGGAACTGAAGTGGGTCACTATCCAGCAAGGGGAGCGCCAACTGGCGTTCTAAGTCACCTCAGAGGCGTGGCCAGTTCTTGACCAGTTGCGCGATGCGGTTGATGCGATGGTCTACATATGGGCTGCGTCCATGATACAGAGCGCTGAACGGGGTGCCCGCGTTATAGATATGGATGGTTTGCATCCCTAGCTGGCGGGCACTTTTCAGATTGCGTAGCGTATCTTCGACCAACACGATGTCACGGGCCTGGGATTTCAGCACGGCCAGTGCCTGTTTCATCAGCGCCTGGGAGGGCTTGGGTCGATAGCGGCCTTGTAGCTGCATATGCTCAATAGCCCACAACCCATCAAAAACGGGCAGTAGATTCAAGGCTTT
The DNA here is from genome assembly GCF_050255915.1 of Alcaligenes sp. Taxonomy (NCBI): domain Bacteria; kingdom Pseudomonadati; phylum Pseudomonadota; class Betaproteobacteria; order Burkholderiales; family Alcaligenaceae; genus Alcaligenes; species Alcaligenes sp. The sequence goes on from NZ_JBFWIQ010000010.1 coordinate 29,771, forward strand.
CAAGACACGCTGTGCGTACTCCAGCGGTGCGTTGGTCAGCAGCAGCTTATAGCCCGGTAGACGACGCAATTGATGGGCCAGACCGGGTTCAGCACTGATCAGAGACGGTACATCAAAGTCGTGAGCGTGTTTCAGGAAAGTGGCCGGATCTGCTCCATGATGACGTTGCAGACCAATCATGGTGGCGCCGTACCGCTTCCAGTATTCCAGACGCAAGCGGTCGGCCTCGTCCATATTCACACCCAGCGTTTGCGCCACGCCGATGCGCATGCGCCCATCAATCGCCTGGAAAATGCCTTTGGAGGCATTGTGCAGGGTGTTATCCAGATCAAACAGCCAGATGGTTTCATCTGGCTGGCAGGCTGACAAAGGCCGTGCCCAGGAATGGGCACGGATAGGAGCGCGCACGGATTAGTGCGAGCTGATCATGGTGCCAACACCACGGTCAGTCAGGATTTCCAGCAACAGGCAGTGGGGGACACGGCCGTCGATGACATGTACGGAGTTGACGCCATTGCGCGCCGCATCCAGGGCTGAAGAGATTTTGGGCAGCATGCCGCCGGAGATCGTGCCATCAGCAAACAGTTCATCAATGGTCTGGGCCGACAGACGGCGCAACAGTTGACCAGCCTTGTCCAGCACACCGGGGGTGTTGGTCAGCATGACCAGTTTTTCAGCGCTAAGCACTTCAGCCATCTTGCCGGCCACCACGTCGGCATTGATGTTGTAGGCTTGGCCGTCCTCGCCGTAACCAATGGATGAGATCACAGGGATGAACTGATCGTCCTGCAATGCTTTGACTACTTCAGGCTGGATGCTTTCAATATCGCCCACAAAGCCAATGTCCAGCAGCTCGCCAGGATGCTCGGCATCAGGCAGCATTTTCTTGGTGACGCGAATCATACCGCCGTCTTTACCGGTCAGACCTACGGCCTTGCCACCGGCTTCATTGATCATCATCACGATGTCTTGCTGTACTTGCCCGCCTAGCACCCACTCCACCACTTCCATGGTTTCTGCATCGGTGACGCGCATGCCTTGAATGAAGGTACCTTCTTTGCCCACCCGCTTGAGAGCGTCATTGATCTGGGGACCGCCACCGTGCACCACAACGGGGTTCAGGCCAACCAGCTTGAGCAAGACGACGTCATGGGCAAAGCTGCGCTGCAACGCTTCTTCTGTCATGGCATTGCCACCGTATTTGATGACAACGGTCTTGCCGTGGAAACGACGAATATAAGGCAGGGCCTCGGACAAAACTTCTGCTTTGACGGTCGAGGAGTAATTCTGCGAATCTGTGGTGCTCATTGATGCGCTCACTTGAAGAAAACCCGGGTCCACTGCTGGTACCCGGGGTTATGTGGCTGGGGGCAGAAACAGGTTTTTAGCTGCTGGCCAGGGCTTTTTCGACGGTGGCAATGAATTCCTGCTTGTCGTAGTTACCCAGGTAGCGTTTGATGATGTGGCCCTGTTTGTCGAGTAAAAAGGCAGTAGGAGTCAGACGGACATCCCCAAAAGCCTTGGCGATTTCGCCCTTGTCGTCATGGACAACCGTGAACGGCAGTTGGCGGGATTGGGTGAAGTTGCGCACGTAATTAATGGGGTCGTGCTTCATGGCCACAGCCACAATATCAAAGCCTTTACTGGACAAGGCATTGAAGTTCTCGATGTTGTCGGGCATTTGCGCCACACAGGTGGTGCAGTCCGTGGCCCAGAATTTCACCAGGACGACTTTGCCCTGCAAGTCTTTGGTTTCAAAGTGCTTGCCATTCAGGTCGGTAAAGGCGACATCGGGAGCGCTGGCCTTGGAGCTGCCACCGGACATGGTCCAGACGCCCAGGCCCACGGCGATGGCCACAACAAAGGCAATGATGACTACTTTTTTCATTGGACGGGCATAACTTCTACAGAAGAGGCGGGTGCAGGGGCCGTTTCAGAGGCCTCTGTGCCAGAGCTGGTGCTTGGCTGTGTATTGGTGCTCAAGGGCTGCGCCAGGCTTTCAGCGCTAATGTAATCGAAGAGCTTGGCGACTTTGTTCACGCCAGGCACGCTGGAGGCGGCAATCGCAGCACGCTCACCTTCTTCGCGTGTGACACGGCCCAGCAGGTAGACCACGCCGCGCTCGGTGGTGGTGGAAATCGTGCGACTGGGTACGTCTTTGGCGTTCAGTAAAGCCGTGCTGACGCGGGTGGTGATCCACGAGTCGTTCGAGCGTACGCTCAGCGGGGTTGGTTCGCCGACACGCAGTTCGTTGACCACGCGTGTCACTTTATCGACTTTGGACACCAGACGGGCGGCTTCTTCCTTGTCCGCCTGGGTGGGGACATCACCGGTCAGCAGGGCCACTCCAGCGTAAGACGTTGTGTTGATGCGGCCTTCCTTGTTTTCCAGCAGGCGGCGTGTTTCTGCGCCCGCTTTCATGACAATAGCTTTGTCTTCGACTTGTTCGCCCGTGGTACGGCGGTCGGTAGCGACAACGGCGGTTGTGGCAGCGGCGCCGCCCACTACCAGCAGACCGCAACCGGTCAGGGTGGTGCTGGCCAGTAAGGCGGCCATAATCAAACGGTGTTTCATAGTGGATCTCCGAGCAGCAGCGCATCAATGCCATCGCACATGGCGTGCAACAGAACAATATGTACTTCCTGAATGCGCATGGTTCGATCGTGCGGTACGCACAGATGGATGTCGGTATCCGAGAGCAACTCAGCGATTTGTCCGCCGCCTTTACCGGTCAAGGCAATAATGACCATATCGCGTTCGCGAGCTGCCTCAATGGCACGGATGACGTTTGGCGAATTGCCGCTGGTTGAGATGGCGACCAGAATATCGCCAGTCTGGCCCAAGGCGCTGACCTGGCGTTCAAAGATACTGTCAAAGCCATAGTCATTACCCACTGCCGTCATGATAGAGGTGTCGGTATTCAAGGCAATGCCAGCCAAGGGCAAACGGTCGCGCTCAAAGCGGCCCACCAGCTCTGCAATAAAGTGCTGGGCATCGGCTGCTGATCCGCCGTTTCCGCAAGCCAGAATCTTGCCGTCGTTGGCCAAGGTGGCAAACAATAGCTCTACAGCGGCGGCCAAAGGTTCGGCCAGTTCGCGTGTGCTGGCTTTGAGAGTATCGACGGAATCGTCGAAATGCGAAGTCATTAAGGCGATAAGGTCCATAGCGCGCATTATCGCACGGAGAATTTCCCTGTGGGGCAGGCAGATCGTGTCATGTTGAAAAAAACGCCACGGTATTGAAACCAGATGCTGTAAGCAGGCCGAATCAGGAGGCTGTAGTTGGTGTTTTTCTGTATGAGACTGTGTGCCTGCCGGAGAGTTTCACGAAGGCCAGGCCGCTGTCCCGTGACTTAGCTTTGCTCAAAGGCATTGTGAATCCAGGTCAGGGTGTCGTCTTCAATGGCAATGACGTCAAAACGGCAAGCGGGCAGCTTGCCCTGGAAATAGCGCTGGCATAGCGTTGGCAGCCATTGTTGTGCTGTCAGGATCAAGCGCCGTTGCTTGTCCCGGTTTACACTGGCAAGCGCCCCTCCGTAGCCCTTGTGATTGCGTTGGCGCACTTCCAGAAAGACAAGATGATTCTGGTGCCACAGAACCAGGTCAATTTCCCCAAAGCGAGTACCCAGTTGACGAGCCAGAACGCGGGCGCCGTGGGCGGTGACATGATCGCAGGCTCGTTGTTCGGCCTGATCGCCGCTTTCCTGGCTGGACGAACGCAGTGGTTTTTCCTTTCTGGCGGCAGGACGACTACGCCGCCTGCGCCGCAATTGCCGGTTTTGAGCCTGGCGAGCGTATTCAAAGGGATTCATAGGAACACATGAAGATGAACAAGCAGGATCGAGCATGAGCGATACCGAAAACCGAACAGGGAATGCCGGCGTCTGGCAAAGCATGATGGACAAGGTGCAAGGCCAGGTCTGGCCGCAGTCTTGCCTGTACGTAGTGGCCACGCCCATTGGCAATATGGGAGACCTTAGCCTGCGCGGCTGGCAGGCGCTGGAACTGTGCGACATTATTGCGGCAGAGGATACGCGGGCTACGCGTCCTTTTTTGCAGGCTTGGGGCATACAAACGCCCTTGATGGCTGCACATCGTCATAACGAGGCGCAGGCGGCTCAAGCCATTATCGAGCGTCTGGAGCAAGGGCAACGAGTGGCTTTGGTGTCGGATGCAGGCGCGCCCGCTGTCAGCGATCCTGGTGCCCGCGTAGTGCGCTCGGTGCGCGAGGCAGGTTTTCAGGTAGTACCGCTGCCCGGAGCATCGGCTGTTATTACCGCCTTGATGGGCAGTGGCGCGACCAGCGATGAGAACCCCGCTTTTGCCTTCGCCGGTTTCATGCCGCCTAAAACGGTGGCGCGTCGCAAGTGGCTACAGCATTGGTCCAGCCTGGGTATGCCGGTATTGACGTTTGAGTCCCCTCACCGTTTGCGAGCCAGTTTGCGTGATATGCAAGAGGTGTGTGGGCCGGAGCGTGAGCTGACGTTTGCACGTGAACTGAGCAAGCGTTTCGAGCAGATTCATACCGTGCCTTTGGGGCAGGCCTTGGCCTGGCTAGATGAAGACAGCCATCGAGAGCAGGGCGAGTTTGTTCTTATTTTGCATGATGCGGTGCGAGAAGTGGACGAGGATGCGCCTGCGCTGGATGCCACTACAGAGCGTTGGATGAAGGCGTTGCTGGAACAGGTCTCGCTGCGTGACGCTGCCCGGATCGCCAGCCAGGCGACCGGAATTGCTCGTGATGTTCTGTATGCCTGGGGTTTGGCCAATTCGCCCAAGGACTAGGATGACCGGGTTTCAGGCCTTCATGCTGCTCCGATAGATCACGATGAACAACGGACAGCTTGAACTGGCTATCGTATTTCTCCATGAAAAACACCCCAAAGCGTGGATCAATGTCCAACTTTTGGGCTGCCGTTCATGAAGGGGATGTTGTGGTGGGCTGGGTGTGGCTTAGCGGACGGCGACCGAGGGGCTCAAGCCGGTTTTTTGTTGGATGCGGTAAGCGGCATTGATAGCCTCGGTCCGGTTTTGATACGGACCAATTTGCACGCGGTACAAATCGTTGTGCATCTGAACTTGGGCGTCTCGGTACTCCACTGGCGAAATCTGGCGGTTCAGTTGCTGCGCCAATGCGGCGGCGTTTTCGCGTGCGGAGAAAGCACCGAATTGCAGATAGACCCGGTTCTGACCAGACGGGGCCAGGGGTTTGCTGGCAGTTGTGGGTGAAGACTGCACGATCAGTTGCTGATCGTTCGCATCGCTGCTCCAGCTGGGTGTATCGTCCAGCTCAACAGTCAATTCTTCCGGGGGCAGAGCAGCCAGGGCGTCAGGGGTGGGCTCCAGTGTTTCGGTGATGGTCAGACTGGATTTGGGCGCTGCGGGAGCCGGCGCCGTGCGGGCAGCGGGTGCTTCAACGACATTGACCTGTTCACGACTAAAACTGCCACTACGAATTTCTTCCTGAGTGATGGATTCCACCATCACGGTGCCACTGCCGGGCGCAATTAGATCCAGCTTGGCGGCGGCAACATAGGATAAGTCGATGATGCGTGAGCTGTGGAAGGGCCCGCGGTCGTTAATGCGCACAATCACCGATTTGCCGGTTTTAGGGCGGGTGACACGGGCGTAGCTGGGAATAGGCAAGGTGGGATGTGCCGCTGTCATGGCGTACATATCGTAGGTTTCGCCATTGGCGGTTTTCTTGCCGTGGAACTTGCGCCCGTACCAAGAAGCTGTGCCGGTCTGGGTAAAGGCTTTGTGTGATTTGTGTGGAACAAAGCTTTTGCCGAGCACGGTGTAGGGACGGGTATTGCTGCGGGCGATAGGTTCTATTCGGGGAACGGCGTCGGGGGTGGCCTGCAGATTGACGGGTATTCGATCGTGGGGGCCGTCATCTTTGTAATACCCCCCTCCGCGCGGTGCTGAAACCGTAGCCCCTGGTTTGGTTTTGGCGCGCTTTGGGCTGGAGGTGCATCCAGCCAATAGGGCCAAGATGCCCAAGGCTGCACCTAATTTCAGTAAGGTCGGATGGCTCATGGCACGGGATTGATGGGAGGTTGATTGCGATGGCGTACCAGCAAAGGGGCGTAATCAGCAAAGCGCAGCGCCAGTTGTTCAGTAACGTACACGGAGCGATGTTGCCCGCCCGTGCAGCCAATGGCGACCGTCAGGTAATTGCGGGTGTCTTGCATATACAAAGGCAACCAGCGGCGTACAAAGCCCGCAATATCATCCACCATGGTTTCTACAGAGCCGAACTGGGCCAGCCATTTTGCAACTGGCTCATCGCGGCCCGTCATGGGGCGCAGTTCCGGGTCGTAGTGGGGGTTTGGCAGGCAGCGCACGTCGAAAACCAGGTCTGCATCGCCCGGTACGCCACGCTTGTAGGCAAAGGATTCGAAAGTCAACACGACACTGGCGCGATCAGCCTGTACCAGATCGCGTATCCAGGCACGCAACTGACCCGGGGTCAGGTCGGAGGTGTCGATGATGTGGCCCAGTTCACGCAAAGGGGCGGTCATTTCACGTTCGGCTTCAATGCACTCCTGCAAGGAAGGCGAGCGGCCATCCTGACGTAAACGGTCTGTCAGTGGGTGGCGGCGGCGCGACTCCGAGTACCGCTGCATCAGGGTGTGATCGTTGGCGTTCAAAAACAGCACGCGCAGGGCGTAGCCTTCTTCGTTCAGTTTGCTGATAACGCCGGGAAGGATGTCCAGATCACCAGCGCCGCGCACGTCAATGGCAACGGCAAGTCGCTCGAGCCCTTGCTCAGCAGAGCGTTCGACAAATTCGGCCAGAAATCGGGGTGGCAAGTTGTCGATGCACAGATAGCCGGTATCTTCCAGCAGGCGCAAGGCAACTGATTTTCCCGAACCGGATATGCCGGTAATCAATACAACTTTCAGCATCGTGGCAAAGGACTCCGAGTCGTTGTCCGAGGGGCAACGGTTAGGTGAAACAGGACAAAGCCGTCAGGGCCGTTTAATGCTAACAGACCCTTAGGTGCCTAGTCTTCGCGACTATTCATGATAGCCAATGCCTGGCGTTCGATGAAGTCGCCCATGGTATCAATGCCGCGGAAGGCGAGAATGGTGTTGCGCACGGCGGCCTCTACCAGCACGGCCAGATTTCGGCCGGCGGCCACTTGAAGCATGACGCGTTTGATATCGACCCCTAGTACTTCCTGGGTCTGGTCTTGAGTAGGCAGACGCTCGAAGCTGTCGGGGTTGGAACGAACCAGGTGCACAATTAGTTTAAGCTTCATTCTACGACGAACGGAGGTTTCGCCGAAAATGGTGCGAATGTCCAGCAAACCCAAGCCACGTACCTCTAGCAGGTTTTGCAGCAGGGGTGGGCATTGTCCGTCGATCATGTTGGGTGCGGTGCGTGAGAGCTCAACCGCATCGTCTGCGACCAGCCCGTGGCCGCGGGAGATCAGCTCTAGCGCTAATTCGCTTTTGCCCAGACCGGACTCGCCAGTGATCAGTACCCCCAGACCCAGGACATCCATGAACACGCCGTGCATGGTGATTTTTGGGGCCAGACGTTTGCCTAGATAGATGCGTAGCAGATCAATCAGCTGTGCCGCATCGATAGGGGTGTAGAGTAGCGGGATCCCTTGATCTTCGCAAAACTGGATCAAGTCATCGGGTGCAACGGCATCGTTGGCAATGAACAGGGCGGGAACCCCACCTTGCCTGAGATCATCCAGATGATGCAGGCGACGCTTGATATCAAAGCGGTGGTAGAAAGAGAGTTCTTCAGGGCCGAAAACTTGAATGCGGCCAGGGTGGATCAAGTTCAAGTGACCGACCAGGTCTGCCGCAGAGGCGCCAAGATCGGGGATAGGGCGTTGAGCAGCGTGTTTTCCGGCTGCCCAGCTTACCTCGAGCTTGTCGTTATTGTCATTGACCAGTTCTTGAACTGTCAGCATCGGGATGTTCCGCGTTGAGATCAGGGGTCTGGGTCAGGATCTGATGAATTTGAACAGGGTCCGTTTCCTGAGCAAGCGCCTGGCGGATGTCCTGATCGGCCATCAAACGGGCGATCTCGGCCAGCAGGTCCAGGTGGATTTGAGTCGCCGTTTCGGGAACCAGCAAAAAGAATAGCAGGCTGGCGGTACGGCCGTCGCTGGCGTCAAAGCGTACCGGCTCGGCCAAGCGCATGAAAACGGCACAAGGCTCTTTCAGATCCTTGATGCGACCATGCGGGACGGCGACATCGTGGCCAAGCGCTGTGGAGCCCAGACGCTCACGCGCGATCAGGCTATGGAAAACGGCTGTCCGAGCAATGCCGTGATGGTTCTCGAAAATCAATCCGGCTTGTTCAAAAGCGCGCTTCTTGCTGGTAACAGCAAGATCCAGAACCACGTTGGACAAAGGCAAAATACGCGACAAGAGATTCATGACGGCCATTATAGGGGGGAATGTTTTTTAGCTAAACTTTTTTTGGATGGCTAACAACAGGCGGACACTGTGCCAAGAAACACAAAACCCCGAACTTTTGAAAGTACGGGGTTTGTTGGCAGGTTATCCCTGCTGTAACAGTTCGGCCAGATCAGGCTGCCGGAACTTCGAGCCGCTTGGCGGGCTCATGCGCATGGCTGTTTGCCTTTTCCTTGTATTTCAGAATCTGGCGGTCGATTTTATCGGCCAGCAGATCGATAGCAGCATACAAGTTTTCGTCTGAAGAGGCGCAGTGTATATCTTTGCCGGGAACGCGGACGGTTACTTCGGCATTGTGCTTCAGACGTTCAATGGAAAGCATAACCTGCGAGTCAACTACGTTATCGAAATGTTTTTCAATTCGACCAATTTTGCTTTTGACGTAGTCGCGAATGGCAGGAGTTATGTCAAGATTACGGCCAGTGATATTAAGGCTCATATAGGCTCTCCGTAGTAGTCAAACAACGTGTTCAAGAAGGGGAAGGTTGATCGTCTTTAGCCTCCTTACTACTGATCCTGGATATTCCAGTATACCTATATGTGGGTCAGATAACATGACCTGAATCAATCTGTGATGTGCTGGATAACCCTTGTTTTGATTGGCCCCGTTACAGGGCCAAAAATCGGCTTACATTCGGAAGTTCGATCCCAGATAAACCTTGCGCACGGCTTCGTTGTCGATGATCTCGGATGGGTGCCCGCTTGTCAGTACTGTGCCTTCGCTGATGATGTAGGCGCGGTCGCAGATGCCCAAGGTTTCGCGCACGTTATGGTCGGTAATCAGCACGCCGATATTGCGACCTTTTAGAAACTGCACAATGCGCTGAATTTCGATCACGGCGATCGGGTCCACCCCGGCAAAAGGTTCGTCCAGCAGAATAAAACGGGGGTTGCTGGCGAGCGCGCGGGCAATTTCTACGCGGCGGCGCTCGCCACCAGACAGGGATAGGGCGGTATTTTGTCGGATGTGTGCAATTTGTAATTCGCTAATCAGGGTTTCCAGGCGCTCGTTGATATCGTTCTTGCTGATGCTGCGACCGTTATCGTCCAGTTGCAGCTCCAGCACGGCGCGGATGTTTTCTTCGACCGTCAGGCGGCGAAAGACGGAGGCATCCTGAGGCAGATAGGACAGGCCCAGCCTTGCCCGCTTGTGCATGGGCATGGCGGTAATGGGCGTGCCATCAATTTCAATGCGACCTGCATCGGCGGGCACAATGCCCACAATCATATAGAAGCTGGTGGTTTTGCCAGCCCCGTTCGGGCCTAGCAGGCCGACGACTTCACCACTTTCCACGTTCAGAGAAACATCCTGCACGACCGTACGTTTGCCGTAGGTTTTGCGCAGGCCCTGTGCAATCAGGCTGCCTTTGGTTGAGTGGCTGGCGCGGGTAGGGGTAGACGGGTTGTTAGGAGCAACCATAATTCAGAGGTGTCCGGACTATTTGCGGGGGGAAGACTTGCGTTGGCATTCGGCCAGAGCAGCGTCGGCATTGGCGCGTGGGCGGGCCACGGAGCGAACCCGGCCATCCCGGGTGGCGGAGTCCGAGCCACCAAAGGCCTGGTACGTGCCATCTTTTTGGCGATAGATAATGCGTTGGCCCTGGACGGAGTCTTGCAACTTGCCGCAAACATAACGGTTGACGACAGCCTTGCCAATCAGTTCGACCTCTTCGGTTTTACCGTTGTAAATAGCTCGGACACCTTCGGCGACCATCAATTCAAATTTGGCCGGGGCTTCCTGTCGAATGGTGACGCGGGCGCGCTCGCTGACCGTGGCCGTGCCATGCTGGAATCCTTCCGCATCTTGCTCGATGGCCAATTGGTCTGCCATTAAGGTCATGGCGCCACGGGTCAGGATGATATTGCCTTTGTAGATCGTCTGCTTGGCAATATCGTCGTACGTCAGGGTGTCGGACAGCACGGAGGTGTCCGGTTCGGCAGCAGCAGAGGCCGCTGCTTGTGCCAGAGCTGGGGCCGTGGGCAGCAAAGCCAGGGTTGCAGTGCTCAGGCACAGGGCCAAAGCACCACGCAAAAGGCTAAAAGAGAGCATGGGCTTGTGGCTCAGGCGGGCGCTGTCAGGCGTGGTCATGGAGGGGAATCCTTAGAGCTATTGGAAGAACGCGCTTTTTGTGTTTGTTGGCCCGAGATTTTAACGTCGGATTCCGACATGACGTTCAATTGGCGAACGCGATTATCGTAACGCATCCCGGTACCGCGCATGGTGGACTGGCCGTTGACGACCAATGCAGGTTCGTTGGTGTAGACCACATCCTCTTCAGGCAGGATGATCAGTACTTCGCTGCGCACATCCATGGCCTCGTCCTCGGGTGTGGCCAGGCGGTGGATGTGGGCATTGCCTTTCATCGTGATCACATCTCCACCTGCATTCATATGTGCGGTGTCGGAGGTGGCAATGGTCAGCGGCGAGTTCGCTCGGTTGCTGACTGCACGCGGGGAGGTAATGTCGTGCGAGTCGTCATCCGGGTAGTGGTAGGCAATCTTGCCGTCCAGCCTGCTGATGGCCATCCCGGTTTGGTCAGAGCTGATCATGGTGAAGTTGCGCGCCCAGGAATCGGGCTCGTGGGTAACACGGCGCGGCGGATCAATGGCAACCGAGCGTTGGGTGTAGTCGACCGCCCACAATGTTGCCACCACCAGCATGGCCAGCAACAACAGGGAAATGACGGTGGGTAGACGGTCACGCATGATTACTGAATGACTCCCGTGGTCTTCAAGGGACCACCTGTAATAAAGGGGGCAAGGCGACCTTGGGAGGCCAGGATGGCATCACAGCATTCGCGCACGGCACCGTGGCCGGCAGGCTGCGTGGCCACCCAACTGGCAATTTGACTGATATAGAAGGGGGCTTCAGGCACGCTGGCGGAGAAGCCCACGCGTTGCATGGCCGGTAAATCGATCAAATCGTCGCCCATATAACCCATTTCGCTTAAAGATATGCCGTTTTCCTGGGCCAGTTGGGTCAGGATAGCAATCTTGTCACGTACGCCCTGATGGACAAAAGGAATGCCCAGCTCGGCAGCGCGACGTGACACGATACCGCTTTCGCGTCCGGTAATCAGGGCTACATGAATGCCACTTTCCCCCAGCATGCGCAAACCGTGGCCGTCCAGAGCGTGAAAGCTCTTGAATTCCTCGCCGTTAGCGCTGTACCACAGGCGTCCGTCGGTCAGCACACCGTCCACGTCAAATACCATCATGCGCAGCTGACGTAATTGGCTGCGTATGTTCTCGGGCAACTTGGCCAGGATTTGAGCTTCAGCGGGGTGGAGCGGGATGGTGGGCGTATTCATCATGATCAGATTACCTTTGCAGCCAACAGGTCGTGCATGTGCAGAGCTCCCAATAGTAGCCCGTTTGTGTCCAATACCAGCATTTGGCTGATACGCAAGGCATCCATTTGCTCGGCCGCTTCAATGGCCAGGGCGTCGGCAGCAATGCTGCGCGGTTCGCGTGACATGCCTTCGGACACGGGCAGCTTGCGTATGTCGCCCGCGCGTGCAATCAGGCGGCGCAAGTCGCCATCAGTGAACATCCCCACGGGATGGCCTTGCGAGTCAGTGACAATGGTCATGCCCATGCCTTTGCTGGACATTTCTATCAGGGCATCGGGAACCAGGGTCTCGGGGGAAACAATGGGCAATTGTTCGCCGCTGCGCATGATGTCGCGCACAAACGTCAGTAATTGACGACCCAGCGCGCCACCGGGGTGGGAGCGAGCGAAGTCTTCACGGCTAAAGCCACGTGCTTCCAGGCAGGCAACGGCCAGTGCATCGCCTAATACTAAAGCGGCCGTGGTGCTGGCCGTAGGAGCCAGGTTGAGTGGGCAGGCTTCGTGCTCCACATGTGCGTCCAGATGCAGGTCAGCATTTTGCGCCAGTTCGGATTGGGCGTTGCCGGTAATGGCAATCAGCTTGGCTCCCATGCGACGCAGCACAGTCAGCACCGTGACCAGCTCCTGGGCCTGGCCGGAGTAGGAGATGGCAATCACTACATCCTGCTTGGTAATCATGCCCAAATCACCGTGCAGGGCTTCGGCAGCGTGCATGAAAAAAGCGGGGGTGCCGGTTGAGGCCAGCGTAGCGGCGATCTTGCGTGCCACATGGCCGGACTTGCCGATGCCCGTCACCACCACGCGACCCTGGCAGTGCACCAGCAGCTTGGTGGCTTCTACAAAACTTTGGTCCAGACGTCCGCCCAGCGCTTGTAACGCGTCAACTTCAATGGCGAAGGTGCGTTGTGCTGAAGAAAGGATATGTGCAGGATCTAAAAGTGCCGATGTATTCATGGCGAAATTGTAAACGTGAAGTGTGTGCTTGGCATGCTGATTTGCAGGAGGCAAATTGTAAGGCCAGATGCCCTTGGACCAGTGGCAGACAGATTAGTTTAGGGTTAAGATACGTCTTGTTTTGTAATTTCAGTAATTACTGAAAATTCAGGAAGCCATGAATTTAGGACCACAGGCAGAGCGTTTTGTTCTGCACTTCGGGGAGATGGGCGGGCGCTGGGGGGTCAACCGAACGGTGGGCCAGATCTATGCCTTGCTGTTCATTTCCCCCGAAGCCCTCCACGCCGACGAGATCGCTGAAACGCTTGGCATCTCCCGTTCCAATGTCAGCATGAGCTTGCGCGAATTGCAGTCCTGGCGACTGGTCAATATGACGCACAAGATCGGCGAGCGCCGTGAATACTTTGAATCTCCCAATGATGTTTGGGATATTTTTCGTACTCTGGTGGAAGAAAAGCGCAAGCGCGAGATTGATCCCACATTGACCTTATTGCGAAGTATCCTTATGGAAGCTCCCGTCAATGACGAAGAAGCATATGGGCAGCAACGCATTAATGAAATGCTGGAATTGATCGAGTTGGCTTGTGGTTGGTTTGACGAGGTTCATCACTTACCGCCCGAGACCCTGCAAAATCTGATGCGTTTAGGTAGCAAAGTTCAGAAAGTGCTGGGTTTCGCCGGAAAGATTCGCAAAGCTGATCAAACTGGGGATCGTCATGATTGATCTGGATGTTGTTACCTTATCGCGGTTGCAGTTTGCTTCCACCGCGATGTTTCACTTTTTATTTGTTCCCTTGACGCTGGGCCTGTCTTTTTTGCTGGCCATTATGGAAAGCGTCTATGTCATGACGGGTAAAGCCATCTGGCGCCGCATGACCAAGTTCTGGGGCGTGCTCTTTGGCATTAACTTTGCCTTGGGTGTTGCCACCGGGATTGTGATGGAGTTCCAGTTCGGCATGAACTGGGCCTATTACAGTCACTATGTCGGTGATATTTTCGGAGCGCCACTTGCCATTGAAGGATTGATGGCTTTTTTCTTGGAAGCAACCTTTGTCGGCCTGTTCTTTTTCGGCTGGGATCGCCTCTCCAAACTGGGACACCTGATCGTTACCTGGCTCGTTGCCATCGGCACCAATCTGTCGGCCTTGTGGATTCTGGTCGCCAATGGCTGGATGCAGAACCCGGTCGGCGCCATCTTCAACCCCCACACGATGCGTATGGAAATGACCGACTTTGCCGAGGTCATTCTCAATCCTGTCGCACAAGCCAAAGTTGTTCATACTGTCAGTGCCGGTTATGTGCTCGGTGCCATGTTCGTCATGGGCATCAGTGCCTGGTACCTGCTGCGTGGTCGCCATATAGATCTGGCCAAGCGCTCGATGACGGTAGCGGCCAGTTTTGGCTTGGCGGCGTCCCTGTCCGTGGTGGTGCTGGGTGATGAAAGCGGTTATCTCACCACTGAACACCAGCAAATGAAGATTGCGGCCATGGAGTCCATGTGGGAAACCGAGGAAGCACCGGCCAGTTTCAATCTCCTGGCCTGGCCTGATCAGGAAGCCCGTGAGAACCGCTTTGCCGTGGAAATTCCGTGGGTAATGGGCTTGATCGGGACGCGTTCAGTCAGTACCCCTATGCTGGGTATTAATGAGCTGGTCGAACATGCCAAGATCCGCATTGCCAATGGCTTGCGCGCTTACGAGGCACTGCAGCTGGTGCGCGCTGATGACAGCAATATCGAGGCCCGCCGCGTCTTTGACAATAACTGGAAAGACCTGGGCTACGCCTTGCTGCTCAAGCGTTATACGGACGACATCACCAAAGCCGATACCGAGACCATCGCCCAGGCTGCCTGGGATACGGTGCCACAAGTTGCGCCCCTGTTCTGGAGCTTCCGTGTGATGGTGGCGCTGGGGCTGTACTTCATCCTGTTCTTTGGCGTGGCTTTTGTGTTGGCATCGCGTGACCGACTGCAACGTCACCCGCGCCTGCTCAAAGCGGCGGTCTGGAGCATTCCCCTGCCTTGGATTGCGATTGAGTGCGGCTGGTTTGTGGCCGAATTCGGACGTCAGCCCTGGGCGATTGAAGGCGTCTTGCCGACTTACTATGCCGCTTCCGGCCTGTCCTTTGTGGACTTGATGATCAGTATGGCCATCTTCCTCTTGCTCTACAGCACCCTGGCGGTGATTGGCATCAAGGTCATGCTGCATTCGATTCGCAAAGGTCCGGACGAGGCTGGCGAGACCGTCACACCTTCCGCTTTGTCTTATGGTTCGCGCAACGCTCCGTTGCTGCGCGGTTAAGGAGGGGGAACCATCATGGAAAATTTGATTCTTCTCGATTACGACACCTTGCGCATCGTCTGGTGGTTGCTGCTGGGCGTGCTGCTGGCTGCCTTTGCCATCATGGACGGGGCAGACCTGGGTGTGGCCATGGTGTTGCCACTGGTTGCCCGCAGCGATGACGAACGGCGCACGCTGTACAACGTGATTGGCCCGGTCTGGGAAGGTAACCAGGTCTGGCTGATCGTGGCCGGTGGGGTCGCTTTTGCGGCCTGGCCCCTGTTGTATGCCATGGCTTTCTCGGGCTTTTACCTGGCCATGATGCTGCTGTTGGTGGCCTTGATCGTGCGCCCGGTTGCCATCAAGTACCGCAGCAAGCTCAGCTCGTCACGCTGGCGTCGCAACTGGGACGCGATCTGGACTGCTTCCGGTCTGGTTTGTGCCCTGGTATTCGGGGTCGCTATTGGCAACGTCATGCTGGGCGTTCCATTCGGCTTTGACGAAACTACACTGCGTCCGATGTACCAAGGCAATTTCTTTGGTCTGTTCCAGCCCTTTGCCATTCTGTGCGGTTTGCTCAGTGTCTTGATGCTGGCATTCCAGGGCGCGGTGGTGGTGGCCTGGAAAGGTAGTGATCATGTGGCTCGCCGTGCGCGTGCCTGGGCCATGCCTTTGGGGCTGCTGTCCATCGTGGCTTTTGCTGCCGGTGGCTGGTGGATTAGCGCCATGAATGGCTACAGCATGCCCTGGCCTGAGGTGGCTCATGCCATGTCCAACCCTATTGGCAAGACGGTCGAGATGGTGGAAGGCGCCTGGCTGGCCAACTACCGGACCTGGCCTGCATTGTGGGCGGCGCCCATTGTCGGTTTCGCAGGTCTGCTGCTGGGTGCATTGCTGGCTGGCCGTGGCCGTGGTCTGCTGGCCCTGCTGTTCTCTTCCCTGGCGCTGGCCGGCATCATTCTGACCTTTGGCTTTGCGGTCTTCCCTTTCCTCTTGCCTTCGTCCTTGAACCCAGGCTCCAGCCTGACCTTGTTTGATGCCTCGGCCAGTCATCTGACCTTGTGGATCATGCTGCTGGTGACACTGGTGTTCTTGCCCATCATCGTGCTCTATACCTCCTGGGTGTACAGCGTAATGCGTGGCAAGGTGTCGGTTGCCAGCATGAAAGATTCTTCTCATTCTTACTAAGGAGGCCAGCGCATATGTGGTACTTCTCTTGGGTTTTAGGTTTGGGTCTTGCCTGCGCATTCTCCATCCTGAATGCGATGTGGTTCGAGCTGCGTGAGAACACGGCTTTGCAGAACGCGGCCTCTTCCAAAGCCAATGCCGATATCGAGGTCTGATTGACACCGCAAAGTCCAACGGCGCAACAATGGCTGGGGCAGTTCTCCAGCCGCGCCCGCACGGCTTTGCGGGCCTCCATGCTGGCGCCGGTGCTGGCGGGCGCTTTACTGATTCCCCAGGCCTGGTTGCTGGCAAAGATTGTGCAGGCAATTGTGGTCGATGGCCTGCCCTGGACAGGGCAGCTTTTCTCTATCTTGATGGTGGCTGCACTCTTGCTGCTGCGCGCCGCCATTTCCGCGTTGGGTGAGCGGCGTGCGCAGAAGGTTTCGGAACAGCTGAAACAAGGACAGCGCTCCGAGTTGTTTGCCCGCTTGTTCCGCAGCACCGTACCCCGTTTGCGGGCCAGCAATAGCGGCGAGCTTTCTACCAGTTTGATCACGCAAGTCGAAGCTCTGGACGGCTTTGTGACGCGCTATATCCCTTGCATGGCGGCCGCCGCACTGGTGCCTTTGGCACTGGTGCTGGCAGTCTTGCCGGTCGATGGCATTGTTTCCTTGATTCTTTTGTTGAGCACGCCTCTGATTCCTTTATTCATGGCCCTGGTCGGCTGGGGGGCGGAGGCCGCCAGCCGGGAGCAACAACAAACAACCTTGCGCCTGTCCGGCTTTTTTGCCGACCGTCTGCGCGGAATTTTTACCTTGAGCCTGATGGGGCGCGGACAGGACGAGCTGCAGCGTGTGGAGCTGGCTAGTCAGGAGCTACGCACACGCACCATGAAAGTGCTACGCATCGCGTTCTTGTCATCGGCTGTGCTGGAGTTTTTTGCGGCATTGGGTGTGGCTGGGATCGCTGTTTATATCGGTTTGGGTTATCTGGGCTATCTGGGTGAGTCTTTTGCCGGTGTCAGCTTGCAGCAGGGGTTGTTCTGTTTGCTCCTGGCTCCAGAGGCTTACCAGCCCTTGCGCCAATTAGCCGCCAATTATCACGACCGGGCGGCGGCACGTGCCGCTGCGGTAGAGGTCGACAGACTGTGGGCGAACCTGGGACAAGACTTGATTCCTGCTGCTCCTACCAGTGCAGACGTTAAAACTGTTTTTCCGAATTTGCCGGTCTTGGTGCTGCGGCAGCTGCATTTGCCACAGTTGGGCGGGCAGGGGACCTTGTTGGAAGTGCCCGGTCTGCAACTCTATATCAATCAGTCTTACGCGGTGCTGGGGGCCAGTGGTTCGGGCAAGACCAGTTTGCTGGAAAGCCTGATTGGTTTGCGCCCTTTGGCACAGGGCGAAATTCTGCTGCGTAATAGTGATACGGCCGGGCGCCTGCTGACGCGCCATGATGGGGTTGTGCTGATTTCCCAGCAGGCTTTTTTAGCCATGGGTACGATTGCTGACGGCCTGCGTCTGGCTGCCCCTCAAGCTAGTGATGATCAGTTGTGGCAAGCCTTGGAACAAGCCTGTGCAGCCGAGTTCGTGCGCGCTTTGCCTGATGGTTTGCAAACGGCTCTGGGTGAGGGTGGATTTGGTCTTTCCGGTGGGCAGATTCAGCGCCTGGCATTGGCCCGCCTGTTTTTGACCGATCCGCATGTGGTTTTGCTGGACGAACCTAGTTCCCGCCTGGATGCGGCGACACGGGATCGCGTTATGCACAATATTCTGCGTTTTTGTCAGGGACGCTGTCTGGTCGTAGCCACGCATGACCAGGAGCTGGCGGCAATGTGCTCGAATCAACTGCACATCGCCCAAGGAGTTCTGACGACATGAAAGCGTGGTTTCGTCTTTTAGGCTCCAGCCTGCGCGCACGACGTGGTGCCGTATTGTTTACGGTTCTGTTGGCGATCAGCACAGTAGCGGCGGGTGTGGGCCTTCTGGGAGTAGCGGGCTGGTTCCTGAGCAGCGCCTTCCTGGCCGCTATGGGTATCGTATTCAACCTGTTCGGTCCTTCGGCCATGATTCGTGGCCTGTCTTTCTGGCGTATCGCCTCACGCTATTTGGAGCGAGTGGTTGGACATGCCCTGACCCTGGATCTGCAGGTACGTATTCGTAGCCTGGTTTTTGGACGATTGAGCCGGTTCAGTCAGTCGCGCCTGGCCCAGTTCCGGGATGGGGAACTGGCTTCAAGCTTGACTTCCGACGTTGCTGTGCTGGATCTGGTCCTTCTGCTGATTTTGGTGCCGCTGACTACTGCTGTCGTGGCAGCTCTGGTATTTAGCGCGGTGCTGCAAACCTGGCTGTCCTGGTGGGCGTGGTTGATTTTGGCCTGCTTGCTAATTGCTGCTTGTCTGATTCCGTATATCTGTGCCCGAGGTGCCAGCCGTGCAGCCCAGCAGGTGCATCAACTGGAGAACCGCCAGCGTGTTCTGGTGCATCAGGCGATCCGCGCCTATGCCGATATTCAGGTGTTTGCAGCTGCGGATGCCGTGCAAGAACAAGTGGACAAGCTTGGCCAGGAACTGGGGCAAGCCCGTTTGCGCAGCAATGGCTGGGGTATTGTCGGGCAGTTTTCCCAGCAGGTCTTGATGGGTGTGGCCCTGATGATCTGCCTGCTGGTAGGAGCACAGCAAGTCAATTTGGAAGCGATGAGCGGCCCCTTATGGGTAGGCTTGGTTTTGGCTCTGTTAGGTTTGTTTGAGATCATGGCCCCCATGATGCGCGGCGCATCTCGCCTGGGAGAGGTGCAGGCGGCCAGCAATCGTTTGCTGACGATTCTGGACGAGCCTGAAGAGACCGATCAGGAGCAAGCGCAGGCCATTGTGCTGGATAAACCAGCCAGCTTGGAAATCACGGACTTGAGCTTTGCCTATGGTTCGCAGCCGGTGCTGGATCACTTGTCGCTGCAAGTCCAAGCCGGAGAGCATATTGCCATTTTTGGGCCCAGCGGCTCGGGCAAGTCCACCTTGCTGGGCGTGCTGATGCGCTTGTTGCCAGTCTCGGGCCAGCAGTATCTGATAGAGGGTGAAGCGGCCCAGGACTGGAGCCGCGCTAGCTGGTTTGATCATTGCGCTTTGCTGGCGCAGGACTCGCCGCTGTTTCTTGGCTCGGTACGCGATAATCTTTTGCTGGCTGAACCGACCGCTTCAGAGCAACAAATCTGGCAGGTTCTTCACGATGCCCAACTGGACAGTGTGGTACGCGATTTACCGCAAGGGCTGGATACCTGGTTGGGTGAAGGGGGGCAGCAGTTGTCCTTGGGGCAACAGCGTCGCCTGTGTCTGGCACGGGTACTTTTGTCACCCGCCCATATCTGGTTTCTGGACGAGCCTACAGCCAGTCTGGATGGCCCGACCAGTCAGGCTTTGATGCAGGATATTCTGGCTGCGGCGCGAGGAAAAACCGTGATTATGGCTACACATGACACCCGTTTGCTGCCTTTGGTCGATAGCGTTTATCAGTTTGAAGCGGGTCGTTTGCAGCGACAATCCGGCACTCTAGTAAATACTTTAGAGCCAAACTAAAAGGTCGCTTTGGGTCAAGTCTGCAGGGATTCTTCCCCAATCGCGTCGTATTAGTACAACTGACGGGCACAAGCCGGGTAAGCCCTTGTTGCTGCTGCCCAATTGTGTACACTTGCAACGTATCCAAGAGCGCCCTTCGCGTCCGGATTTTTTGTTGTAGAAGCTTTGACATGCAAATTGATCCCACCCAGTACATCCGTCAAATCATTCGCAATGTGCCGGACTGGCCTAAGCCAGGGGTGACTTTCCGCGATATCACCCCGGTTTTGCAAGACCCGCGTTCCTTTCGGGTGTTGATTGACTTATTTGTCTATCGCTACATGGGACAAAAACTGGATCTGGTGGCGGGTGTGGATGCACGCGGCTTTATCGTGGGTTCGGTTCTGGCCTATGAGCTGAACCTGGGTTTTGTGCCAGTGCGTAAAAAGGGCAAGCTGCCTTTCAATACCGTGGCCGAAGAGTATTCCCTGGAATATGGCAATGCCAGCGTCGAGATGCACACCGACTCCGTGCGCCCTGGTCAGCGTGTCTTGCTGATCGACGACCTGATCGCAACCGGTGGTACTTTGCTGGCTGCGGCTCGTTTGCTGCAGCGCCTAGGTGCCAATGTGGTGGAAGCTGCTGCGATTATTGATCTGCCCGAGTTGGGTGGTTCTCAAGCCGTTAAGGATTCTGGCCTGTCGGTATACACCGTCTGTAGCTTTAACGAATCTGACCGCTAATTACTATTAACCGGCGTGTGCCGGTTTGGTTTTTTAGCCTGAGTCCCTGCCATGCCTTTTGAGCATCGCAGGGGTTTTTCATGTCTGTCTGCTTGATAGGGTACGGGGCTGACATACTGCCAGCCCCGTGCTTTGCTGCGTTATTTAGAAACGGACCTTCATGAACAAGGAGCCTGCGTGGTCTTGATTGCGGCCAAACTGACCCTGGTAGTTCAGACCGAAGGAGGTGCTTTTGCCGGCTTTCAGCTCGGCGCCCAATTCGGCAACAGCAGCATTCTTGGCGATAGGCGCGCCGCTTACGCGGAAGCTGCTGCCGGGCAAAGCCGCAAAGGCCAGTTCACGTTCGGGGGTGGTGTCACCCAGGGCATGACGCCAGCCTAAGCCCGCACTTAAGGAGAGTGTCGTTTTGGACAGATCCAGTTCCGTGGTACCCCTCAGCCCCAGTGTGACCGTGCTCAGGTTCTGACGCTGGGAGTCACCTTGCAATGCTGCCTGACCGCCTGATTCGCTAAAGGAGCCGTGACGCAGTTGGTGCCAATTGACGCTGGCATAAGGCTCTACGCTGGCGCGTGGGCTGACTGGCATGCGGTAACCCAGTTGGGCAAAGGCCTGAATGCTGTGCGCCTTGTAGTCAGCCTTCAGCGTTTCGTATTGATGAACGGAGATGGAGCGTTCGCTGTCCAGGCTGTGGCGTGTGTAAGCACCACCAGCCAGCACATTCAGGCTACCTGAACCTAGCTCCCAAGCCTGCGTCCCGTACAGGGCTGCGCTGTAGCTATTGCTGCGCGAGGTCTGACGGCGATCATCCAGCTTGATGCGGTTTTCCAGATAGCCCAAGGAGGCACCTATACGCCAGCCTTGCTCGCCGATAGCCGTATCCCCGCCTAGGAATAGACCGCCCACTTTGTGGCGTACATCCTGGCTGTTGTCGTCACCGTCCAGATCTCGTTGTTGATGGATCACTTCAGCCCACAGGACGGTCTCTTTGCCGGTTGTATTACGTGCGCTTGAGGCTTGTTTGCCCAAGGTGCGCGGCAGCAGGTCGCCATTGCTGAGCAGCGCCGAGGTGGTGCCGGCATGGATCTGACCTTGTAGCTGCTCCATGTAGCCTGCCACGCTGCCGGATTGTGCATTGAGCACCGTGTCATACAGTTCAGCCATAGCGGCTGGCGGTTGGTCCGAGCCGGTATCCAAGGCATTGGCCACGGCTTTCTGGTTACTTGTATTGGCAAACGCAGCGAACGGCGTGTCATTGCGTTTGATCATCAAGGACAGGCTGGGGCCGTAGAGCAGCGTTGGCGACAAGAAGGCCATGTCGTACGTAATGTGGCTGTACTGACCTGTCACCCCATTGGCTGCGTCCATGAAGGAATAGGCCACGTTCTGGCGGAAGGGGCCACCAGCCAGTTTCAGGGTGCCGTCTATATGGGCTGCACCGCCAACCACCAGACGATCGGTCGCACCAGCAGGACCAACTTCCAGTTCATGCACCGAACCGGCATGGGCGGTGTAGTCGCCGTTGACGGTCAGGGTGCCAACTGAGTTGCCTGGAGCCAGGGTGCCGTAGTTATCAACCTTGGAGACCGTACCGGAACCCCCCAGCGTTCCCTCACGCTCAACGGTCACGGCAGACGCCAGCGTGCCATTGACGGCCAGACGACCACCGCTGACAGTGGTGTCGCCGGTATAGCTGTTATTGCCCGTCAGCTCCAAAGAGCCGTAACCGCGCTTGTGCAAGCCTCCGATACCGCTGATGTCATTGGCGAAGGTGGAGTGGTAGCCCAGCGTGTCCACATCGAACAGACGGGTAAATTGTGCGGGGCCTTGCACGGCCTTACCCACGTTCATTAAACCCCAGCCGTACGTGCTGGGGTCGCCCAGAGGGGTTGCGGTGGTCAGCAGGGTTTGTTGCAGATGATAGGCGGTGAAGTAGGGGTAGGCTTCTTTAACTAACGCTGCGGCTCCGGCCACGTGTGGCGATGCCATGGAGGTGCCGCTTTTATAAATATAGCCTCCATCCGAGTTGACGGAGTTAATGCCAGGGGCCCACTCTCCCCCTGGCGCGGTCAAACACCACTCGGCGGAAACACCACATTTATTAGCGTAGACGGCCAAAGAACCATCTTCCCCGACTGCCGTTACGGCCAGCCAGTTGTCTTTCAGTTCGGGAAACCAGTAGGGAGAGCCGGCCAGAAAATCAGGGTGGTCTTGAGACTCATTGCCGGTAGCAAATACCATCAGGGAGCCGGCCTGTACGCTGTTCTTAAAGGACTGGATAATCAGAGGCTGCGTATCTAGAGCGCCTTGAGCTGAGCCGTAGTCCAGTACATGGCAGGGTGGGGCATATGAGTCGCGGCAGTCATTGAGCCCCAGACTGCTATTAATAATAGGCAGCTTGAACTGGGCGAGATAGTTCCAGCCATTAGAGAGCATTCGATCTTGAAAGGCCCTTATATCGTCTGGAGTCGGGGTAGCGTCATCATCACCACCAGCATCATCATCGTCGTTATCGTCCTCAGCATTGATGCCGTAGGCAACAGCAAAAAGCTGGCTATTGAAGGCGACGCCGTGCATGCCTGCTTCGTCGCGTCTCGCACCAATGATTCCGGCAACATGGCTCCCGTGTCCGGCAGGAGGCTGAGTATCGACTCCTTGGCCATTGGCGTAGGGGGTATTGTTGGCAAAGTCAAAGCCCCCAGCAATGGCGCCGGCAAACTCAGGGTGATCTGCCTGAATGCCCGAGTCCAGATAACCGACCGTGACGCCTTTGCCGGTAAAGCCCAGCGAATAGGCTTTGGCTGCATTGATCATGTCCAGGCCGGGTTGACGCTTGTATTCTTTAGTGCGCCATTGTTCCAGTGAGCTCTCAGAATCGGCATGGACGATGCCAGGTAAAGTCAGGCTTAACAAAGCCAACTGCACCAACATAGAGGTGTTGCGTTTCTTGTTCGACATGTCTTATCTACTTGGATTTTCTAAGGAGGGTGGCCACTCGTTGTGAAAACCTGCCGTGGAGGTTCTCAAGGCATCTGTCATTTAACGGCATAGCCGTTTAATCCGGCAGTTATGGGCTGCTGTATTGTCGAGATCGTGTTCTTGTGGGGCCCCTGTCATGCACGCGCATCGCAGGGATTCTTGATGGCGGTCTGTTATGCCTGCCGCGGGATCGGCGGAACGCCAACCCCGCCTCGGGGCCTTAAATCAGAAACGCACCTTCATGAACAGCGAGCCCGCATGATCCTGATTGCGGCCAAACTGTCCCTGGTAGTTCAAGCCAAAGGAGGTGCTTTTGCCGGCTTTCAGTTCGGCGCCCAGCTCGGCGACAGCAGCATTCTTGGCGATAGGCGCGCCGCTTACGCGGAAGCTGCTGCCGGGCAAAGCCGCAAAGGCCAGTTCACGCTCGGGTGTGGTGTCACCTAGGGCGTGACGCCAGCCCAAACCGGCGCTCAGGGACAAGGTGGTTTTGGACAGGTCCAGTTCCGTGGTGCCGCGCAGACCCAATGTGACGGTACTCAGGTTCTGGCGTTGCGAGTCGCCACGCAAGGCGGCTTGGCCACCCGATTCACTGAAGGAGCCGTGGCGTAGTTGATGCCAGTTCACGCTGGCATAAGGCTCCACGCTGGAGCGAGGGCTGACCGGCATGCGGTAACCCAACTGGGCAAAGGCCTGGATGCTATGCGCTTTGTAGTCGGCTTTCAGTGTCTCGTTCTGATGAACGGAAATAGAGCGCTCGCTGTCCAGGCTGTGGCGGGTGTAAGCACCACCAGCCAACAGATTCAGACTGCCTGAACCTAGCTCCCAAGCCTGCGTCCCGTACAGGGCTGCGCTGTAGCTATTGCTGCGCGAGCTCTGACGACGATCATCCAGCTTGATGCGGTTTTCCAGATAGCCCAAGGAGGCACCCATACGCCAGCCTTGTTCGCCAATAGCGGTATCGCCACCCAGGAACAGGCCGCCCACTTTATGGCGTACATCCTGGCTGTTGTCGTCACCGTCCAGATCTCGTTGTTGATGGATGACTTCAGCCCACAGGACGGTCTCTTTGCCGGTTGTATTACGTGCGCTCGAGGCTTGTTTGCCCAAGGTGCGCGGCAGCAGGTCGCCATTGCTGAGCAACGCCGAGGTGGTGCCGGCATGGATCTGACCTTGTAGCTGCTCCATGTAGCCTGCCACGCTGCCGGATTGTGCATTGAGCACCGTGTCATACAGTTCAGCCATAGCGGCTGGCGGTTGGTCCGAGCCGGTATCCAAGGCATTGGCCACGGCTTTCTGGTTACTTGTATTGGCAAACGCAGCGAACGGCGTGTCATTGCGTTTGATCATCAAGGACAGGCTGTGGCCGTAGAGCAGCGTTGGCGACAAGAAGGCCATGTCGTACGTAATGTGGCTGTACTGACCTGTCACTCCATTGGCTGCGTCCATGAAGGAATAGGCCACGTTCTGGCGGAAGGGGCCACCGGCCAGTTTCAGGGTGCCGTCGATATGGGTTGCACCGCCAACCACCAGACGATCGGTCGCACCTGCGGGGCCGACTTCCAGTTCATGCACCGAACCGGCATGGGCGGTATAGTCGCCGCTGACGGTCAGGGTGCCAACTGAGTTGCCTGGAGCCAGGGTGCCGTAGTTATCAACCTTGGAGACCGTACCGGAACCACCCAGCGTTCCCTCACGCTCGACGGTTACGGCAGAGGCCAGCGTGCCATTGACGGCCAGACGACCTCCGCTGACGGTGGTGTCGCCGGTATAGCTGTTGTTACCGCTCAGCTCCAGAGAGCCGTAACCGCGCTTGTGCAACCCTCCGATACCGCTGATGTCATTGGCGAAGGTGGAGTGGTAGCCCAGCGTGTCCACATCGAACAGACGGGTGAATTGTGCGGGGCCTTGCACGGCCTTACCCACGTTCATTAAACCCCAGCCGTAAATGCTGGGGTCGCCCATGTCAGTGGCGGTAGTCAGCAGGGTTTGCTGCAAATGGTAAGCGGTGAAATAAGGGAAAGCCTCCTTCACCAAAGCCGCTCCACCCGCGACATGCGGGGAGGCCATGGAGGTGCCGCTAAAAGCGATATAGCCACCCGAGGAATTGACCGAATTGATTCCGGGCTTGTCGTCACCCCCTGGGGCGGCCAGACACCACTCGGCTGCCACGCCGCATTTGTTCGCATAGGAGGCTAAAGATCCATCCTCACCCAGGGCCGTAACCGCCAGCCAGTTATCTTTTAGTTCAGGAAACCAGTAGGGAGAGCCAGCCAGCAGGTCAGGGTGGTCCTGCGATTCATTGCCGGTGGCAAATACCATGAGAGAGCCTGCTGCTACGCTGTTGTGAAACGCGGTGATAGCCAGCGGCTGCCAATCCAGCACACCTTCGGGTGAGCCATAATCCACGACATTGCACGGAGGTGGGGAACTGACATTATTGCAGCCATTGACTCCCAAGCTGCTGTTGATGATGGGCAACTTGAACTGCGCCAAATAGTTCCAGCCTTGTGAGGCAACGCGATCAAAGGCGGCGGCCGCTTCACGTGGGTCTGGTTCATAAGGATCATTGCCAAGCATGTCGTCGTCCTCATCCGTGCCGTCGTAAGCGACGGAAAAAAGCTGACTGTTGAACGCGACACCATGCATGCCAACGCCGTCACGACGTGCGCCGATAATGCCTGCAACGTGGCTGCCGTGGCCTGACGGAGGGTTGGAGTCGATGCCTTGGCCGTTGGTGTAGGCGGTATTCGTGTTGAAGTCAAAGCCCCCCGCAATAGCGTGAGCAAACTCAGGGTGCTTGGCCTCAATGCCTGAGTCCAGATAGCCGACCGTGACGCCCTTGCCGGTAAAGCCCAGCGAATAGGCTTTGGCGGCATTGACCATGTCCAGGCCAGGCTGACGTTTGTATTCCTTAGTCCGCCATTGTTGCAGCGAGCTATCTGGTTCCGCGTGGGCGGTGCCAGGCAAAACCAGGCTCAATAAGGCCATTTGCACCAGCACATAGGTGCTGCGTCTCTTGTTCGACATCTCTTCCTCTCCAGGGTGTTTTTCTATGCGTGGCGGCAACTCGTTGTGAGGTCGTGTTGTCGGGTCCATGCGTGCTATTTAACGTCGTAGCTGTTGAATCTTATAGCGGTCAAATTTACGTTTTGTCATGTTTAGCGTTTGAAACATGCGAAAACGTGCGACTGAGTCGGGGAGCCTGGATAGAGAGTGGCGATTCTTCTTGTGAACAAGGCGTTTAATTGATGATCTGGTTTCTGTGTCTGAAAACCAGTTAGTGATGATTTTGTTGCACGGGTTGCAACATTTGGGATGTTGACTGGAGCCTGGAAGGGGTGAAGGTACCCCTGTTTGCTGCTGTTTTAAGGTGCTTTAACGTGGTGATGACCGGAGCGGGATTTCAGCGCTTCCAAGGGTGGCTGTGATTTCAAACCCAGGGACCTTAATTGGCCACAGGCTCTGCCAGCAAGGTGCGTACCAGTTCTGGTTTCAATGTTCGTGCCGCCGCAAAGCCGGCAATATGGCGCACCCTGACCAGATCCAGGGCGAAGAAATGGAAGTCGGTAAAGCTGCTTAGAAATTCCATGTCGGGAAAGCGGGCAGTATAGGCTTGTTTGGCCTGTTCCCAGTCGGGCTGCCCGCGTTCCAGTTTGCGGGCCTGCATTTGAAAGGTGACACGGGGCAGATCATGAACAGCATCCTGGCCGTGCTCGCTTTGGCTGATCATCAGGCTGGCGTCGGGGCGTTGCAGCAAATAACGGGTATGGGCCGCCATTTCGCTGATGTGGATGATGATGCTGGCTTGCTCGGGGCAAATTGCAAAAGGAACGCGGGAAACCACCGGCAAGCCCTGATTGCTGAGTGTACCCAAAGACGCAGTGCGTTCGCTGCGGAGCAGAGCTTGCAGGCTGATTAGCAATGGATCATCAACAGACATAAAACCCCTATTCTGAAAAAGCTTCCATACTGCGTTTTGGGCTACATGTGCCTCGAGGGGGCGTTGCTTGGGTTGCCCCGTAGAAAAGTGCTCAACGTGGCACCTTCGCATAGCTGCCATCCGAAGAGTACCCTTGAGAATAGCCCAGCCAGGAAAAAGTCCCTCATGCTGCGCCTTCGGTTTGCGGCTCCCCGAGGGGCGCTTCTACCTTGGAATCGGCCCAGCGGTAAAAAATACTCACACACCACGTATAAAACAGGCCGACATAAAGCCGGCCTGTTCAGGGGGAGTGATGCGCGTGGTTTACACCAGAACGCGCTCAATACCACCATCGTTGGCGCGGCGTACGTAGTCCGCCATCCAGTTTTCACCCAGCATGTGCTTGGCCATTTCCACCACGATGTAGTCCGCATCCATCTTGGTTTCGTCCTCGTAACGGGACAAACCTTGCAGGCAGGACGGACAGGAGGTCAGCACTTTGACTTCGCCCTGGAAGCCATCGGCGCGGACGGCATCCTGGTTCTTCTGCAGTTCTTCGTGCTTGCGGAAACGGATTTGCGTGGAGATATCCGGACGCGACACAGCCAGCGTGCCCGACTCACCACAGCAACGGTCTGCCTTGATGGTGCTGTCGCCCACCAGGGATTTGACCGTTTTCATGGGGTCTTGCAGCTTCATGGGGCTGTGGCAAGGGTCGTGGTACATGTAGCGCACGCCTTGCACATCTTCCAGTTTCAAGCCTTTTTCCAGCAGGTATTCGTGGATGTCGATCAGGCGGCAGCCAGGGAAAATCTTGTCGAATTCGTAGCCCGCCAACTGGTCGTAACAGGTACCACAGCTGACCACCACGGTTTTGATGTCCAGGTAGTTCAGGGTGGTGGCCATGCGGTGGAACAGCACACGGTTGTCGGTGATGATTTTCTCGGCCTTGTCGCTTTGACCGCTGCCGCGCTGCGGGTAGCCACAGCACAGGTAGCCAGGAGGCAGAACGGTTTGCACGCCTACATGCCAGAGCATGGCCTGGGTTGCCAGGCCTACTTGCGAGAACAAACGCTCCGAACCACAGCCGGGAAAGTAGAACACGGCTTCTGAGTCCACCGAGGTGGCTTCAGGATTACGGATGATAGGCACGTAATCCGAGTTCTCGATATCCAGCAATTTACGGGCCGTCTGCTTGGGCAGGCCGCCGGGCATTTTGCGGTTGATGAAGTGGATGACCTGTTCACGAATAGGGGCCTTGCCTATGGTGGCAGGCGGGGCGCTGACTTGTTTGCGGGCGGGAGCCGCCAGCAGATTGTGTGCAGCACGCTGGGCTTTGTAGCCCACCTCAATCATGGCGGTACGAGTGGCCTTGATAACGCGTGGGTCTTTGGCGTTCAGAAAGAACATGGCCGCTGCCGAACCCGGGTTAAAGGACTTCTTGCCCATGCGTTTTAACAAGGAACGCATTTCCATGGACACATCACCAAAGTCGATATCCACCGGACAGGGGTTGTAGCACTTGTGGCACAGGGTGCAGTGGTCGCCCACATCTTCAAACTCTTCCCAGTGCTTCAGGCTGATCCCGCGACGCGTTTGCTCTTCGTACAGGAAGGCTTCGATCAGCAAAGAGGTGGCCAGAATCTTGTTGCGGGGCGAGTACAGCAGGTTGGCGCGTGGCACGTGGGTGGCACAGACTGGTTTGCACTTGCCGCAACGCAAGCAGTCCTTGATGGCGTGGGAAATGGAGCCGATTTCGCTGCGCTGCATGATCAGCGATTCATGGCCCAGCAGGTTGAAGCTGGGGGTCCAGGCGCGGCTTAAATCTGCACCAGGCATCAACTTGCCGGCGTTGAAGTGGTTGTTCGGGTCCACTTCGCGTTTGTAGTTCTGGAAGGGATCCAGTTCTTCTTGCGTCAGGAACTCGTATTTGGTCAAACCAATACCGTGCTCACCGGAAATCACGCCGTCCAGGCCACGCGCAATTTGCATGATGCGGGCCACAGTGACGTTGGCCTGCTGCAGCATGCCGTAGTCGTCCGAGTTCACGGGGATGTTGGTGTGTACGTTACCATCACCGGCGTGCATGTGCAGTGCCACGAACACACGGCTTTTCAGCACGCGGTCGTGGATGGCTTGCAGCTCGGTCAGCACGGCAGCGCAGTCGGCGCCGGGGAAAATGTGTTCCAGGTTTTCACGGATCTCGCTCTTCCAAGAGGTGCGAATCGTGTGATCCTGCAATAGCTGGAAAATCGAGGTGTTCGGGTCTTGTTGCAGACGGGCCTCGATCGCGGCGCTGTCCAGCGGCACGCCAATGCTGGCCAGGTCAGCCTGCGATTCTTTCAGAGGCTTGTCCAGATTGTCCTGTAGCCACTGCCAGCGCTGGCGTACATCGCGTACGACTTGCAGGGCGTCGTGGCGACGCTCGTTCAGGATCTCTTCGCGTGTGTGCTCGGCGTCGTTGTGGTCTTCGATCTTGCCTACGGGTAGATCGCCTTGCAGGAAATCTTCCAGCTCACGGGTCAAGCGCAGCTTGTTGTCCGTGGACAGTTCGATATTGATGCGTTCGATTTCTTCGGTGTATTCACCCATGCGGCGCAGGGGGATTACCACGTCTTCGTTGATCTTGAAGGCGTTGGTATGGCGAGCAATGGCAGCGGTACGGGCACGGTCGGCCCAGAACTTCTTGCGAGCTTCGGCGCTGACAGCCACAAAGCCTTCACCGGAGCGTCCATTGGCCAGGCGCACCACTTCAGAGGCAGCGGTGGCCACGGCATCGGGATCGTCGCCCACGATGTCGCCAATCAGGACCATTTTGGGCAGGCCGTCGCGCTTGCTCTTGGTGGCATAGCCCACGGCACGCAGATAGCGTTCGTCCAGGTGCTCCAGACCGGCCAGAATCGCGCCGATACGCTTGCCTTCACCGTTCAGGTAGTCAATGACTTCCACAATGGAGGGCACGGCCTGTTTGGCCTGGCCGAAAAACTCCATACAGACGGTGCGTGTATGCGCAGGCATGCGGTGCAGCACCCAGCGGGCCTGCGTGATCAGACCATCACAGCCTTCTTTCTGAATACCGGGCAGGCCAGCCAGGAATTTGTCGGTAACGTCTTTACCCAGACCTTCCTTGCGAAAGCGCCTGCCTTCAATATGCAGGGTTTCGCTGCGCAGCAACTGGGCACCAGGGGCGTAACGGCCATCAAACCATTTGACTTCAAAGTGGGCCATTTCCACGTCGTGGATCTTGCCCATATTGTGTTCAAGACGGGTCACTTCCAGCCAGTTGCCTTGGGCATCGACCATGCGCCACCAGGCGAGGTTATCCAGTGCAGTCCCCCACAGTACGGCTTTCTTGCCGCCCGCGTTCATGGCGATATTGCCACCCACACAGGAGGCATCGGCCGAGGTCGGGTCTACCGCAAACACGGCACCCGCCGCTTCGGCGGCATCCGCCACACGGCGGGTTACCACGCCAGCACCAGTCAGAATGGTGGTGACGGGCTCGCTCATGCCGGGCAGCGTGGTTTGTTCAGGCTTGCCAATGGCATCGAGCTTTTCGGTATTGATCACCACCGAGCGCCAGCTAAGAGGAATAGCACCGCCGGTGTAACCCGTGCCACCCCCACGCGGGATGATGGTCAGCTTCAATTCGATACAGGCACGGACCAGCGCGGCCATCTCGTTTTCGTGGTCGGGGGTGAGCACGACAAAGGGATATTCCACGCGCCAGTCGGTCGCGTCAGTGACGTGCGAGACGCGCGATAGGCCATCAAACTTGATGTTGTCCTTGGCGGTCAGGCGCGACAGGGAGCGCACGATTTTCTGGCGTAGCTCGCGAGTATCGGTAAATTCCTGTTCGAATGCGGCCACGGCGCCACGGGCAGCGTGCAACAGCCGCAAAACCTTGGCATCGCGATCGGGTACGGCGCTGTCTCGGCGCTGGTCGATTTCGTTCAAGCGATGATTCAAGGCTTCGATCAGTTGACGTTGGCGCTTGGGATTATCCAGCAGATCGTCCTGCAAATAAGGGTTGCGTTTGACAACCCAGATGTCACCCAGCACTTCAAACAGCATGCGTGCGGAGCGGCCGGTGCGGCGTTCAGAGCGTAGCTCAGACAGCTTTTCCCAGGCTTCCTCACCCAGCAGTCGCAGGATAATTTCCCGGTCCGAGTAAGAGGTGTAGTTGTAGGGGATTTCACGCAGGCGCGGCGTGTCGGTGTTGCGTGCCTGGGCAGCCAGGTGCTTGCTTGCAATGGGGGCGTTCATGGCGATAGTTGGCAAGGCCCGTCAAGGGCGGCTCAGCGAGGAGCAGATAGGCAAAAGACAAGTGTATACGAATCGTAGCCAGGCTGCCCCCTTACTACATGGGCAAGTCAGGGATAAGAGGTGCTTTGCAGCCAGTTTGCAGCAAATTACCAACCCAATTTGGGGAAAATCCACAGCAGACCCGCAGTCATGGTGATGTAGCGCGCCAGTTTTCCCACCGCCATGTAAAACAGGCTGGGCCAAAACGGCAGGCGTAGCCAACCGGCGACGGCACACAGGGGGTCACCTACCACTGGTAGCCAGGACAGGAGCAGAGCGGGCGGGCCCATGCGGGTCAGCCAGCGTTGCCCCAGTTCATGCCAGCGACCAGCGGCCTTGTTCTTGGGCGTGTTTCCGTCCTCGGTGTTTTGCGGGTGCTTTTCGCGCCAGGCTTCGTACGCTTTTTCGGCAGCCAGGCCAGTGGCATAGCTGATCGCCCCGCCAGCCGTATTGCCTACCGTGGCCACCAGTACCGCAGGCCAAAACATATCCGGGGCCAGGTTGATATAGGCGAACACCGCAGGCTCCGAGCCTAGGGGAAGGAGAGTAGCCGAGACCAGACTGACGATGAAAATGGCACTTAAACCGATTTCGGGCAGAGACAGGGTGGTCAAGAGCCACGAAATAAGATCAGAGATCCAGGCTTGCATAAGTAAAGTGGATGGGTGTTTGAAGAGAGTAATGGACGCCAGTTAGGGCATCTGCCTATGGTATTCTGTTTTTCTTTCCCGGTGAGCAGTCTCAGGCAGGGGTCTGCGACTGGCCTTGGTGGTAAACCGGCTGTTAATTGAAGCCTGAGAAATGTCGAACGATTACCTAAAGCGAATTTTGACCTCGAAAGTGTACGATGTTGCCATCGAAACACCACTTGAACCCGCTCCCCAGGTATCGGCACGAATTAGTAACACGGTACTGCTCAAGCGTGAAGACTATCAGCCTGTTTTTAGCTTCAAGCTGCGCGGTGCCTATAACAAGATGGCCAATCTGTCAGCCGCAGAATTAAAACGGGGTGTACTGGCCGCTTCGGCTGGCAACCACGCACAAGGCGTGGCCATGTCAGCGCGCAAGCTGGGCTGCCGCGCCGTTATTGTGATGCCAACCACCACGCCGCAAGTCAAGATTGACGGTGTGCGCAATCTGGGCGGTGAAGTGGTCCTGGCGGGCGAGAGCTACTCGGACTCCTACCAGCACGCTTTGGAACTGCAAAAGAGCGAAGGCCTGACCTTTGTGCATCCCTTTGATGATCCTGATGTGATCGCCGGGCAGGGCACGGTGGCCATGGAAATCCTGCAACAGCACCCCGGCCCGATTGAAGCGGTCTTTGTCGCGATTGGCGGTGGTGGTCTGGCAGCCGGCGTGGCAACGTACATCAAGGCCCTGCGCCCCGAAATCAAAGTAATTGGCGTGCAGACCGAAGATTCCTGTGCCATGGTGCGCAGTATCAAAGCGGGTCGACGTGTGAATTTGTCGGACGTGGGTTTGTTTTCCGATGGCACTGCTGTCAAGCAAGTGGGGTCGGAAACCTTCCGTCTGGTGCGCCAGTATGTAGATGACTTTGTCATTGTGGATACCGACGCGATTTGCGCGGCTATCAAAGACGTGTTCCAGGACTCTCGTAGCGTGCTGGAACCAGCCGGCGCTCTGGCTTTGGCCGGCGCCAAGCGCTACGCAGCTCAAAACAAGCTCAAGAACAAGACACTGATCGCGGTAACGTCCGGCGCGAACATGAACTTTGATCGTATGCGTATGGTGGCAGACCGTGCGGATGTGGGTCAGGCTCGTGAAGCCTTGTTTGCCTTGACGATTCCCGAGGCCAAAGGTAGTTTTCGTCGCTTGTGTGATGCCCTGGGGACTCGTTCGGTGACTGAGTTCAATTACCGCATGTCCAACATGGAAAAGGCGCACGTCTTTGTGGGGATGTCGATTTCTTCGGAAGCGGAAATTGAAAAGCTGGAAGAGCGTTTCGTCAAGAAAGGCTTTGGTACCTTGAATCTGACGGGAAATGAACTGGCCAAAACCCATGTGCGTCACATGGTGGGTGGAGTGTCCAGCCAGGCTACGAACGAAGTCCTGCTGCGTTTCGAGTTTCCAGAGCGCCCTGGCGCCTTGCGTAAATTCCTGTCCAGCATGAATCAGGACTGGAATATCAGCTTGTTCCACTACCGTAATCAGGGCGATGACTATGGCCGTATCCTGATCGGTATCCAGGTGCCGCCTTCGGACAAGAAAGAGTTCAAGGCTTTCCTGGGCAATTTGGGCTATCCGCACTGGGACGAGACGGACAACCCGGCTTACAAGTTGTTTTTGTAAGTCAGTGGACGGCGCCCCACCACTATGGCGTCGTGCAGAGTTGTCAGAACAGAAACACCTCGCTTGTTAGGGCGAGGTGTTTTTTATTTGAAATCTGAGCGTGATGATTGCAGGTGCAGCGGCGTATTGCCTGATAACAAGGGGGGATTAGCTGGCAGCCCATCGCCACGCTTAACAGAGGTGCTTGTGCCAGGTTGCGCTGTTGGTTTGTGGCCTGAGGGCCGCTTGGAAGCAGGCGTAGTTCAGCCCTAGACACGCAGTCTACGCTTGTTGTGTCAAACCTGTGCTACACACTGCTCTAAGGCTTGCCGCAACGGTTCCAGGCTGTCATTTAGCCGTGTAAAGGCTTGTTCCTGACGAGCGGACAGCGCATGAGCCTGCTCTGGGCTCACCACTTCAAAGCCCAGATTCTGCCCAGGCAGGCGCTGTGCAATTTGAGCTAGATCCACGCTGGCAACCTGTCCGATTCGTGGATAGCCCCCGGTAGTTTGCCGGTCGGCCATCAGCACAATGGGCTGGCCGTCGTTGGGGACTTGAATCGTTCCAAAGCAGGTGGGGGCGGAGAGCAGCTCTTTAGCCGTTTTACGCTGTAATGGCTGACCTTCCAGGCGATAGCCCATGCGTTCCGAGGCGGGGCTGATACGGTAGCTTTGGCTTTGAAACAGTTCCAGTGACTCGTCAGTGAACAAATCGGCTTGATCCAACATGACACGCAGGCGTTCTCGCGGGGCCAAGGCCAGTGCAGCAGGCATGTAAATCCGTAGCTCATCCAGTACGGCTTGCAGCTTGTTCAGTGTCGCTTCCTGATTGGGCAGGGGCCGAGCCAGTTGAATCTGATCGCCCTTTTTCAAGGCGCGACCTTCAAAACCACCCAGACCAACGCGCATATGGGTGCTTTGGCTACCCAGCAAGGATTCGACTTGAAAACCGCCGTAGACAGACAGGTAGCTGCGGGCACCTTGGCCGGGTTTGACGGACTGCATGGTCAGTGTCTGTCCGGCGCGCGCCAGAGTAGGGCGCAGCACTGCCACGGGCTGACCGTCCAGGCTGGCATTCATCTCCGCGCCGGTCAGGACAAACAGGGCGGGTGCGTCAAACCGCAGGCTTGGGCCCTGTACGGTAATTTCCAGGCTGGCCAGGTCTTGTGCAACGGTATTGCCTGCCAGCAAATGGGCGAGCCGGTGTGCGCGTTCATCCATGGCACCGCTGGGTGAAACCCCCAGGTGTTGGTGCCCATACCGACCTCGGTCTTGCAGGCTGCTCATCATGCCTGGCTTGAGGATATGTACCGTCATGCAGGTGTCCAGTGATCAAACTGTTCGTGAGGCAGGGGCACAAAGCGCACTTGGTCACCGGGGGCGAGCAGGGCAGCGGGGGAGCGCCGGGCGTCGAACAGGCTAACTGGCGAGCGGCCAATCAAATGCCAGCCGCCAGGAGATTCGTTGGGGTAAATAATGGTTTGCTGGTTGGCAATGGCTACCGAGCCTTTGGGCAGTACGGTGCGGGGGGTGGCACGGCGCGGCACATTCAGTTGTTCGGGCAAGATGCCCACATAGGGGGCACCGGGCGCAAAGCCCACCATAAATACCAGTTGTACTTGACTGCTGTGCAGTTCAATGACTTGTTCCTGGCTCAGTCTCAACTGCTCGGCAATGGCGGGCAGGTCGGGGCCGAAGGGGCCGCCGTAACAGACGGGAATATCCACCAGGGCACCGGGGGCAGCCTGATCCTGGCTGGCATCCAGCTCGGCCAGTGCCTGGTGAACATAGTCGTGCAAACGGGCGAGCTGGTCGCTGCTGCCATCCGGATAAAAGTGGATGGCAACCGCAGTAAAGCTGGGGACCAGATCACGGACACAGGCGGGCGCGTGGTCGCGCAGCAAGCGTGCGGCGCGGGTGCAGCGCAAACCGGTCTCCAAAGAAAGCTCACCGCTGAATTGCACGAGCAAACAGCGGTCGCCTTGTTCGGTAAGTAGCCAGGTTTTGTGCATCTTTATTTGGCGAAAAGGGAGTCCAGGCTGTTGAAGGCTTTGAATTCCAGGGCGTTGCCCGATGGGTCCATGAAAAACATGGTAGCTTGCTCGCCAGGCTCGCCCTTGAAACGGATATAGGGTTCGATCACAAATTGGGTGCCAGCGGCAACCAGCTTGTCAGCCAGGGTTTGCCAGGTGGGCATATCCAGCACGACACCAAAGTGACGCACGGGCACGTTGTGAGCGTCTACCGCACTGGTGGCATTGCTGCCGCATTCTGAAGGAGCCAGATGAGCCACAATCTGGTGGCCGTAGAAATTGAAGTCGATCCACTGATCAGAGGATCGGCCTTCGGGACAGCCTAATGTCTGGCCATAGAACTGGCGTGCAACGGCCAGATCATGGACCGGAAAAGCAAGGTGGAAAGGGCGCAGCTCATGGGTATTGGACATGCTTGGCTCCTGTGCGGCATAAATCCGCCAACGTGGTCTTCAGAGCCGTTTATTGTAGGACCAATATGGCCCCACATGTTCTAGCAGTCCTGCAGTCGAACCCGACTCTTGGGGAAACGCAACATAAACACGCTGCCTACTCCCAGACGGCTTTGAATTTGCAGTTCGGCATTATGTCGCACGATGATGTGTTTGGTAATGGCCAGGCCCAGGCCCGTGCCGCCTGTGGAGCGCGAACGGCCCTTGTCCACGCGGTAAAAGCGCTCGGTCAGGCGGGGAATGTCCTGGGCAGCAATGCCGATACCCGTGTCCTGGACGGAATAACAGGCCTCGCCGCTGTCATTCAAATACCAGCGCACAGTGATGGTGCCGTCCTTGGGGGTATAGCGCACTGCATTGGTAATCAGGTTGGAGACGGCCGAGCTTAATTCGGTTTCCATGCCCTGAATGGCAATACGCGGATCAATGTCCGTGACAAAGCTGTGTTGTCCGCCGGAGATGGCCTCGCCTTGTTTCAGCGCGCTTTCAATCAATTGGCTGACCTGCACGGTTTCCCCTTCCACCGTGGGCGAGGATTCCAGTGTCGACAAGGTTAACAAGTCGGACACAATCGACTGCATGTGACGGGTCTGCTCCAGCATCATTTGCTCGTAACGCTGACGCTGCTCCAACGGCAGGCTCTCGGCCGGCATGTCCTGCAAGGTTTCCAGAAACCCCAGCAGGACCGTCAAGGGGGTACGCAGCTCATGGGAGACATTGGCCACAAAGTCTTTGCGGGTGGTCTCCAGCATTTCAACCTGGGTGACATCGCGGGTCACGATCAGGAACTGGCCCAGGCCATAGGGTGTCAATTGCAGTAGCAAGGAGCGTTCGCGTCCGTCTTTGCTCAGGTGCAGCAACAATGGGCCGTCCCATTGGGGTTGGCGGGCGTAACGGGAAAACTCGGGTTCGCGCAAGATATTGAAGATGCTGTGATGACGGTCCGTGGCCAGATTCAGGCCGATGTGCTCACAGGCGGTCTGATTGCACCACTGCAGCTCCATTTCCCCGTTCAGGGTGATGGCACCGTCGGGCAGGGCCTCGGCGGCCATCATGATGCCATCCACGTAGCGATTCAGCTCCTGAATTTCTTGCCGGTCACGGCGCAACTGGCGATAGATGGGGGCCAGAATGGCGTCCCAGGGGCCAATGGCGGGAGGAGGGGGATCACTCAGGTTACGGGTCCAGCGCTCAACGCGGGACAACTGCAAGGTGCTGATGAAAATCAGCATTAACAGGCCGCCGCAAAACAAGGCCAGACCGATGAATGGCCCGAGCCACCAGCCGATCAGGCTGCCCAACAGGGCCCAGATAACAATAGACGTAAATATGCTGAACATGGGATCAGGCGCTTGGGGCCTTTTCCAGAGGAGAAAGGGCAAAACGATAGCCCGAGCCACGGATCGTTTCAATATGTTTGTCGTGTCCGCTAGGCTCCAGCGCCTTGCGCAAGCGACGGATATGGACGTCTACTGTGCGCTCTTCCACAAACACGTGGTCGCCCCAGACCTGATCCAGCAGTTGGGAGCGGGTGAAGACACGTTCGGTGTGCGTCATGAAGAAATGCAGCAGGCGAAACTCGGTAGGCCCAATGGTCAGTGCCATACCCTGGCTGGACAAGCGGTGCGTGCTGGGGTCCAACTGCAGGTCGCCAATGGAGATTACGTCATCGGTTAGCTGAGGTGCGCGGCGGCGCAACACAGCCTTGATGCGGGCAATCAGTTCTTTGGGCGAAAAGGGCTTGGTGATGTAATCGTCCGCGCCGGCTTCCAGACCATCGACCTTGTCCTGCTCCGAGCCTTTTGCCGTCAGCATGATGACTGGGATATGACGGGTACGTTCGTCCGAGCGCAGTTTGCGGGCCAGGTTAATGCCTGAGGAGCCGGGTAGCATCCAGTCCACCAGAATCAAATCAGGCAGCTCGGCGCGAATGAGGATCTGGGCTTGTTCGGCATCGAAGGCGCGCAGCACTTTATGGCCGGCAAAGGACAGATTGACAGAGATCAGCTCCTGGATTGCAGGCTCATCTTCCACGACTAATATGCTTGTACTCATTGTTAGCTTCAGGCTGGTCCGATAAAAATAAAAGATGGTCAGGCAGGCTGTTTGTATTGCACTTGAGCGACTGGTAGTCAGGCGACTCAAGAGAAACACAGGGGGCGCTTCAATCCCTGACTGCACGTAATAACGCCATCATATGGCGTTAATGTTTCAGGTTTGTGAATGTGTAAAAAAGGGCAGCGCTCAGCGAGCTGGATTTTCGTTTCTGTACCGGGAAATCTGCGTTACGATTATGCCATTATGGAAAAACAGCGTCCTCAACACCCTACCGCCCAGCACGCCGATACGCACTTTGGCTTTCAAACCGTCGCTGAAAGTGAAAAAGCGGGCAAAGTTGCCCAAGTCTTTCATTCGGTGGCTAATAATTACGACATTATGAACGATCTGATGTCGGGCGGCCTGCACCGTATCTGGAAAGCCTTCACTATCGGTCGAGCGGCTGTACGCCCCGGCATGAAAGTGCTGGATATCGCGGCGGGAACGGGCGATTTGACCAAGACCTTTGCGCGCCAGGCAGGTGCCGACGGCGAGGTTTGGCATACCGATATCAATAGCTCCATGCTGCGCGTGGGGCGTGACCGTTTGCAGGACAAGGGCATCATCACACCTGTTGCGGTCTGTGATGCCGAGCACCTGCCTTTTCCTGACGGTTATTTTGATCGCGTCTCGGTGGCCTTTGGTTTACGTAATATGACGCATAAAGATCGCGCACTGGCTGAAATGAAGCGGGTGTTGCGTCCAGGCGGCAAATTGCTGGTGCTGGAGTTTTCCCGTGTGGCCAAGCCCTTGCAGGCCCCGTATGACTGGTATTCCTTCAATATCCTGCCTCGCATTGGCAAATTCGTCGCCAAGGACGAGGAAAGCTATCGCTATCTGGCTGAATCCATTCGCATGCATCCCGATCAGGACACTCTGGCTGACATGATGCGCGAAGTGGGGTTAGAGCGTGTGCAATATTTCAATCTGACAGCCGGTGTCGCTGCGCTGCATGAAGGCATCCGCCTGGATTGAGGCCGGGCCTACCCTCTCTCTCTATATATAGCGGCACCTTTGGGTGCCGTTCGTTTTTTGGCTTGTCATTTACGGTAAAAAAAACATGGTGCATGAGAACTTGTCATGTTAATGTTCAGCTTATCGTAAGTTTTCTTGAATATTCGACTGGGATGGCTTGGCCGCGGGCTTTAAAGCCCTGTGTCTTAAACGCGTGTTCTGGTCAGGAGTTTGTGACTATGTCTGGACGGCTTTCTCGTTACTTCATGGCTGCTGTACTGGCCTTTAGCACCGGCGCTTTGCTGACCGTTTCTTATGATGCGGAAGCACGTCGCATGGGTGGTGGATCCAGCTTTGGCCGCCAATCCTCCAATATCACCAGCAATCGCTCGGCAGCGACGCCTCCTGCTGCAGCGAATAATGCCACTCGTTCGGCTGCTCCTGCCGCTGGCGCTGCTGCTGCCGGTACGGCCGCAGCGGGTACCGCTGCCAAGTCGGGCATGTCCCGCTTCCTGGGCCCGATCGCCGGTATCGCTGCAGGTCTGGGTATTGCTGCCTTGCTGTCCAGCATGGGTCTGGGCGGCGCTTTCCTGGAAATGATGTCCAGCCTCTTGCTGATTGGTCTGGTTATCTTCGCTGTTCTGTTCATTGTGCGTCGTTTCCGTGGCTCGGCTGCTCGCCCTGCCATGCAACAGGCCGGTGGCCAGTCCATGATGCGTAATGCCGATCCGGCACCGAGCCCCTGGCAACAACCACAGGCTGCGCCAGCACCTGCGCCTGCTGCCGCTCCTGCTGCTCAGCCCGCTGCTGCCGCCGCTGTTCCCGCACCTCCAGTAGACGAAAGCTGGTTCATTCCCGGTGATTTCGACACACCGACCTTCCTGGCCAATGCCAAGACGCAGTTCGTGGAAATCCAGAAACTGTGGGACAAAGGCGATGTGGAACAACTGCGTGCCTTCCTGACCGACGATTTGCTCAAAGAAGCCTCTCCTCAGATTGCTCAGCGCCAGGGCGAGAACGTGACCCAAGTGGTTCTGCTCAATGCCGAGCTGCTGGGCATCGAGAAAGTGGCCGACGGCCATCTGGCCAGCGTGCGCTACTCCGGTATGTTGCGCGAAGAGGCGGGTGCCGAAGCCTTCCGCTTTGAGGAAGTCTGGAATCTGTTCAAGGCCGATGGCGCAGGCTGGCTGTTGGCTGGTATTCAGCAGATCCCGGTTGACCCCAACGCTTGATCTTTGTCTATACAAACAGCCGCCTTCTAATCCAGGCGGCTGTTCTGTTATGAGCGCTCTCGCTTCTCTGTGATTCCCTTTGCCCGTGTTCCTGTCGTCCTGTACATCCGGCCGTGTCTGTGTCGGGTTAAACTGGCTGTTTTAATTGGACTGGTTTACTCGCTGCGGCAGTAGACTT
Source organism: Alcaligenes sp. (assembly GCF_050255915.1). Classification (NCBI taxonomy): domain Bacteria; kingdom Pseudomonadati; phylum Pseudomonadota; class Betaproteobacteria; order Burkholderiales; family Alcaligenaceae; genus Alcaligenes; species Alcaligenes sp. The sequence continues at coordinate 70,693 of NZ_JBFWIQ010000010.1, forward strand.
GCATGGACATGCTTGGTATCCCTTCATTCCTAGAACCTGGCGCCGTGGGCGTGCGTTTGCTTAACGCCTTGCTTGATCGCGAGGATTGGGCGCGTGAGCGTTTGCGCAGCTATGCAGGTAAAACCGTCTCGCTGATTGTGGGCCGTTTGCAACTGGTCTACACCATCAGTTCTCAGGGAAAGCTGGAGCAGGGCCATCCTGCCGTGGTGCCCGATGTCACGCTGACTCTTCCTCAGAACAAGCTGCCCGAATTGCCTCAAATCCTGCAAGACGGCGATTTCAGCCGAGTGACGCAGTTAATGCATGTGCAAGGTGAAGCCGGTCTGGCCAATCTGGTGTCGGACCTGGCCGCTAATCTGCGTTGGGATGCCGAGCACGATCTGGCCCAAATTGTTGGTGATGTCATGGCAGTGCGTCTGTTTAGCGGTGCGCGCCGGGCGTTTACCGGCTTGCGGGATCTGGGCCAGCGTCTGGCCGGCAATGCCAGCGAATACCTGACTGAAGAAAGTGGCTTGCTGGTGACGCGTCCCGAGCTTGACCGGCTGCGCGAGCAATCAGCCGTTTTGACTCAGCGCCTGGACAAATTGGACCAGCGTTTGAATCGTCTTGATACGCGTCGGCGGGAGTCCTGAGCATGTTCTCCTTGTGCCGTTTGCTGACCATTTTGCTGGTTGTATTCCGTTATCGCCTGGACGAGCTGGTGCTGTCGAGTATCCGCCATCCCTGGGCTTACCGGTTGTTGCGCGTTGTGCGCCTGGGTCGCAAACCCAAGCTGCCGCGCGGTGTGCGCTTGCGTTTGGCCCTGGAAAGCTTGGGGCCTATCTTCGTCAAGTTCGGTCAGGTGCTCTCTACCCGCCGGGATCTGATTCCGCTGGATATCGCCGAGCAACTGGCTTTGTTGCAAGATCGTGTGCCTCCCTTTCCCTCCGAGGTGGCCGAGGCCACGATTCTGAAGGCCTTGGGTGCGTCGCCTTATGAGCTGTTCAAGAAGTTTGATCGTGAGCCCATCGCCTCGGCGTCGATTGCTCAGGTTCACTTTGCCGAGCTGCACGATGGCCGCGAAGTGGCCGTCAAGGTATTGCGTCCTGGTATGCGCGAGGTCATCCACAAAGATCTGCGCTTGATGCGTGTGCTGGCCGGGTTTATGGAACGCCTGGGCCCTGATGCCCGTCGCCTGAAACCGCGTGAGGTGGTGGCCGAGTTCGACAAGTACTTGAATGACGAGCTGGATCTGATCCGTGAAGCCTCCAATTGCAGTCAGTTGCGCCGCAATTTCACCAAAGATGTAGAGCGGACTGAGTTGCTGATCGTGCCCGAAGTGCATTGGGATTATTGCGCCTCGACTGTGTTCACCATGGACCGTATGAAGGGCATCCCGGTCAACCAGATTGACCGCTTGCGCGCCGCCAATGTGGACTTGAAAGACCTGGCTCGTAAAGGGGTGGAGATTTTCTTCACCCAGGTGTTTACCGACGGTTTTTTCCATGCCGACATGCACCCAGGTAATATTTACGTCTCGGACGCACCGGAATCGTTGGGCCGTTACATTGCCCTGGACTTTGGCATCGTGGGTTCGCTGTCCGAGTTCGACAAGAACTATCTGGCGCAAAACTTTTTGGCTTTCTTCCGGCGCGATTATCGTCGGGTCGCTCAATTGCATATCGAGTCCGGCTGGGTGCCACCTGAAACTCGCGAGGAGGAGCTGGAAGGTTCGGTGCGCGCGGTATGTGAGCCGTATTTTGACCGGCCCTTGTCCGAGATCTCCTTGGGGCAAGTGCTTTTACGCTTGTTCCAGACGTCGCGCCGGTTCAATGTAGAAATTCAGCCGCAGCTGGTGCTGCTGCAGAAAACCCTTCTGAATGTGGAAGGGATGGGGCGGGACCTGGATCCGGAACTGGATCTGTGGGATACCGCCAAACCGTATCTGGAAAAGTGGATGTACCAGCGTATTGGTCCATCGGGCTTTTACTCGCGTTTGAAACAGGAAGCCGGGCAGTGGGCCCAGATCATGCCGCAGCTTCCGCGTCTGGTTTATTCCAGCTTGAATAGACCGGAGACAGGGCAGGCGTTGAACCAGGAACTTAAGCTGTTGCGCCAGTCGCAGCAGCAGACCAACCGATTGCTGACGGCCTTGTGTGCGGTATTGGCGCTTGCGGTCGGTGTGGCCATCTGGGCTTTGGTGGGGCGATAAGTGTGATCTCTCCGCAACGCGTCAGTTTTTTTGTGGCTGACATATTTCTGATAACTGCAGGTTCTACGATAGACGCAGGTCCGCCAGCTGATTGTTAAGCTGGCGCTTTCCGGCGCCTTCCGGACGGTAAATGGCCGCCCTCAAGGAACCGCTTGATTCTTTTTAGGAATCGTTATGCTTTACCATGACTTATTTAAATCCATGGAAGCGGTGCGCTGGAATTTCGCGCATGACATACCGTGGGATGACTTTGATGGCAGCAAGCTCACAGACGAGCAGGCCTACACCATCAAAATGAACGCCATTACCGAGTGGGCTGCCTTGCCTGCTACCGAAATGTTCCTGCGTGACAATAAAGATGACAGCGACTTTTGCGCCTTTATGTCCGTGTGGTTCTTCGAGGAACAAAAGCACTCGCTGGTTTTGATCGAATACCTGCGCCGTTTCCGCCCCGAGCTGATGCCCACCGAAGAAGAGCTGCATAAAGTGCGCTTTGACTTTGATCCGGCCCCAGCCATGGAAACGCTGATGCTGCACTTTTGCGGCGAAGTGCGCCTGAATCACTGGTACCGTCGTGCCGCCGACTGGCACACTGAGCCTGTGATCAAGGCCATCTACAAGATTGTGGCTCAGGACGAGGCCCGTCACGCCGGTGCTTACCTGCGCTACATGAAGCGTGCTCTGGTGCATAAGGGTCAGGAATTTGGCCTGCAAGCCCGTCTGGCTTTCTCCAAGATCGGTGTTCTGATGGCCTCGGCGCATCGTACCGCTCAAGCGTTGCACCCCACCAACTTGCATGTGAACAAAGCCATGTTCCCGGATGATACGGTGCAGTCCAAGCTGCCATCGCCCGGTTGGCTGGAAACCTGGCTGGATACGCAGATTCGCTTCGACAAGGAATGGGAGCACAAGGTTAGCTCGCGCATCTTGCACAATATGTCGCTGTTGATGGGTAGCTCCTTTGAAACCGTGCAGGAGTTGAACCGCTACCGCAAGGATCTGGCACGCCAGGTCGGCTCGGACTCGACTCTGGTTCAGGCTTGATATGAGCGTACGTTTCGAGGCTAAGGTGCTAGGTCTGGATGCCTTGCGTGAGGCTATGGAACAGGGGCGCCTGGCGCGCCCGCTGGTCTTTACCAACGGTGTGTTTGATATCCTGCACCGTGGACATGTCAGCTACCTGGACGAGGCTGCCCAACTGGGTGCCTCGCTGATTGTCGGTGTGAATACTGACGCCTCGGTGCGACGTTTGAACAAGGGGCCGGAGCGCCCCATCAACCCTGAACAGGATCGTGCCGCTTTGCTGGCTGCGCTGGCTTGTGTGGATGCGGTGGTCTTGTTTGACGAAGACACACCCGAAGCCTTGATCGCGGCACTGCGCCCGGACCTGATCGTCAAGGGCGGTGACTACGATATGGAAGCCTTGCCAGAAACGGCTTTAGTGCGTAGCTGGGGAGGCGATGCGGTCGCCATTCCTTTTGAGTTTCAGCGCTCGACCACGGCCCTGGTTAAAAAGCTGCGTGACTAAACAAGCGGTATTGAAGGATTGAATCCCGGCATAGTCCGGGATTTTTTTGTCTGTTTGATCCAGGCATCGTGTCTTGTACACAAAGACAAGGACATGAGCACTGAAGTTGTCCGCGCAGGGCTTGGCGTTGTTTCGTTTGCATTTGGATGGCGCTGCTGATGGATCTGACATTGCTGCTGTGAGCAAAGAGCGCGACGTGTATATCTCGGGCTTTCAGAATCTCAAGGATTCAATGGGAGGGCTTTGCTGCAGTCTTGCCTGGGTCGCTTCAGGACGCCGGTTGTAGCAGATCGTTCACGGCCCGCAGGTCGTTTTCGCTCAGCGTGCCGCTGGCTGCTTTCAAGCGTAGGCTGTTCATCAGAACGTCATAACGGGCTTGGGCCAGACTGCGCTGTGCTTCGTAAAGTTGCTGCTGGGCATTGAGCACATCGATATTCACACGCACACCGACCTCGTAAGCCAGCTTGTTGGCCTCCAGAGCGTCTTGGCTGGACTTGGTGGCCGCTTCCAGTGCCTGCACACGGACCAGACCCGAGGTGACGCCGGAGAAGTACTGGCGCGTCTGCTGGATGGATTGCTCAATGGCGAACTGGTGATCGTAGCGGGCCTGTTGCAGGCGCGAGCTTTGTTCACGGACTTGAGAGCTGGTTTCGCCGCCTCGGAAAATGGGGATACTTAGCTCCAGACCGACGGCGCTGTTCAGAGAACGTGGGCCACCGCCAGCTTGGCCAAACAGGGTCTGGTCGCTGCCGCTGCCGGTCTGGGCTTTCAAGGCCAGGGTAGGTTCGTGCAGGGCCTGGGTGCTTTTCAACTGCTCTTGGGCGGCACGTGCCTTGATATCGGCCAGTGCCACACTTAAACCGGATTGGCTGGACTGATCCAACCAGTCTTGTAGATTTGCAGGTTGTGGGGCGGGCAGACGCAAAGGCTCACGTAGGCGAGCCAGTGTTTCATAACGCTCCAGCGTCAGCGCCGCCAGCTTGTCCTGAGCCACTTGCAGGGCATTTTCCGCTTGCAAGACGCTAGCTCGTGTCAGATCCAGACGCGATTTGGCTTCGTAGGTATCGGTAATCGTGGTGCCGCCCAGTTGAAAATTCTGGTCAGCGGCGCGCAATTGCTCGTCAATGGCAGCTTGCTGGGCTTTCAAGGTAGATAGCGCATCTTGTGCTGCCAGCACATCAAAATAGCGTTGGCTGACGCGTAGCATCAAGTCTTGTCGATCCAGCGCCAGTTGAATATCGGCACCCTGCGCCAATAGCTGAGCGCGTTCGTAACGAGCCCAGGCGTTGCGGTTGTAAACCGGTTGGCTCAGTGTGAGTGCCCAGGCGGCTCGGTCGCTGGAGTGTTGATTGGACAGCTTGCTGGTTTGGCGGCGCTCTTGCAGTTCGGCTGTGCCGATGGCGCTGATCTGTGGCAACAATTGAGCCCGACTCTGTGGCACTTGTTCTTGGTCGGCTTGATGTGCCGCCTGAGCCGCGCCAAATTGCGGTTCACGAGCCAGGGCCTGATTCCAGGCTTGCAGCAGATCTTGCGACTGGGCCGTGCTGCTTAAGGCAAGCAGGCAGAGCAGCGTCAGGCGCAAGGAAGTCATGAACCGCATAGGCACTTAAAAGCGGAATTGTGAAACGGCCGTGCCGCGCAAAGGTTTGATCCAGGTGTCGAACAGCGGTGTGGTATCGAAGCTGGCGGCGCTGGTGCGAGTAATACGCACGGCTGTCATGACCGGGTTTTGACCGACCACCACCACCAGACGGCCCCCGATACAGAGCTGGTACTTCAAGGCATCAGGAATGGTGGGCACGGAGCCTGTGACCAAAATGGCGTCGTACTCGGTGGTGCCCCAGCCGGCATGTGCATCGCCCACTTCAACCTTGACGTTGCGTACATTGTTGCGCTGCAGGTTTTCCTGGGCAAAAGCGGCCAGTTTGCTGTCAATTTCGACGGAGGTGACTTGTTGGGACAGGTGAGCCAGCAAAGCGGCCTGATAGCCCGAGCCGGTACCAATTTCCAGCACACCGTCGCTAGACTGCAAAAGCAGCTCTTGAGCTAGACGGGCTTCCACTTTGGGCGAGAGCATGGTCTCGTGCGTGTCCACGGCATTGATGATCAGTGGCAGTTCGGTGTCCGAAAAGGCCGAAGAGCGCAAAGACGAGGGAACAAAGCGTTCGCGCTGGACCTCGACCAATGCTTGCAGCACGTTTTCGTCGGATACGTTCCAGGGACGGATCTGTTGTTCCACCATGTAGTAACGGGCACGTTCGAGTTCAGACAGCGCAATATGGTTCATAGCTTCCAGAAAACTAAAGGCTTGGCAAAGAGCCGATTATAAGCCAGCGCATCGATAAAGAGGCGCAGTCGGGCTTAGCAGGACGGCACCATCGCGTGAAGCAAGGTGCTGGCGTTGTTGACGGCAATGGGCAAGAAGGTGTCAAAGTCCATGTGTGCGTCGTTGTTGGCATTGTCTGAAATGCTGCGTATGCAGACAAAAGGCACGGTATTCAGATAGCACACCTGGGCAATGGCGCCACTTTCCATTTCGCAGGCTAAGGCATTAAAGGTGGCGCTTAACCACTGTATTTTATCGTTACATGCGATAAATTGGTCGCCGGTAACAATTCGGCCCGTGTGGACCTGATGCCCTTCAATTTGTTGGGCGGCAGTTTGGGCAATGGCCAGTAAGGCGGGGTCTGTCGGAAAATCAAAGGTATCCAGACGGAAAACCTGTCCTGGCGCCAGACCCAGGGCTTTGAGCTCCACATCGTGCTGGACCAGCGTATCGGCAATGACGATGTCGCCTGGCCGGATGCTGGGCTCAACCGCACCGGCAATACCGATATTGATGATGCTGCCCACGGCAAATTCCGAGATCAGCATCTGGGTGCAAGCGGCGGCATTGACCTTGCCCACGCCGCAGACTACGGCCACCACAGGTTTACCCAGATAGCTGCCGCGATGAAAGTCCATGCCGGCACGCTGGAGGGTCTGGGGCTCTTGCAAGCGTTCCAGCACAATCTCCAGCTCTTCGCGCATGGCGACAATAATTCCAAGTGTAGGCATAAGACAGGGGCCTTCAAGCGACCCGATCAAACGGCACGTATCAGGAAGATGGCCACAGTTTATGGAAGTGATGCACCGGACCGTGTCCGTTGCCCACGGTTAGTTCACCCGAGCGGGCAATGGCTTCGTACAAGTACTTTTTGGCAGCCAGGGCGGCGTCAGGCACATTGCTGTATTGGGGCAGCAGGGCGGCTAGCGCAGCTGACAAGGTACAGCCGGTACCGTGTGTATTGGCCGTATCAATACGCTTGGCGGGCATTTCGATCATCTTGTCGCCATCGTGCAGCAGGTCTATGCAGTCCGAACCGGGCAGGTGGCCCCCTTTCAGGAATACCCAGCGCTGATCGCTGTGACTCATCAGGCGACGCAGGCGCTCGGCGGCCTGACGCATTTCCTTGACGGTTTCTACCGGGCGGGCGTCCAGCAGAACACCGGCTTCGGGCAGATTGGGCGTGATCATGGTGCACTGGGGCACCAGTTGCTCGCGCAAGGCATGGACAGCCGACTTTTCCAGCAAATGGTCGCCGCTTTTGGCGATCATCACCGGGTCCAGCACCAGATGCTTGGGTTTGAAGTGAGCCATGCGTTCGGCCACCACGGTGGTGACAGCCTCCTGGCCCAACATGCCTATCTTGACGCCATCAATGCGCACGTCGGCAAACAGCGTATCAATCTGCTGGCGCACAAAGTCGGCAGGAACGGGGCTGATGCCGGTGACCCCTTGGGTATTTTGTGCCGTCAAAGCGGCAATGACAGCGGTGGCATAAGCACCCAGGGCGCTCATGGCTTTGACATCAGCCAGAATACCGGCGCCGCCGGAGGGGTCAACTCCGGCAATGGTCAGCGTATTGGGAATCATGTCTCGATCAGGTACGGGAGTGAATCAGCCCTTCGGTAGGGGAGCTGGGGTCGGCATCGTAGTATTTGCGGGGTACACGGCCAGCCAGATACGCCTGGCGACCGGCTTGTACTGCCAGGTTCATGGCACTGGCCATCATTACAGGCTGACGGGCACCGGCAATGGCGGTGTTCATCAGGACACCATCACAGCCCAGCTCCATGGCAATAGCGGCATCCGAGGCCGTACCGACACCGGCATCCACCAGCACCGGCACCTTGCTCTGATCGATGATCAGGCGCAAGTTCCAGGGGTTGATAATGCCCATGCCCGAACCGATCAGGGAGGCCAAAGGCATGATGGCCACACAGCCAATATCTTCCAGCATACGGGCCTGGATAGGATCATCAGCGCAATACACCATCACATCAAAACCTTCATCCACCAGGGTTTTGGCGGCTTTCAGGGTTTCGGGCATATTGGGGAACAGATTGCCGGAGTCGCCCAGCACTTCCAGTTTGACCAGCTTGTGACCGTCCAGCAGTTCGCGGGCCAGACGCAAGGTCCGCACGGCGTCATCGGCGGTGTAGCAACCCGCAGTGTTGGGCAGCAGGGTGTATTTGGAAGGGGGCAGGTAATCGAGCAGATTGGGCTCGTTGGCGTTCTGGCCGATATTGGTGCGGCGAATGGCCACGGTCACAATGTCAGCGCCGCTGGCTTCAATAGCCAGACGAGTTTCATCAAAATCTTTGTATTTACCGGTGCCTACCAACAGCCTGGATTGGTAGCTGGTTCCGGCCAGGATAAAGGGGTCGTTGTTCACTGTTTGGGTCATGGTGGTGCTTTGTTGCGCATCCGTCTTTGGTGACGGAGAGATAAGTGATTTTTGCTGGGCAAACACTGCAAGAATAATCCATTTGGCCGGTACTCGCAGGAAAACCCTTATATAAGCTTGCTGGTGTTCGGGGGGAAGGGCGCGTGAGCAGCAGGCAGTAAAGCCTCTTCAGTCGGGGGCTTGTGGGTGCCCTGCAAAATCACATATCCCTAAGTATAAATTTGATGTCCACAAGGTGATGGAAAGTGTGCCAATGCCTGACAGACAAGCCTTGGGTCAGGTGCGAAAATATCGTTGGTGCAAAAACCGTTGCCCTTTTTTTAACTACTCACGTTTAAAAGTAAATGGACCCTGATCCTTCTATATGGCTTTGTTCCTGTAAAGGGCAAACCTTCTTAATGACCAGTCAATTGGACGCTGGACCACAAAGCGGGCCCCTCTGATGAGGTGAGCACTCTTTCTGGGCCCTCGTGTCCGAAGGAGAATGCTATGTTCCGCCTCAACCTGTTCCGTTCTACTCCACACAATAATGCGCTGCAAGACGCTCTGCGCCTGGCTGCATCCCGCCAGCGCCAGGGCTACCTGCTGGAGCTGCTGCAAACCCACGGTGCGCGCGAGTTTGCCTATGCTCTTAACGACCTGTCCGGTCGCACCATTGAAAACGCACTGTCCACACTGCCTGCTGTAGAGCGCAGCCAGGTCCTCAAGCATCTGTCCCGTCGTGCCAAAGCCCGTCTGAACGATGTGGAAGGCTTGCGCTGCCAACCCACTCACGCTGTGCTGACCCTGCCGTCCTTTGTGATGTAAGGGTTGTTTTGCAGCGTCGTAGATGCCCCTGAAGTTTGGGGAGTGATCCGCGCCGCTGCAAGCTTCTCTGTGTTGACCCTTGGGCGGGCGTGGCCTTTTGGGCTATGTCCGTTTTCTTGATTTCGGCCCGCATCCGCTCTCCGTTTTTTTTAGATGACCCTTGCAGGGTGGTTAGCTGTTTTAGTGGTGATCTGTCGTGGCCAGACGACGCTTGCGGCCTTCGCCGTCAGAATCCTTGTCTTTTCATGTCATAATTTTGGAATGAGAATGATTATTGATTAGAACATTCAGGGTCTATGGACTATCCGTCAGCACCCATCGGGATGGGAGATTTCTATCAGGATCACCGTAGCTGGTTGTTGCGGTGGTTGCGCGCGCGTCTGCATTGCAGCTTTACGGCAGAAGATCTGGTTCAGGACACGTTTGTGCGTTTGCTGCTGGCCCCCTGTGCCGTTCATCATTTACGCCACCCCCGTGCGTTTCTGGCGACCACGGCCAGAAGGCTGCTAATTGATCGCAGCCGACGCATGGCTGTCGAACAAGCTTATCTGGAGGCCTTGGAGGCGACCTTGGCCCAAGGGGCGCAAGCACCCTCGGCCGAGCAGTGCGCCCACACGCTGGAAGTGCTGGCCTTGTTGGCCCAGGCTCTGGATGAATTACCCGCGCGGGCTCGCATGGTGTTCCTGAGCTGCTATCTGGACGGGGAAACGCAATTCACGGTGGCCAAGCGCTTGGGTGTCAGTGAGCGCACCGTGCGCAATGATCTGGTGCAGGCTTTGCTTCATGTTCAGACCTTGATTCCAGCTTGAGCCCCATGTCCAACGAGGAAATAGAGCGACAAGCCGCCCAATGGGTTGTGCTCTTGTCCGATCCCGAACAATTTACCGAACAGGCCCAGGCCGAGTTCATGGCCTGGCGCGTGCTGGACCCGCGTCATGAAGCAGCGGCTGCGGCTATGGAGGCGGTGCTGTGCAGGGTAAGAAAACTGGCCGTACAGGCTAATACCCCTCCTGGGCGCAGTGCGCTGGATGCAGGATTGTCAGCGCGGCCCAAGCTTTTGCGCGATTGGCGTCAGGGCACGATGCTCCTGCTCTGGGCCGTGGTGCTTATCTTGCCGATTCTGGCCTTTGTATTGCCTTGGTCCAATCAGTCTGTCCTTACCGCCGCTGGACAATGGCGCAGTGTGGTGCTGGAGGATGGCACTCGTCTGGAGCTGGCTGGGGCATCGCAAGTCAAGATTTTATATAGCAAGCAGTACCGGGATATTGAGCTGTTGGAAGGGCAGGTTCGTGTGGTGGTGGCCAAGCAGCCGGATCGACCGTTGCGGGTCTTGAGCAGCCAGGCCGTCTCGCAAGCCTTGGGCACTGAATTTATCGTGCAGGAGCAGCCTCAAGGCACCTTGCTGACCGTGCTGTCCTCTCGGGTTCTGGCGTATCCGCGTACCCAAGGCCCACAAGCGGCTCGCGAACTGGGGCCGGGCGATCAGGTGCAGATCAATGCGCAAGGCCTGGGGGTAAACCGCCAGACGGATGTGAACAGTGTCATACGCACGTGGGACCAGCGGCAACTGCTTCTGGAGCATGTGCCTTTGACGCAGGCTCTGGAGCAGATCACCCGCCAGTATGCCGGCAAAACACAGATCAATCCGCATGGCATGGAGGGCTTGACGGTTAGTGCTGTCTTGCCTGCTGACAAACCCTTGTCGGCCTTGGCGTTGTTGAAGAATTTGTATCCCCGATTGCAGGTGCAGAACACGCCAGATGAAGGATTGATGATTAATTTCAGGCCTTGATTGCCGCTTTTTTGGGCTCGTGCGTCTTTAACGGATAGACCTTGCCAAAGAAGGAGAGATTTCATGGTCCCGAAGAGTGCGCCGCCTTTGGCGCTTGTGAAGACGACGTTCATGCCCAATATCTGCCGCCGCTTGCTGGGTCTGGCTTTTGTAGGGGCCTTGATGCTGAATGTGGCACCGGCCTCGGCCCAGACGACCCAAGCTTATGCGCTGGAAGCCGGGGATCTGGCTAGCCGCTTGAGCCAGTTCGCTCAACAGGCCGGGGTGGCGCTGGTGATGGATTCTTCCCGACTGCAAGGTCTGCGCGCACCGCGTTTGCAAGGACAGTATTCCGTGCAGGACGGCTTTGCTGCCTTGCTGGCCGGGCAGCCGTTTCAGGTTCAAAGCCGGGATCAGGGCTATGTCTTGATTGCCCTGCCCGATAGTGACACCTTGGCTGACGGCGCCGGTGTGCAGTCTTTGGCCAGTATTGAGGTACGCCGCAATGCGCTGGGCGATATCACCGAAGGTTCAGGCACGTATGCGGCGGGCACAATTGCCACGGCAACCCGTTTGCGCTTGACACCACGCCAGACGCCGCAGGCCATCAGCGTGACTACACGCAAGCAGATGGATGACTTTAACCTGACCAGTATTGATGACGTAGTGCGGCATACTCCTGGCCTTAGCATCATTACTTATGACAGTGAGCGTACCGCTTACGAAGCACGCGGTTTTGGTGTTCAGAACTTTCAATATGACGGCATCCCCACCTTGCGCGATTCACCGTACTCGGCTGGCCATTCGCTCACGGACACAGCGATTTACGATCGTGTGGAGGTATTGAAAGGCGCCTCCGGTTTGCTCACTGGCAGTGGAACCCCAGGCGCGACGATCAATATGATTCGCAAAAAGCCGACGCGCGAGTTTCAGGGGTATGCCAGTGCGGGCTTGGGCACTTGGAGTAATTACCGTGGTGAAGCCGATTTCTCCGGCCCTTTGAACGAGTCAGGTTCTTTACGGGGCCGTCTGGTCGGCGCCTATCAGGACAAGAAAAGCCATCTGGACCACTACCAACGTCAGACTTTGGTGTTGTACGGCATTGTTGAAGCCGACCTGACACCGGATACCCGTTTGACCCTGGGTGCTGATTTGCAGGACAACGATCCCAAAGGATCAACCTGGGGGGGTATACCGATTTATGACGCGCAGGGTAACTTCAACGAGATGGACCGTTCTTTTAATAACGGTACGCGCTGGAGTCGCTGGAACCAGTACACCCGTTCGGCCTTTGCCACCTTGGAGCACGAATTCGACAACGGTTGGATGGCCAAGGTGCAGCTCAATCGCTTGATCAATGGTTATGACTCTGAGCTGGCTTCGGTAGCGGCTGGCAATCCCGATCCTTTAACCGGCAAAGGTACTTCCCTATGGTCTGGACGCTACGTGGGCAAGACAGTCTCCAATACGGCTGACTTTTATGCGACTGGTCCTTTTGATCTGTTCGGCCGTGAGCATGAGCTGGTGGTTGGCGCAGGTGTATCGCGCCGTCGCTGGACCAACACGTCTTACGGTGAAAACAGCAATGCCGATGTCTCGAATTACTACGAATGGGATGGTCGCTGGCCGCGCATGAACTGGCAGCACCTGGGCGACGACCGTGAAGTGACACGCGAAAATGGTCTGTATGTCAGCACACGTCTGAACCTGCGCGATGATTTGAAGTTGCTATTGGGTACACGCTACGCCAACTACAACAAGCTTGAGATGCGTGAGACAGGCATATGGGTGCCTTACTTTGGGGCTGTGTATGACCTGAACGATAATTTCTCCGTCTATGCCAGTTACACCAACATTTTCCAGCCTCAGAGCCTGCAAGACGAGGGAGGCCGTACTCTGGACCCCTTGCGCGGCGATAACTACGAGGTCGGTCTCAAAGGCGAATTCATGGGGGGGCGTTTGACGTCCAGCCTGGCTTATTTCCAACTGCGTCAGGATAACTTCGGCAAGGAAACGGGGGGGCGCACGCCATCGGGAGGCATCGCGTATGAGGCGACTCAAGGTGTGCGCACGCATGGCGTAGAGCTGGAAGTGGCTGGCCAGTTGACGCCGCAATGGCAAATGCATGCGGGTTACGCTTACAAGCTATCGCGCCAGGATGGCGATAAAGTGTCTACCTTGTCGCCTGAGCATCAGTTCAACATCTATACCACGTACGATTTTGAGGGTGACCTGACTGGCCTGACCTTGGGGGGCGGTGCCCGTTGGCAAAGCAAAACCTGGGGTGATGTCAGTCGACCCGGATCGCCGGGTAAGGTTCAGCATACCGTTGCGGGCTATTGGCTGGTGGATGCGATGGCGCGGTATCGCTTCAACAAGAATTTGTCGGCCACCTTTACCGTCAATAACCTGTTCGACAAGCGCTATTACTCTATGTTCTCCTGGTACAGCACGTATACCTGGGGCGAGCCGCGCAACATGATGCTGGCAGTGAAGTATCAGTTCTAGGCTGGAGTAGAAAGCCGTTCAGGATACCTGGGCTCGATAGCGATCCAGTTGCTCGCACAGCTCGCGAGTGGCCTCTATCAGCCTGGGTCCGGGGCGGTACAGCGCATCCGGGTTCAGGTTCAGCAAGGCGTGGGGGCTTAGCCCCAGATGTTTTTCCCAGAACAGATGGCGGGCGCGCAATTGGGCCGGATCACGGTAGGCCATGATGACCACCTGCGGGCGCTTGTGCAGCACGTCTTCCAGACTGATGGTGGGGGCGACGGCAGCATGGTGGGCATAGATGTTCTGTGCCTTGCAGGTGTTCAGCACATCCTGAATCAAAGGATCGCGTGCCAAGGTATATAAAGGCTCGGAACCGATTTCCAGAAACACGCTGACGGTCTCGCCCAGGCGGCTGTTATGGCGCAGGGCGGCAATCTGATTGTCCAGCAAAGCAGCGATGGGAACGGCGACATCGGCTGTATCCAGGCTGTCTCCTGCCAGACGGACAAAGGCGGGAATGTCGTCCAGTTTTTCAGGGGCGGCAAAGATCAGGCTGATATGGGTTTGCTGTAGCTGGCGCTGTAATTCAGGCCCGATCTGGTTGGCTTGCCAAGCCCAGACTTGATCGGGTTTTAGTTCCAGCAGCCGTTCGGGGTTCACGCGCAAGGCGTCCCCAACGCGGGGTAGATCCTTGGCGGCAGGGGGGTAGTCACTGGAACTGTCTACGGCGATCAAGTGGTCTTGAGCACCGGCGGCAAACAGGATCTCGGTAATGTGGGGAGCAAGGCTAATCGCACGGGCTGAAGCGACAGTTGTTGTGGGGGGGGCGTCTTGTTCGGCTGCGGCGTTTTGTGCTTTTTTATCTTGCTGCTGGCTCTGTACTTCTTGAGTGCTTTGCTTTGTGCTGGTCTGTGTCGGTGTCTGTGTCTGTGCTTCGGGCTGTGCTTGAATTTGCGCCTGTGACTGCAACGGGTCTTGTCCCTGCGCTTGCGTCAGGATGGGCAATCCTAAAAGCAGGGCGAGCAGGCAAAGCAATCCCCATCGCTCCAATCCGCTCCAGACAGAGCGCTTCGGGTGTTGAAGACGATAAGTCGTAGGCAAAGGGGGCATCATGCGCCTTTAAGTCAATGGCGCGGCCCAAGAGCCGCGCCAGAATCAAGCAAAGCTGATTTTACTGCTTACATGCGCCAGGCAAAGTTCAGGAACACGCTGGAGCCGGCGTTGTTATAGCCACGACGGGCCAGGGTGTAGTCCTTGTCGAACACATTGTTCCAGCGCAGTTGGGCTTCCAGGCTGGAGGTCAGCGGGTAGCTGGCGGTCAGGTTCAACAGTCCGTAGCTGCCCAGACGCTGTTCATTTTTCGCATCTTCATAACGATGGGAGGCGAACAGGTACTCAGCACCGGCTTTCAGGTCACCAAACTTGTGATCAACCGCCACCTTGTAGTTTTGCTTGGCGCGGCGCACCAACTGCTTGTCGGTGTTCCTATCTTTGGGGTTGGTGAAGTCGGCACTGGCGCTCAGCGTGGTGTTGCCCAGTTGCTTCATGGCCGTCAAGGTCACACCCGTGATACGTGCTTTTTCGGTGTTTGTCGTCGTGCAGTTTGAATTGGCATCACAAGCGTAGGTATTGATCATGTCGCTGATTCGGTTCTGGTAGACCACCAGACCCAGTTCAGTGGTTTCATCCGTGTAGCGGATATGGCCTTCGACGTTGCGGGATTTTTCGGGTTTGAGGTTGGGGTTACCCGAAAAACTACCGACCATATATGCCTCGTAGGGGGTGTAGAGGTCGGCAAAAGTGGGGGCACGAAAGCCAGTATTGGCGGCCACACCTACGGTCCAGTTGCTGGTGATGTCCAGGTCATAGCCCAGGCCACCCGTCACTTTATTGCCGTAGCCGCTGATATTGTCATTACGCACGCTGGCTTGCAGGTGGTGCTGATTGATATCGCCACGGTAGATCAGGGCAAAGGCATTGGTGTTGCGCTTGTCATCCTTGTGGACGGTGGTGTGCGTCATGCGCTCTTCCAGACGCTCGGCCAGCAAGGACAGGGTATGGCCTTGGGCAAAGGCCAGGTTGTTTTGCCAACTGTATTGGCGTTGCAGTGTGGAATAGCGAGAGGCAAAAGCGCGGTTTTCGACTGTTTCTTTGCTTAGCGAGGCGCTCAGGCGGCTGGTCCACAACTCAGACAGCTTGTTGGTGCTGGTCAGACCGTAGGTTTGCTGACGTGTTTGCGTGCTAGGGGGGCGAGAAGTGGACGTCCCGTTGTCGAACTGGCCGTCTATGTAGCTGTTGATGGCGGTCAGGCCCAGGTGTTGCCCTTGTGCCCATTCGTAGCCTAAGGATCCAGTCAGGCCGTGTTGGGTGTAACCGTCCTTGTCTGGGTTATACGTGTATATGCCCGCAAGTGGATTAGTAGCACTGAATCCATCGCTGGTGCCGTAGCTGGAGGCCAGGCTGTAGTCCCAGCCTTGAGCGGCACCCGAAAAACCGGCGCTGGCTTTGAAGGTGTCTTGCGAGCCCAGGCCCATATTCCCCCAGGCGCTCAAGGCACGGTCGCCACCGCCTTTTTTGGTGATGATGTTCACCACACCACCAATGGCATCCGAGCCATACAGGCTGCTGCCTGCGCCACGCACAATTTCAATGCGTTCGATCAGGGCGGGGTCAATGGCTTGCCAGTTCACTGAACCACTGGTGGAGCTGTTGATGCGCATGCCGTCGATCATGACGCGTGTATGTTGTGGGTTGGTGCCACGCAAATAGATCCCACTAACGGTTTGAGGGCCCCCTTCGGTGTAAATCTCCACCCCAGGCTGACGCTGCAAAATCTCAGCCACACTGCTTTGACCCGCTTTCTGCAAGGTTTCCTGATCAATCACCGTCACGTCACCCACCACGTTTTTCAGTGATTGAGCCATGCGGCTAGGGGTAACAACAATTTGATCCAGCTTGGCGACAGGGGCAGTTTGGGCCGTGGCGATGAAGGGCAGGGCGCCCGCCAGGGCGACCATCAAAGGTCGGATGGACAGTAGAGTCATGGAGATTCCTGTGGGATGTGCGTCCCCGCACATCGGTAAGCGAAGCCGCCCACCGTGGGACGGCCATGAATTCAGGCTCGAGAAGCAGGCTGGTGTCGGGCTTTGCGTGTAGCAGGTACCGTTGCGGGGGCAGCACGTTTGGCAGTTCCGGGGTGGAACCGCTCACGTTTCCCATTTGACTTTCCCAGGCCCACGGCTGCATGGGCCGGAAAGCACCTCTTTCCGAGCGGAAAATGTTACATGCCGCTGGCGCAAAGGTTAAGTGTTTGGGGTGGATTTGCCGTACAAGGCGCTACAATTGTGGCGCCAATCCACCATTCTCGCGGCTCTTGCTGTCAGATGCCGTCAACGTCCCGTTTCGTGCTACGGAGCTTTTTAGTGTCCTATCCTGCTTTGCCTTATCCGATCTCTGCCTATACGCGTGGTGCTGAATTTGCGCACCGTTTGGGGCAGCAAATTCTGATTCTGGACGGTGCGATGGGCACTATGATTCAGCGTTACAAATTGGGTGAGGCTGATTTTCGGGGCGATCGTTTTGCGGATCACCACAAGGATGTGAAGGGCAATAACGAATTGCTGTCGCTGGTGCGACCCGACATTATTCGTGAAATTCACGAGAAATACCTGGCTGCCGGAGCCGATGTAATTACGACCAATACCTTTGGTGCAACCGATGTGGCCCAGGGTGACTACGATTTGCAGGGCATCAGCTATGACCTGAACCTGGCTTCGGCTCAACTGGCCTGTCAGGCACGTGATGCCTTCAGCACACCTGAATGGCCGCGCTTTGTGGCCGGTGCCTTGGGCCCGCAGCCCAAGACGGCTTCTATTTCCCCGGATGTGAATGACCCGGCTGCTCGTAACGTCACCTTTGACCAGTTGCGCGTAGCCTATACCGAGCAGGTTCGTGCCTTGCTCGATGGTGGCGTCGATATTTTGCTGATCGAAACCGTTTTTGACACGCTGAACGCCAAGGCGGCTGTTTTTGCGCTGGAAACGGTCTTTGATGAGCGTGGTGAGCGCGTGCCGGTGATGGTGTCGGGCACGGTTACCGATGCATCGGGCCGGATCTTGTCCGGTCAGACGGTAGAGGCCTTCTGGAACTCCATGCGTCATGCCCGTCCCATTACGATTGGCCTGAACTGTGCCTTGGGCGCCGCCTTGATGCGTCCTTACGTGGCCGAGCTGTCCAAGATTTGTGACACCTATGTGTGTGTCTACCCCAACGCTGGTTTGCCCAACCCTATGGCAGAAACCGGCTTTGATGAAACGCCAGCCGATACGTCCAGTCTGCTGCAGGAATTCACGCAAGCTGGCTTGGTGAATATGGTCGGTGGGTGCTGTGGTACGACGCCCGAGCACATTGCCGCCATTGCCGAGCTGTGCCGCAAGTTGCCTCCACGCGTTGTCCCCGAGGTTCCTGTCAAAACCCGTTTGTCGGGTCTGGAGCCACTGAATATTGACGAAGATACCCTGTTTGTGAACGTGGGCGAACGGACGAACGTCACGGGCAGCAAGGCTTTCTTGCGCCTGATTCAGCAAGAAAATTATGAAGAAGCCTTGTCGGTGGCCCGTCAGCAGGTGGAGAACGGCGCGCAGATTATCGACATCAATATGGACGAGGGCATGCTGGACTCCGCAGCCTGTATGCACCGCTTCCTGAACATGATTGCCTCCGAGCCGGACATTGCCCGCGTGCCCATCATGATCGACAGTTCCAAATGGGACGTGATCGAAACCGGTTTGCGCTGTGTGCAAGGCAAGGCCATCGTGAACTCGATTTCCATGAAGGAAGGTATTGAGCCTTTCCTGGAGCATGCCCGTTTGTGCCGCAAATACGGCGCCGCTATTGTTGTGATGGCGTTTGACGAGCAGGGTCAGGCCGATAGCTACGAGCGCCGGGTGGAAATCTGCGAACGTGCTTACCGCTTGCTGGTGGATGAGCTTGGTTTCCCGCCAGAGGACATTATTTTCGACCCCAACGTCTTTGCCGTTGCAACCGGGATGGATGAACACGCCAATTACGGTCTGGACTTCATTCGCGGCGTTAGCTGGATTCACAAGAATCTGCCGCACGCGCGCTTATCCGGCGGTATTTCCAACGTCAGTTTCTCCTTCCGTGGCAACGAAGCCATGCGCGAGGCCATTCACACCGTCTTCCTGTACTACGCCATTCAGGAAGGCCTGACTATGGGCATCGTGAATGCCGGTCAGTTGGGCGTGTATGCCGATATCGAACCGCATCTGCGCGATCTGATTGAAGACGTGATCCTGAACCGGGCCGAACCCAAAGGCAAAACCGATCCGGCTGACGAACGCACCCCTACCGAGCGCCTGGTAGAAATGGCCGAGAGCGTCAAAGGCTCGGGCGCCAAGAAAGAGGAAGACCTGAGCTGGCGCGAAACCACGGTTGAGCAGCGTTTGATCCACTCTTTGGTGCATGGCATCACCAGCTTCATCGTGGAAGATACAGAAGAAGTTCGTCAGAAGATCGATGCCCAGGGCGGTCGCCCCATCAGTGTCATTGAAGGGCCCTTGATGGATGGCATGAATGTGGTGGGTGACCTGTTCGGTCAGGGCAAGATGTTCCTGCCGCAGGTGGTGAAATCTGCGCGTGTGATGAAACAGGCCGTGGCCCACTTGATTCCTTTCATCGAAGAAGAAAAACGCCAGATTGAGGCTGCGGGCGGTGATGTGCGTTCCAAAGGCCGTATGGTCATTGCCACAGTGAAAGGTGACGTACATGACATCGGCAAGAACATTGTGTCCGTGGTGATGCAGTGCAATAACTTTGAAGTGGTCAATATGGGCGTGATGGTGCCTTGTGCCGAGATCCTCGCCAAGGCCAAGGAAGTGGAGGCCGATATTGTGGGCCTGTCCGGCTTGATCACCCCCAGCCTGGAAGAAATGGCCTACGTCGCGTCCGAGATGCAGCGCGACCCGTACTTCCGTGAGCGCAACATCCCCCTGATGATTGGTGGCGCGACCACCAGTCGTGTACACACGGCGGTGAAGATTGCCCCGCATTACGACGGCCCGGTTATCTACACGCCGGACGCCAGCCGCTGCGTGGGTGTGGCTACTCAGTTGGTGTCAGATAACGTGGAAGAGTTTTTGGCCGAAGTGCGCCAGGAGTACGAACAAGTGCGCCAGCGCCATGCCAATCGCAAAGCCACACCGTTGATCTCGCTGGAAAAAGCGCGCCAAGACAAGCCAGCCATCGACTGGACCACCTACGTGCCGCCACGCCCCAAATTCATTGGTCGCCGTACCTTCAAGAATTACGACTTGGCCGATATTGCCCAGTTCATCGACTGGACGCCGTTCTTCCAGACCTGGAGCTTGTTCGGCAAGTACCCGGCCATTCTGGAAGACAAGGTGGTGGGCGAGCAGGCCAAGACCCTGTTTGCCGAAGGCCAGGCTATGTTGAAGAAAGTCATTGAGGGTCGCTGGTTGACGGCAAACGGCGTGATTGCGTTCTACCCCGCCAACACCGTCAATGGTGAAGATATCGAGGTCTATTCAGACGAATCGCGCAGTGAAGTCCTGTTCACCTGGCGCAACCTGCGCCAGCAAGGCGTCAAGCGTGAAGGCGTCGATAGCAAGTGTCTGGCCGACTACATTGCTCCCAAAGAAAGCGGCGTGGCTGATTACATCGGCATGTTTGCGGTGACTGGCGGGATTGGCGTGGACAAACTGTCCGAGCGGTTCCAGGCTGCTGGCGATGATTACTCCGACTTGATGATCAAGGCGCTGGGTGACCGTTTTGCCGAAGGCTTTGCTGAATGTCTGCATGCTCGTGTCCGCACGGATTTGTGGGGCTATGTCACCGACGAGCGCCTGTCCAACGAAGAGCTGATCGACGAGAAATACCAGGGCATTCGTCCTGCACCCGGTTACCCGGCTTGCCCGGAGCATGTGGTCAAGCACGACATGTTCCGCGTCTTGCAGTGTGAGGACATCGAGATGTTCATCACCGACAGCTACGCCATGATTCCGGCTTCCAGCGTGTCGGGCTTTTACTTCAGTCACCCGCAGTCCAAGTACTTCAACGTGGGCAATATTGGCCAGGACCAATTGCAAGACTACATCCAACGCAGTGGCCGCACGGAAGAAGACGTACGCCGCACTCTGTCGGGCGTGTTGGGTTGATATGGGAATGACGGGGCCTAATCCGGGCGGCGCCGAGAGCGCGTCCCAAACCCGGCGTCAGGCTTTGGGTCGCTTCTTGCGTCATGCGCGGGAACGCATCCGGCCTGTAGATCTGGGCCTGGCCCCTGGCGTGCGTCGTCGCACTCCTGGCCTGCGTCGTGAAGAAGTGGCTCAACTGTGCGATATCAGCACCACCTGGTACACCTGGATCGAGCAGGGCCGTGACGTGACCGTGTCCCCCACCGTCTGCGCCCGCCTGGCAACGGTCCTGAAATTGGCCCGGGCCGAGCGCCACTACCTGTTTGAGCTGGCCGACTGCGCCGACCCCGAACATTGGCAGGGTGATATTCAACCCTTGCCGCAAGGCCTGAGCGCCTGCGTTGATAGTATTTCCGCCCCGGCTTACATTCTGGACCGCAGCTGGAACGTACTGGCCCGCAACGAAGCCTTGTTGGGTTTGTTCGATGGCTGGCCCGACCGCAGCGAGCAGCCCAATTTATTACGCTATATCTTCCTGGACCCGGCAGCGCGTGAGCTGGTGGTGGACTGGGAGCAGCGCGCCAGCCGCGTCGTGGCCGAGTTCCGCGCCGACGTAGGTGCCCATGCCGATGAAGCCGATGTACAGGCTCTGATCCAGGAACTGGCGCATCAAAGCCAGGTATTCGCTTTCTGGTGGGGACGCCAGACCGTGGTGGAGCGGGAAGGGGGCTTGCGAGATTTTCGACACCCCAGCCAGGGCGTGCGCCGCTTTCAGCAATTTACCTTTCGCCTGGCAATACGCCCGGACTGCAAGCTGGTGATGTTGCTGGAGGATGAGGATAAGCCGGTTTAAATTGGCTTCCTTATTATTTATTTTTTAAGATTGATTTTATTGCCAATCAGGTTTCTTTTTTTCAATAAAATAAATTATCAAAATTATTGATTCATGATTTATTGTCTTGAATTACTTATCGAATTCTCTTCAATTACTTGAGCGTCGGAAAAGACTGCATTTTGCGAGATTGAGAGAGGGAGCCGGGTGTCAGGCCATAACTTGAGACGAAATGGCGTGTTAAGTGGCTTTGATCTGCAAAACCCGATAAAAGAGACGCTTGCAGCAAGGTGTGTCCTTGCATGATCAGGCGGCGCGCCATTTGCAGCTGACGCTGTAGCCGATACGCATGAGGCGGCAATTGCGTCACAGCTTTGAACGCCCTTAGAAATTGGAATCGGCTTAAACCGGCCTCCGTTGCCAGTTCATTAAGCGAGACCGGGATTTCCGGGTGAGCATCAAGACGAGCTTTGGCTCTGGCTAACTCGGCAGACAGAATCTCCGCTTCCGTGGGCTGAGTATTTCCAAGCAGTGGCACCAGAATCTGAAAAAGCTCCTGCTCCGCAATTTCATCTATCAGTCCTTGCTTGGGCTCGCGGTTTGGATCGGTTAATGCTGCGTACAGGCGCTTGAATGCCATGACCGCCGAGGGGTCGCCAAGAACAGGGTGGATAAACTCCACCCCGGCGCTATGCCCCATGGACTGGGCAAACTGGGCTATCAGCTCTGGGTCCAGATACAGCATGCGCCAGGTTCTTGCCTTGCCTTCTACGGGTCTTCCATCGTGAACTTCGTTGGGGTTGACGGTAATCATGTTGCCGTTGGTGGCTCGTACCTGCCCGCGGCCACTGGCAGAGTCCTGGGCCCCGCTGACCACCACCCCTATCCCAAACTGATCATGAGTATGCCGACCAAACGATTGGCTGGACATCGCTTCAACAGCGACGATATCTGTCTGCCCGCATACCCTCGCTTTGAATTGTTTACTGACCTTCATTTGGGACATTTCCTTTCCTTGTCTAAGAACACACTTCGTGTTCCTGGATGAATGGGGAAATGATTATTCTAGTCGTTTTCTATTTTTGTTTTTGTCAAAAAAATAGTGCTCCCTCTTGATGTCTGCGGTTTTCCTGTTTCCTTGCAATATCGTTCAAGATTTTTCTTGGTCAATGCTATTAAATGCCAAGGTTATTACGTGAATTGATTTGCGTCCTAGAGGAAAAGATGTCAAGTCGCACACTTGGATATGTATTGCTGTCCTTGGCCATGATGACGGTTGGATCGACTGTCATTGCTTCCAAGCTGATCGCTGGCAACATGCCTGCTTTTTTGGCAACGGCGCTTCGTTTTGCGCTTGCCTTGCCGGTTTTGCTTGCCCTGGTGTTCTGGCAGCGAGAGCGGTGGCCCAAGCTGTTGTTCCGGGACTGGGTTCTGTTGCTGCTTCAGGCCGGGGCGGGCAGTGTTGGCTATACGACCTTACTGATAGCAGGCTTGTCCCATTTGTCGGCGGCTGATGCGGGCGTGATCATAGGAACATTGCCCGCTGTGTCTGCGCTTTTCTCCGTGATCGTCCTGAGTGAGCGGCCAGGGCTAAGGCTGCTGATCAGCGTCGTGCTGGCGACCTTGGGTGTCATGGCAGTGGCCTGGAAAGGAAACGGCCCGAGTTCGTCGATTGGCATGTTGTACATCCTGGGGGCAGTGGTTTGCGAGAGCGCATTCATTTTGCTTAACAAACGCATCCCCGTGCCGCTGCGGCCTTTATTGCAGGCCACCACGATGACAGGTCTGGGCCTGCTGGTGTCCTTGCCCTTTGCTTTTCTTGAATTACCGCCTTCCATGCCAGATGCCGCAGCGATAGGCGCAGTGGTTTGGTATGCGCTTGTCCCTACTGTTGCAGGGTTTTTGCTGTGGTATGGCGGGGCAGCGCGAGTCAGTGGCAGCGAAGCGTCTGTGTTTACGGCGGTTGCTCCTTTGACAGCCGTCACCCTGGCAGCGCTGGTTTTAGGGGAGCAGATTGGGTGGGTACAGATTGTGGGTGTTGCCACGGTCATTCTTGCCATTTTTGTGTTGACCTTCCCGGTGCGAACCCGAGCACGAACCGTACTGACGCAATAGGCAGTGTGCTTGCCTGTATTTCACATTTTCAATTGGCGAAAGGTGCCTTGCATACCATGTACTTCAATCATTCTGACACTGTGTGGAACCGCTTTCCGGGGCTGACGGCATTGGTCCTGGTTTTACAAGGGGTGAGGGCAGCCGAGCTACAAAACGGTGCCCTGAACAGCACATTCACGAGGGTTAGCCAGTTGCTGGAGCAGGGGCCGGAGAGTGAACTCCCGTCTATTCAGGCCTGGCGTCAGGCTTATTCCCAGATGGGCATGAAGCCGACCCAATACCGCTGTGCGGTTGAAGCATTGCTGCGTCGCTTTCGTAAAGACGGACACCTGCCTGGCTTTCATCCTTTGATCGATACCTTGAACGCAGAGTCTATGCAGGCAGCCATTCCGATTGCGGCATTTGATTGCGCCCATATTTCTGGAGGCATCACAGTTCGGCCTGCCGATGGCACTGAAATATATCGAACCTTCCAGGGTGAGGTCGAGCATCCGACAGAAGACGAGATTGTGTTTGCCGATGAGGGCAACCATGCGCACTCACGTCGCTGGGTGTTCCGGCAGGGGGCTCAGTCTGTGGTATCCAAAGATTCAGATACGGTGCTGGTCGTAGCGGAGGCATTACATAAGCGGGCCCATGAGGATCTGGAGGCCTTGCACGAACGCATCACGATACGTGCGGCTGAGGTGGGTGTGTCTATTCAGAAAGCCGAGATGCTGAGTCAGTCATACAGGCGTTTTGAGTTCGTTTCGTAGCTTTATTACTAGACTAAAGCCCGTTGCAAACATGCTGCCTGATGAGGGGGCAAGCATGCCTGATGAGCTATAAAACCGTTCGGACCTACTTCTTCTGCAAAGACTCCCCATCACTGGCTGACAGCCGGGCAAAAGACAGGCTCGATATCGCCGTAATCGCGCCCAGAATCAGAAAGGCCCAGATCGTATCCTGGGTCTCTACGCTGCTGGCGCCGCGCAATGCCATGCTGACATTCAGCGTTACCGCCGCACATGCCACGCCCAGACTGATAGCCAACTGCTGCGCCATGGCGGCGAAACTGCTGGCCTGGCTCATGGCTTCGGATTCCAGGTCGGCGTAGGTCAGGGTGTTGACGGCGGTGAACTGCAGGGAGCGGAAGAAACCACCTGCAGTCAGGACGGCAATCATGAGCCACATGGGTGTGGTGGCCTGGAACATGGCGCACAGGGCGATGAACAAGCCTGTCAGCCAGGCGTTGACGATCAGGACTTTGCGAAAACCGTAGCGTCGGATGATGGGTGGAGCCACCAGTTTCATGCCCAGAGCGCCAATCGCCCCGGTGAAGGTGATCAGACCCGCCGACAATGCGCTCATGCCAAAGTTGGTTTGCAGCATGATCGCTAACAGAAATGGTGAGGCCCCTAGCGAGAAGCGGCACAGATTGCCGCCCAATACAGAAATGGCAAAGGTCTTGGTGCGTAGCAAGGACAAATCAATAATGGGATAGGCTACTTGCCGTGCATGCCAGATGTACCATGCCCCCGCGACCAGACCCGCCAAAGTCAGCCAGCCCAGGGTAGCCCAGCTAATGGTGCCGTGGCCTACGTTCTCGAAACTGGTTACCAGCGTGGCCAGACAGATGGCGCTCAAGATAAAGCCCAGCCAGTCCAGGGGCGGGCGTTCGGTGGGGTAGTCCTCGCGGATGTAACGCAGTACCAGAGCGATACCCAGTACCCCCACGGGGATGTTGATCAGGAAAATCCAGTGCCAACTGGCATAGGTGACTAAAAAGCCACCCACAGGCGGACCGATGATAGGGCCCAGCAAGGCGGGTAAAGTCAGCACCGCCATGGCGCTTAAAAGCTCATCTTTAGGCACCCGTCGCAGTAAGATAATGCGACCTACCGGAACCATCATGGCTCCCGCCATGCCTTGTATCACGCGGGAAATGATCAGTTGGGGCAGGGTTTGGGACAGGGCACATGCAACAGAACTGGCGGTAAAGAGTAGAATGGCGGCCAGGAACACCTTGCGCGCACCAAAGCGGTCTGCAGCCCACCCACTGATAGGAACGAATACAGCCACGGCCAGCAGGTAGCTGGTAATGATGGTATTCATGCGGATGACGCTGGTATCCAGCGATAAGGCCATCGTGGGCAGAGCAGTGGCGACAACCGTAGAGTCCAGCATTTGCATGAACAATGCACATCCCACAATGTAGGGAATAATGCGTATGGCTCGACGCTCTTGAGGGGACAGGGTTGCCGGTTTGGTGGCTTCGGTCTGTTCAGATGCCATGCGGCGAACTCTCTGGTGTGCGGTGCAGTAAACTCAAACTTTTCTGTTATCCAATTTATTTTAGGCGTACAGGTATTATGGCAAAGAATTTCGAATCCGAAATTACCCAGTTTCTTAAACAGTATAAAGAGCAGAACGCGGATACCGAAGCACGGCAGCGTGAAGGCCGCTATCGTCTGTGGGACAAGCAGATTGATCAGGAACTGCAAGATGGTTACAAGGCTGCTCGTACGCCTCAAAAACCTTACGTGTACTACGAAAACAACTAAATCTGTACGCCCGCGCCTGTGACTGAGATTGCACAGCAGCCCGTTGTGGATACGCCAGCTCCTCAGCCCGAGGATGTGTTGGCGCGTCTTTATGGT
Source organism: Alcaligenes sp. (assembly GCF_050255915.1). Classification (NCBI taxonomy): domain Bacteria; kingdom Pseudomonadati; phylum Pseudomonadota; class Betaproteobacteria; order Burkholderiales; family Alcaligenaceae; genus Alcaligenes; species Alcaligenes sp. The sequence goes on from NZ_JBFWIQ010000010.1 coordinate 96,971, forward strand.
GAGCCGCTGTTTGCGATTCCCCAGGATCTGTACATCCCGCCTGATGCGCTGGAAGTGTTTCTGGACGCCTTTGAAGGCCCGCTGGATCTGTTGCTGTATTTGATTCGCAAGCAGAACTTCAATGTGCTGGACATTCCGATGGCTCAGGTCACTGGGCAATATTTGGCTTATGTCGAGCAGATTCGCGCCACGAATCTGGAGCTGGCGGGCGAGTATCTTTTGATGGCGGCGCTGCTGATCGAGATCAAATCTCGGATGTTGTTGCCGGTGCGGCGCGCGGACACGGGTGAAGAAGTTGAGGATCCGCGTGCGGAGCTGGTGCGTCGTTTGCTGGAATACGAGCGCATGAAGGAGGGCGCGCGTCGTCTGGACGAGTTGCCCCTGATGGGACGCGATTATCTGCTGGCCAACGCTCAGGCCGAGTTGGTTGTGGAAGCCATTCCGCCCGAAGTGAGTGCGGATGATTTGCGCCAGGCCTGGCTGGGTATCTTGAAGCGCGCCAAGCTTAATGCCAGTCACAAGATTACGCGCGAGCAGTTGTCGGTACGCGATCACATGAGCCAGATTCTGCGACGTTTGCAGCACGTGCGCTTCATGGAGTTTACTGAGCTGTTTAATGAACGTCTGGATCAGGGGGATCCAGCGGCGGTGCTTGTCGTGCATTTTCTGGCCATGCTGGAATTGGCACGAGAGTCACTGCTTGAAATCACGCAGGCCGAGCCCTACGCTCCTATTTATTTGCGCCTGACCTATATTCGAGCGCAGGCCGATGGGCCTGATCTTATTCCGTAGCGGAGAATTTTTTGAAAGTCGTCCATAACATCCAAGAACTGCGCGATCAGCTCCAGGGTCAGACACGCGTGGCATTTGTTCCAACCATGGGGAATTTGCATCGAGCCCACCTGGACTTGATGAAGATGGCTCGCCAGCATGGCGATCCGGTGGTGGCCAGTATTTTTGTCAATCGTCTGCAGTTTGGTCCTAACGAGGATTTTGACCGTTATCCGCGTACCTTGCAGGATGATGCGGCCAAGATGGAGCAAGAGCGCGATGTCTATGTCCTGTTCGCCCCCTCGGAGCGCGAGATGTACCCGGAGCCGCAAAGTTTCCGTGTCAGCCCGCCTGATCATTTGGGTCGAATTTTGGAAGGCCACTTCCGTCCGGACTTCTTTGAAGGGGTCTGTACGGTTGTGTTGAAGCTGTTTTCCTGTGTGCAGCCGCGTGTGGCCGTGTTCGGGAAGAAGGATTATCAGCAGTTGATGGTGGTGCGCCAGATGGTGCGCCAGTTCCAGTTGCCGGTAGAGATTCTGGCTCACGAGACGGTGCGGGAAGAGGATGGTTTGGCCATGTCTTCGCGTAATCGCTATTTGAGTCCCGAGGAGCGCGCTCAGGCCCCGCAGATTTATGGCACGCTGCAGGAGATGAATGAGCGTTTGCAGCAAGGTCAAAGCCGCGAGCAGATCGAGGCTTATGCGACCAAAAAGATGACGGATCTGGGCTGGAAGGTGGACTATATGGCCTTGCGTCGTCAGTCGGACTTGCTGGAACCAACTGAAGAGCAAATCGCAGCCGGTGAGCCTTTGGTGGCATTGGCCGCGGCCAAGTTGGGCGCGACGCGCTTGATCGACAACCTGGAAATGGTTAAAGCCTGATTTCTTGTGTTATTTGGTGAGAAAAGCACAGCTTTTGCTGTGCTTTTTTTATACCTGTGTGGTTTGATTTTGTAGTCTTTGTCTTTGTCTTTGTCTTTGTCTTTGTCTGTGCCTGCTTTTCTGGTCGTGGGTAGTAGCGGTCTTTGTTCCTTCAAACTATAGGTGGACTCAGTACGTCGCCCCTCTGGCGCGCGGCTCAGGGGGAAGGCGGACTACTTGCCAGTGCTGTGCACCGGTGCCCTTGGCCAGAGATAGCTCCGGGCGCAGTCTGAATCGCCGTCCCCCCTGAGCCTCGCGCCAGAGGGGCTCATAGCCCTGGAGTCGGCATCTCTGATGGCTGTTGATGGGTGGGGTTTGTACTCGCGCCTGCCCGCTTAATAATTTTGACCTAGGTGAGTAATTTGATTGTGGTGGGCGGTAGGGCGCTGGTTTTGCCTAGGCTTATCGCTAATTTATCGGCAGAAATGGCTGTTTTCCGACACATTGAAATTCTTGTCTTTATATTAGTCCTGTGACAAAAACATCCCGTATAAGTTAACAGTCGTGTAGTCCCTGCCTAAAATGACAAACTCTGTCTATGGTTAATTCTTCACCTCGCAGGCGGCCTGTTCGCCTGGTACAGATATACGAGACTGACATGGTATTGAATAGTCACCTTCCCGCCTCTGTGCTTTTTGCAAGCCTGACTCCGCGCGAGCGCGACGTGTTGTCTTATATCGCTATTGGTAAGGCGAATAAGGTTATTGCGGCTGAATTGGAGATTTCCCAGCGTACGGTTGAAGCGCATCGGGCACGCGTTTTCCAGAAGTTACGCGTGCGCAATGCGGTTGAGTTGACTCGTTTTGTGTTCAGCGAGCCAGGTCTGCGGGATGTGTTACCGCCCAGCTTGATGGGCGGCCTGTCTGCGCCTTAGCTTAGCGGCAAGCTGGGTTGGCCTGGCCGTCCAGTTCGCTGACTGGGTCGATGTCGGCTTGGCGAGTCAAGTGGCTTTCCAGTGTGGGGCGCTGCTGGTTGAAGGTGTTGATACGCAAGACGTTGTTGTTCACAAAGCTCAGGTCTGCCAGCGTCGAGTCGTTATCGGCCAACAGGGCGATGCGGGTGGGTTGTGTACCGATTGGAACCCAGCAGCCGCTCTTGTGGTGTTCCTGACCCGCGCCGACTGGGGTGGCACGCATACGCCATTGCCCTGCGGGAGCCAGGGTGACGCTGATTTTGTAGGGCTCGCAAGCGCCGCTTTGTGGCGGGCAGGATAGGGTGCCCAGGAAGGTTTTGGGTTCAGCCAGTTCGGGAACGCTGCGATCTGCCTGGACGGCGGGCTGTTCAGCGCGGGCCGGTGTAATGGCGTGCAGGCCTTCCTGATTGCCAAACCCCAAATTGATTTGTGAGGGGGCACGGGCGGTACTGCTGCCTTGCGCTTGGCGCAGGGCGTCTTTCTGAGTGGAGCCACGGCCTTCGTTAGGGCTGGGCTGAACGGGCGCCTGGGCACATGCGGCCAGCAAAACGACCGAAAGCAAGGTAAGGGAGCGCAGAGGGGAAATCGTGGAGAAAGACATGGCGGGCTTCCGTGGACGGGTTGATAGCTGAATTCTACGCTAGACCAGGGGGGCGGGACAGTCTCAGGCCTATTGCGGGTAGGAGGATTGGCGCGGGTACGTTACAGTTTTGTTTTTTATCTGTGGATTGTTCATGCTGACGATTGGGCTGACTGGTGGAATTGGATCGGGCAAGAGCCAGGTGGCCCATTTTTTTGCCTCTTGGGGGGCGGCCGTTGTGGATACGGATGTGATCGCGCATGAGCTGACCGCGCCCGGTGGCCTGGCCATTGAACCGATTCGTGCCGCCTTCGGTACGCAGGCCTTGGCAGCGGACGGTTCCATGGATCGGGATTGGATGCGGGCCTGTGTGTTTGCTGACCCCAATGCCCGTCATCGCCTGGAGGCCATCATTCATCCCTTGATTTGGGATGTAACAAAAGCACAGGCCTTGAAAGCGCAAGGATGTTATCTTGTTGTGGTTGTACCCTTGCTGCTGGAGTCAGGACGATGGCGCGACCGTGTGGATCGGATTTGCGTTGTCGATTGTGATGAAGCGACCCAGATCGCGCGCGTACAGAAGCGTAACGGGCTGGCAGTGGCCACAATTGAACGTATCATGGCAGCACAGGCGCAACGTCAGCAACGCTTGGACGTGGCCGACGATGTGGTTCTGAACGATGGGCAGACGACTTTGCCTCTGTTGGAAGAGCGGGCGCGGGCAGTACACCAACGCTGGTGTGCCTTGACGGCCCGACACCACGACGTGTCTGACCCTACAGTCGACAAAAAAAGGTTTTAAACGCGTGACTCTATACGAATACCCCTGCAATGAGCGTGTCCGGGCTTTACTGAGAGTCGAGTATTTGTTCGATAGGCTGTTTCATTTTTCAGCCAACCAGGATGCGTACTCGCATCAGATCGCTGTAGCGACTTTGTTTGATTTGCTGGACATCTCGGATCGGACCGATTTACGTTCTGCCGTTCTTCAGGATCTGGAGCGTCAGCGCGTGGCGCTGGCTGCGCTGCGCGAGCACCCCGGTGTTCAGCTGCAGGCGCTGGACAAGATGATTGAGCAAATTGTGCGTGCGGCTGCTGACCTGTCGGCCCAAGGGCGGGTGGGGCAGGGCCTGCGCGACAATGAATGGTTGACCAGTTTGCGGGGCCGGGTAGCGGTGCCCGGCGGTACGTCTCAGGTGGACATGCCTTCTTATTATTCCTGGCAGCAGCGGCCCGATACGGATCGTGTCCAGGACCTGCGCCGCTGGTCGGAGTCTTTCCTGCCGCTCTATCATGGTCTGGCCTTGATTTTGCGCTTGCTGCGCCAGTCGGGCGACCCGGCTGACCTGCTAGCTCGCGACGGCTCTTATCAAGAAATGCTGGCAGGCAAGACCTTCCAGTTGTTGCGAGTATGGGTGGATGCCGGTGCCTGCATCTATCCGGAAATGAGCGCTAACCGCTACGTCATCTGGATACGCTTTGTGCAGCAAGACAATCAATTGAAACCGCAGGCCGTAACGGTAGATATCCCCTTTAGGCTAGCCCGTTGCAACTTTGGCTAACAACGCTGTTCATATAAGGTTCAGATAGCCGCTTTTATACTTGCTGGGCCAGCGTGGTCTAGCAAGGGGGCTGTTTTGTCAGCGCTTGTATCTCTTGATCGTTTCAGGCTAATTGCTATCGTGTTTTGGCGGCATAATGCGTGTCGCCGTCACGATAGGTAGTGCTTAAACGCTTATTAGACCGTGCATAGAGACAATTAAGTTTTAGCCGGGGAGTATTCATGTCGGAGTTGAACACAGGCAAAGGTCGGCGGTCCCGATCCTTCTATGTCTGGGTGTTGGTAGGGCTGCTGCTGACAGCAGGCCTTGTTTATTACGCCTTGTCTTCCCCTTCAGATACACCTACCCCCATGCGCGGGCCGCGCGGCATGATGGGGGCCACCAAAGTGCCGGTTCAGGTAGCCACAGTTAAGACGGGTTTGATCGACCAAACAGTCAATGCGATTGCCACGGTCAAGCCCTTGCAGACAGTTGCGGTACGCGGTGAGGTCGATGGCGTGCTGGAGCGTATTCACTTCAAGGATGGGCAGCGTGTGAAGGCCGGCGATTTGTTGGCCGAGATTGATCCGCGTACCTACCAAGTGCAACTGGATCAGGCCCGGGGACAACTGGCACAGAGTCAGGCTCAGTTGAAGGGGGCGCAGCAGGAGCTGGCTCGTCATCGCGTCCTGTTCCAACAGAATTCGATTGCTCGCCAGGCCTTGGAAACCAAGGAAACGGCTGTTCAGCAGTTGCAGGCTCAGATCAAATCCAATCAAGCAGAAGTCGCTCGAGCCCAAGTGCAACTGGATCGCACGCGCATCACGGCGCCCCTGGATGGCCGCTTGGGCCTGCGTAAGCTCGATCAGGGCAATCTGGTCTCTGCCGGTAATACCGACGGGATTGTCGTGATTACTCAGGTTGATCCCATCGGCGTGGAGTTTTCCTTGCCGCAGAACCAATTGAGCAGCCTGCTGGAGGCTATGAAACAAAGCGAGTCGCCTTTGCGTGTGTCCCTGATCGACAGCAAAGCTCAGCTCTTGTCGGATAAAGGCCGCTTGCAGGCTCTGGATAACCAGATCGATATCAATACCGGCACGCTGAGAGTGAAGGCCGAGTTTGATAACGACAACGAAACCCTGTTTGCCAATCAGTTCGTCAATGCCCGCGTCTTTTTGGGCCAGGAACAAGGTCTGCTGATTCCATCGCATGCGATACAGCGGGGTTCGGTAGGGACCTATGTGTACACCCTGGATGACGAGGATAAGGTTCATATTCAGGTGGTGGAGCTGGGTACTGCCACCCTGGAATCGACGCTGATTAAAACTGGCCTGAAAGAAGGCGATCGCGTGGTGGTGGAGGGCACTGACCGTTTGCGCGAAGGCTCGGAGGTCGACGTGATGCAGCAAGATGGCCAGGCCAAGGAAAAACCGGCACCAACTGATGCAGGCGCTCAAGCAGAGCAAGACACACGTTCGGGTGAGGGTCGCCGTCCACGTCCTGCAAGCGAGTAAGCCGTGAGCATGTCGCGTATCTTTATCCTGCGCCCGGTGGCTACCACCTTGGCGATGGTGGCTTTGCTGGTGTCCGGTTTGCTGGCCTATCGCATGTTGCCCGTGGCCGCTTTGCCGCAGGTCGATTACCCCACCATCCAGGTGGTTACGCTTTATCCGGGCGCCAGCCCGGATGTGGTGGCGGCCTTGATTACCTCACCGCTGGAGCGGCGCTTTGGCAGTATGTCTGGGCTGTCGCAGATGATTTCGTCCAGTTCGGGTGGGGCATCGCGCATTACCTTGCAGTTCGATTTGGGCTTGCCCCTGGATGTGGCCGAGCAAGAGGTGCAGGCGGCGATTAATGCCGCCTCTACGATGCTACCCAATGATTTGCCCGCGCCGCCTATCTATAACAAGGTCAATCCGGCTGACACCCCAGTTATTTCCCTGGCGGTGACCTCCCCCAATATGCCCTTGCACGAGGTACGTGACCTGATTGATGTACGGGTCGCACAAAAGCTCTCGCAGGTGACGGGTGTGGGTCTGGTCAGTATTGCGGGTGGCCAGGAGCCGGCCATGCGGATTCAGGCCGATCCCAACGCGTTGGCAGTGCGTAATCTGACGTTGAACCATCTGCGGCAAGCCGTGGTTGCAGCCAATGTGAACCAGCCTAAAGGTAATCTGGATGGGCCTCAGCGCTCCACCAGTATCGGCGCCAACGAGCAGTTGAAAACCGTACAGGATTACGAAAACCTGATCGTCAGCTATAAGGATGGTGCGGCTGTACGCCTGGGAGAGCTGGCCAAGGTGGTGCGGGACGCTCAGGATGTGCGTCAGGCTGCCTGGATGGGCACCGTGCCTGCGATCTTGTTGAATATTCAGCGACAGCCTGGGGCCAATGTCATTGATGTAGTGGACCAGATTCAAAGCCTGCTGCCGGAAATACGTCGTTCCTTGCCGGTTGGTGTGGATGTGACCGTGGCCACGGACCGGACCCAGACCATTCGGGACTCGGTTGACCATGTGCAAAAGGAAATGATGCTGGCCATCGTGCTGGTGGTGCTGGTGACGTTTGTGTTTCTGCGCACGTGGACCGCCACGCTGATCCCTAGTGTTGTCGTGCCTATTTCCTTGATCGCCACCTTTGCCATCATGCTGATGTGGGGCTTCAGTATTAATAACCTGACCCTGATGGCCTTGACGGTTGCCACAGGTTTTGTGGTTGATGATGCGATCGTGATGATTGAGAACATCGCCCGTTACATCGAAAAGGGCGAAACCGCTTTGCAAGCCGCCTTGAAGGGCGCGGCGCAGATTGGTTTTACCTTGCTGTCCTTGACCATCTCCTTGATTGCCGTGCTGATCCCGTTGCTGTTCATGAGCGACGTTATTGGCCGCCTGTTCCGTGAGTTTGCCATTACCCTGGCCGTCGCCATCTTGCTGTCCCTGTTCATTTCGCTGACGCTTACGCCCATGATGTGTGCGCGCATGCTCAAACCCGAGAACGAGCGCCAGTATGGCCGCTTCACCACCTGGTTGGGGAACCGGATGGACCGCATTATTGCGGCTTATGACCGTGGCCTGATTGTGGTGCTGCGTCACCAGACCTTGACCTTGTGGGTTGCGGTGGGGACGGTGGTCTTGACGGGCCTGCTGTACGTGATTGTGCCCAAAGGCTTTTTTCCACAACAAGATACCGGCTTGATTCAGGCCATTACCCAAGGGCCGCAAACCGCCTCGTTCCGCGCCATGGGCTATTTGCAGCAGCAAGCTGTGGCGATTGTGCTGGAAGACCCGGATGTAGAGGCCGTCACCTCATTTATCGGGGTAGATGGCACGAACGCCACCTTGAATAATGGCCGTTTGCAAATTGCCTTGAAGCCGATTGGCTCGGGCCGGGCCAGTGCCAATGAAATCATGGACAGGCTCAATGAGCGCTTGAAGGATATTCCCGACTTATCGGTGTATCAGCAGTCCATTCAGGAACTGACGGTAGACGACCAGATCAGTCGCAATGTGTACCAGATGGCTTTGTCTGACCCAGAGACGGAGGTGTTGACCACCTGGATGCCGCGTTGGCTGGATGCCGTCAATGCCTTGCCGCAGATTAAAGAGGCGTCCATGAGCCTGCAAAACGATGGCCTGCAGGTTCTGCTGGATATAGACCGGGATGCGGCGGCTCGTGTGGGCGTGACCAAAGCCAATATTGACGATGCGCTGTATGACGCCTTCGGACAGCGTTTGATTTCCACAATCTACACGCAGTCTGCCCAGTACCGGGTCGTGCTGGAGGTCAAGGATGAGTACCGCCAAGGCCCGCAGGATCTGGAAAATATCCATGTGATGACGGCAGCAGGCACACCCGTGCCGATTACGTCCTTGGCGCGGATCGATCTGGTGCCAACCACGCTATCGGTGGAGCGCTTGGGGCAGTTCCCGTCTGTGAATGTGTCCTTTGATCTGGCCGATGGTTATTCCTTGTCTGATGCCATTGAAGCGATTGAAACCGTGCCCGACCAGATTGGCATGCCCACCTCGATTGATACCCGCTATCTGGGTGCCGCCAAGGCGTTTCATGCTTCCTTGTCCAGCACACTGTGGCTGATGCTGGCTGCCGTGCTGACCATGTATATCGTGCTGGGTGTGTTGTACGAAAGCTATATCCACCCAATTACTATTTTGTCGACCTTGCCCTCGGCAGCGATTGGGGCGCTGCTGGCCTTGCTGTTGGCCGGACGGGATCTGGACATGGTGGGGGTAATCGGGATCATCCTGTTGATTGGTATCGTGAAAAAGAACGCCATCATGATGATCGACTTCGCTTTGGAGGCGCAGCGCGAGCAGGGTATGAGTCCTCAGGAGGCGATTCATCAGGCCGCCTTGCTGCGTTTTCGCCCCATTCTGATGACAACGCTGGCCGCCTTGTTCAGTGCCATTCCACTGATGCTGGCGACCGGCTCTGGCGCCGAGCTGCGCCAACCTTTGGGATTGGTGATGGTGGGCGGGCTGTTAGCCAGCCAGGTGTTGACCTTGTTTACGACGCCCGTTATCTACCTGTTCTTTGATCGCTTTACCCGCCGTGGTGCTCAGTCGGTACGCGAGTTGTCATGAAGCGTTTGCTAGGGCTGTTTATCTTCCGGCCAGTGGGCTCCAGCCTGCTGGCACTGGCCATGGTGCTCATGGGGGCTTTGGCCCTGCGTTTATTACCTGTGTCGTCGTTGCCGGAAATGGATTTTCCGGTGATCGCGGTCTCGGCCAATTTGCCCGGTGCCAGCCCTGAAACCATGGCCTCCAGTGTGGCCACCCCACTGGAGCAGGCACTAGGTTCCATTGCCGGTGTCTCTGAGATGAGTTCTCGCAGTAGCGAGGGTTCCACCCAGATCATACTGGTGTTCGATCTGGACCGAGATATTGAAGGGGCTGCCCGTGATGTGCAGGCCGCTATCAATCAGGCTCGCCCGATGTTGCCGTCGGGTATGTCCAGTGTGCCCACCTACGAGAAGGTCAACCCCTCGTCCATGCCTATCATGGTGCTGGCGCTGACGTCGCAAACGGCGAACAAGGCGCAGCTTTTTGATATGGCCAGTGGTATTGTCCAGCAGAAACTGGCTCAGATTCCGGGGGTGGGCTCGGTCGAGGTGGGCGGTGGCTCTTTGCCTGCGGTACGGGTGGGGCTGAACCCCAAGGCGTTGGCCTCGGCCGGTATTGCGCTCGATGATGTGCGCTCGGTGATCAATAACGCCAACAGCCTGCGTCCCAACGGCTATCTGGAAGGTGAGCAGGGCCAGTGGCAGATCAATTCGGGGAAACAATACAATCAGGCCCGTTTTTTTGAGCCCTTGGTTCTGAAGAATCAGGACGGGCAGGTTATCCGTTTGGGAGATGTCGCCAAGGTCGAGGACTCCGTCGAGAACATTCACAGCCTGGGGTATTGGAATAACCAGGAAGCTGTTTTGCTGATTGTGCGTCGGCAGGCCGGTGCCAACATTATTGAGACGGTCAATACTATCCGCGCGCGCTTGCAGGATATCGAGGAAATGCTGCCTAGCCAGGCGCAATTGACGGTGGCGCAGGATCGCACCCCCAGTATCCGCGCCACGCTGGAAGAGGCCCAACTGACGCTGATTATTGCGGTGGCCCTGGTAGTGCTGGTGGTCTTGCTGTTCCTGCGAAACTGGCGCGCTGCCTTGATCCCCGCTATCGCCGTGCCTGCTTCCTTGATTAGCACCTTTGCTTTCATGCATTTGTTCGGCTTTACGCTGAACACCATTTCCTTGATGGCCTTGATTGTGGCCACGGGCTTTGTGGTGGATGACGCCATCGTGGTGCTGGAAAGTATTATGCGTTACCTGGAAAAAGGCTTGTCCCCTATGCGGGCGGCCTTGCGCGGGACGCGCGAGGTGGGCTTTACCGTCACGGCCATGAGCCTGTCGCTGGTGGCGGTGTTTATTCCCTTGTGGTTGATCGGGGGATTGGCTGGGCGCCTGTTCATGGAGTTTGCCGTCACCTTGTGTACGGCCGTGCTGGTGTCCCTGGTGATCTCCTTGATGCTGACTCCCATGATGTCCGCCCGATTGCTGCGCCCAGGACCGCAAGAGCATGAGTCTACCCATCCCCTTAGTCGTTTTCTGGGCTGGATAGGCAGTGTCAGTTGGCGTGCTTACCGTCGCTCTTTGGATTGGGCGCTCAAGCATCATCGCCTGATGTTGTTTTCCTTGTTCGCCACGATAGGGTTGAATGTGTACCTGTATGCGGTGGTGCCCAAGGGGCTGTTTCCACAGCAGGATACCGGTCAGTTGATGGGGTTTTTCCGGGTCGATAGGGGCACCTCGTTCCAGTCCATGGAGCCTAAGCTGGAGTACTTCCGTTCCATCCTGAATCAGGACCCGGACATCCGTTCGGTGGCTGTCTTTGCCGGTGGTCGTAGTGGTAGCACCTCGTCCTTCATTCTGGTTGAGCTCAAGCCCATGGATGAGCGCAAAGCCAGCACAACAGATATTGTGAATCGCCTGCGCGATCCTTTATCCACCACGCCGGGTGCGCGCATGTTCATGGTGCCTCAGCAAGATATTCCGGTCGGTAGCGGCGGCGGCGGGCGCAGTGGCTCTTATGACTACTCCTTGCTGGGTAGCGACCTGGAGTTGCTGAAAACCTGGTTGCCCAAGGTTCAGCAGGCCATGGCCGAATTGCCTGAACTGGTAGACGTGGACACAGGCACGGATGACAAGGCTGGCCTGGTTCAACTGGAAATTGATCGGGATATGGCAACGCGCTTGGGCGTGGATATGTCCATGGTGGCAGGGACCTTGAACAACTCCTTCTCCCAGCGTCAGGTTTCCACAATTTTTGGACGGTTGAACCAGTATCACGTTGTCATGGAGGTCGAGCCGCGTTTTGCTCAGGATCTGGAGTCTTTGAAGGAGATTGAGGTCGTTGCCAAAGATGGCACGCGCGTGCCTTTGTCCGCCTTTACGCGCTTTACGACGGGCACCGCGCCGCGCAGCATTAACCACATGGGTTTGCTGGTGGCCGAGTCTGTGTCTTTTGGTTTGGCCGAAGGCGTCACCCTCAGTCAGGCGACAGAGGCCATTGAGCAGGCCATGGCCCGGATTCAGTTGCCTACCCGCGAGATTCAGGCCGGCTTTGAGGGCAATACGGCGCAGATGCTTGATGCCCTGGCCAAGCAACCCCTTATGTTTCTGGCCGCCTTGGTGGCCTTGTACATCGTGCTGGGGATGTTGTACGAGAGCTATATGCACCCGCTGACCATTCTGTCCACTTTGCCCTCGGCTGGGATTGGGGCCTTGCTGGCCTTGATGATGACCAGTGGCGAGTTCAATCTGATTGCCATGATCGGAGTATTTTTGTTGATTGGTATCGTCAAGAAAAACGCCATCATGATGGTGGACTACGCCTTGCAAATGGAGCGTGAGCGCGGCATGGGCTCGCGTGAGGCTATTTACGAGGCCTGCCTGGTGCGTTTCCGCCCCATCATGATGACAACCTTGTCCGCTATTTTTGGCGCTGTTCCTTTGATTCTGGCCTCCGGGCCGGGCGTGGAAATGCGCCAGCCGCTGGGTGTCACCATTGTGGGTGGTTTGGTGCTCAGTCAAATCCTGACTTTGTACACCACGCCCGTGGTTTATCTTTATCTGGATCGTTTGCGCCATCGCTTCATGCGCCGCAAGAACCAGACAAACTTGAATACATAAGCTGATATGCCTATTTCTACTGCCACGATGTTTCCGCGCTTTGCACTGGCTGGGATGGTGCTGCTCCTGTCCGCATGTGCCGTTGGCCCTGATTATCAGCGGCCTGAGGCCCCAGTGGGGGAGCACTTTCGGGAAAAGGTGCGTTCCACGGCCTGGAAGCAGGCTGAACCGGCTGACTTGAAGGATCGCGGCCCCTGGTGGGAAAGCTTTAATGACGGCGTGCTCAATACCTTGATGCAAAGCCTGAACGAGCAGAACTTTAGCTTGCAGCAAGCACAGGCACGCGTCCGGCAGGCGCAAGCCACCTTGTCCAACACGCGCTCGACTCTGTTTCCGAAAGTGGACAGCTCGGTCGGAACCACGCGACGGGGCGGCGGCTCGGGTGATACCAGCCAAAGCAGCAGCGCTTACGATGCCAGCATCACCGTGAATTGGGAAGTGGATTTGTGGGGGCGGATTCGCCGTCAGGTAGAAGCGGGTGACGCAGGCCTGCAAGCCAGTGCTGCGGATATGGCCGCCACGCGTTTGAGCCTGCAGTCGCAATTGGCCCAAACTTATTTGCAGTACCGCAGTGTGGAATCCAGCGAACGCGTGCTGGATGAAACTGTGGCCGCGTACGAGCGCTCTTTGCAAATTAATCAGAATCGTCTGGACGCCGGTTTTTCGGCCCCGGGAGACGTAGCGGCAGCCTTAAGTCAGCTTGAAAACGCACGTACTCAGCGCCTGGCTTTGAATCGTGAAAAGGCCTCCTATCAGCATGCCATGGCGGTGTTGGTGGGCCGTGCGCCGTCCCAGTTCGAGGTGGTGCCGCATGCGCCTTGGCCAGTGGCTCCGGATATTCCGGTGGGCTTGCCATCCAGCCTGCTGGAACGTCGCCCCGATGTGGCCCGGGCCGAGCGTCGTATGGCGCAGGCCAATGCCCAGATTGGTGTAGCCAAAGCCGCCTGGTTTCCCAGCTTGAGCCTGAAAGCCAGCGGGGGGTTTAGCAGCAGTGATTTAAGTGAATGGCTGACGGCACCCGCGCGTGTCTGGTCCCTGGGGCCTGCCTTCGCCCTGACCTTGCTGGATTTTGGAGCGCGTCGTGCACAAGTCGAGCAGGCCAAGGCCAGTTATGACGAACAATTGGCGGCTTACCGCCAGACGGTTCTGGATGCGCTGAAAGAAGTGGAAGATGCCTTGTCGGAGCGTAATGGCCTGGAGCTGGAGCAAGCCAGTCAAGCGCGTTCTCTGGCGGCGGCCCGCGAGTCTTTGCGGCTGACGCGCAATCAGTTTGATGCCGGGCTGGTGGATTTTCTGAGTCTGGCTCAAACCCAGGCCACGGCCCTGTCAGCCGAGCGGCAGGCCTTGGATCTGGAGTCTCAACGCTTGCGGGCGGCAGTCAAACTGATGGTGGCCTTGGGCGGTGGCTGGGATGCGCAAACTGGGCTGACTTCAGAGGAAGTTACAAAAGCGGGTATGAAGAAAACCGATGGGGCAGAGTCTGTCGCAGACGCATCAGGTCCTGCCGCCGAGTGATGCCCAAGGCCCAGGACGGGCTGGCAGGTTTGCTATGTCATGTAAGCCCGTTTCAGGAATAGGTGAACCAGACCTTGGAGACAGCCAATTCGCTGTGACTTTGAATGTTGCGAAGGCAAAAAAATACCCCAAGAGCGGAGTTGCCAGTCAGTTTCCGGGGTATTTTTTTAAAGCTTGGCTGAGGTTTTTGAACTTAGTCCTGGTCCATCCAGGCATATAGCCCGTCAACCCATTCCTTGCCGTCGTCCAAACCCAAGAGGGCGTGGATCTCTTCAGCACGTTGGTACAAATCATCAAAATCAATTTGTGGCGGGTCTACAAAGGCCAGGGCAACCAGATTCCCGTCATGGGTTTCAGGTAGCCAGACCACGGCAGAGAAGCTCTCTTGCAACGCATGCAGATTACGCGCATGTACCCGTTCCGACCCCAGTAAATTGACCGTCAATAGTCCTTGCGGCCCCAGAGCTTTGCGGCAGGCCTGGTAAAAGGCTTCGCTTTCCAGTGCAGGGTGCTCGGCCTGATCAGAGTAGACATCAACTTGCAGCACATCCAGCTCGCCATATACCGCGTCCAGATAGTCCAGCGCGTCTACCGTGTGTACGTTCAAGCGTTGGTCGTCGGGCGGTAAATTGAACAGCAGCCGGCTGGCTTGCACCACTTCCGGATTGATTTCCACCGCGTCGATACGCGCCTGGGGGAAATGCTGGTAGCAAAAGCGCGTCAGGCTGCCTGCGCCCAGGCCAAGCTGGGCAATACGGCGCGGATCGGTCTGGAACAAGCTCCAGATCATCATTTGACGGATGTAGTGCAGCTCCAACTGATCGGGAGCATCCAGGCGCATGGCGCCCTGCACCCAGGCCGAGCCCAGGTGCAGGTAGCGCACGCCTTCGTGTTCCGAAATAGAGACCTGCGGCATCATACCGGGTCGCTGTCCAGCATATGGCGTATACCGGCAATGCCGTGTGCGCCGTGATTGCGGGCTTGAGCCAGAGTGTTGGCCGATTGTCCGCCGATTGCAAACACAGGCAGGCCAGCTTGTTCGGCCAGACTGGCAAAACGGGCCCAGCCCATACCGGGATCGCCGGGATGAGAGGCGGTTTCCAGGACATGGCCCAGAACCAGAAAGTCCGCCTGGATTTTGCGGGCTATTTCAATATCACGTTCATTGTGTGTGGACATGCCGATCAAGCCTTTGCTGATCGCGGGAAATGTCGCCAGGGTGTCGTGGCATTTCGCAGACAGGGCTTGGGCGTCGCTGGCGCGCAAGTGCACACCATCGGCGTGGTCCCACCAGCTCTCGGGGTGCAGACTGTTGACCAGGCAGCGCGCTTGGTAACGCTGGCACAGGTTCACCACTTGCAGGAACGCCTGGTGCAAATGGAACTCGGCATCAGGTCGGACAGCCCAGGCAGGCTCACGAAACTGAACCAGGGCCGGGCCTTGTTGCAGAGCTTGTTCCAGTTGTTCCAGATAGGCGGGTAGGCGGGCTGGCTCGTCGATGTTGCTAATCAGATAGCGTTCGGGCAGTTGCAGCCATTTCAGCGGCGGTTCGGTAGCAGGCAGTACAGGGCCGACTTCCAATGGACCTTTAGGGTTGACCCAGGCAAGCTCCTGGCCTTCCAGGCACTGGGGTTCGCCTTCCCATTCCCGCACCAGACAGAAAGAGAGTTTGACGAAGTTCTTGGGGTATTCGTGTGTATAGGTGACCCAGGGGTGTGCGTGGGTCGTTTCAATGCCGAGTTCTTCGCGCAGTTCCCGTACCAGTGCCTGTACGACGCTCTCGCCCGCTTCAATCTTGCCGCCAGGCAATTCCCACCAGCCTGGCCAGGGTTTATCGGCTGGGCGTTTTCCCAGTAGCACTTGGCCGTGTTGGTTCAGTAAAACGCCAACGGCCACTTCCAACGTGGGTTTAGACATGTCTAGCGGTCCAATCTCTAGCAAATTGACGTGCTACCCGGCCGGAGCGCGAGCCACGTTCCAGAGCCCATTGCAAGGCTTCCGTACGCGAGCTTTCGATGTGTTCTGCAGGGCAACCCAATGCGCCCAGCCAGTAATACACAATGTCCAGATAGTCGTCTTGTTTAAAGGGGTAAAACGACAACCATAGTCCAAAGCGCTCGGATAGGGATACCTTTTCTTCAACGGCCTCACCGGGGTGGATCTCACCGTCTGCGGAAGTGGAGGTGCTCAGGTTCTCCTTCATGTATTCGGGCATCAGGTGACGCCGGTTGGACGTGGCGTAGATCAGTACATTGTCGCCAGGGGAGGCCAGTGAGCCGTCCAGCACGGATTTGAGCGCCTTGTAACCGGCTTCGCCTTCTTCAAAAGACAGGTCGTCGCTGAAGATGATGAAGTGTTCGGGGCGCTTGCTGATCAGGTCAATGATGTAACCCAGATCGCCTAGATCGGACTTGTCCACCTCGATCAGGCGCAGGCCCTGGTCGGCAAACTTGGCCAGCATGGCTTTGACCAGCGAGCTTTTTCCCGTCCCGCGAGCACCGGTCATCAAGACGTTATTGGCGGGTTTGCCTGCCAGGAAATGGCGGGTGTTGCGCTCAATAATGCTTTTTTGGCGTTCGATATGGTGCAGATCGTCCGGTTGGATGGTGGCGACGTGCGAGACACCTTCCAACCAGCCACGCGTACCATTGGTGCGCCAGCGAAACGCCACGCAATCCCAGTTGACAGGAGGGGGAGCAGGGGGGAGCCAGGCTTCCAATTGAGCGAGAACCCGCTCGGCCCGGCTGATCAGGGTACTCAGGTCTTGCGAGCTCAAGACGGTCTCCGTTTCAGGTTGAAACGCTTATTATCGCTAATTTGGCACCTTTTTCTGCGATCACTGTTGTGCTGGACGCGTAACAATGGGCCCAAAGCGATTCAAGATCGTATAATCACTCAGTTATGGTTGGCCGCTACGGGCCCCCTCCCTTACTCGTCCGGAATTCTGTTTTGAACCTGTCCACCCTGATTGAACCTATTGCCGACGACATGAAGGCTCTTGATGTCGTCATTCGTGAGCGCTTGAATTCGGATGTGGTGCTGATACGCACAATCGGCGAATACATCGTTAGTGCGGGTGGCAAACGTATGCGTCCCGCGCTTTTGTTGCTGGTAGCCCGCGCACTGGCTTATCAGGGGAACACGCATCATTTGCTGGCTGGCGTTGTGGAATTCATCCACACGGCCACCTTGCTGCACGACGATGTCGTTGATGAATCCGATATGCGTCGCGGTCGCCACACGGCCAATGCCGTCTATGGCAATGCAGCCAGTGTGTTGGTGGGTGACTACCTGTACTCGCGCTCTTTCGAGATGATGGTGCAGTCGAACTCCATGCCTGCCATGGCCGTGTTGTCAGCAGCCACCACGGTGATCGCTGAAGGCGAGGTCTTGCAACTGCTGAACGTACACGACCCGGACGTTTCTCTAGAGCGTTACCTGCAAGTCGTGCGCTACAAGACAGCCAAACTGTTTGAGGCGGCCGCGCAAGTTGGCGCGATTGTGGCCGGAGCTTCGCCCGAGATGGAAGAGGCCATGGCTGCGTATGGTCGTCACCTGGGTACGGCCTTTCAACTGGTTGATGATGTGCTCGATTACACCGGTGATGCCCAGGCATTGGGCAAGAACGTGGGTGACGATCTGCGTGAAGGCAAGCCCACCATGCCACTGATCCGTGTCATGGAAGTGGGGACACCCGAACAAGTCCAGTTGATCAAGTCCGCCATTGAAACCGGTGATGCGGATTTTGCGGCAGTGGCCCAGGCCATTGAGCAAACTGACGCGTTGGCGTACACCCGCGAAGCGGCCAAGGCGGAAGCCCAATTGGCGGTGCAGGCTCTGGCGGATGTGCCTGAGAGCGAATTCAAGCAGGTATTGCTCAGCTTGTGCGCGTTTTCCATCGAACGCGATCGCTAAGCATCACCTTTTCCCCAACCCGCCGGCAGGCGGGTTTTTTTGTAATAAGGCGGGCCGATTAACGGAAATAGGCGTCATTAGGCGTCTGTTCATGTTATTTTTCTCGGTTTTGCTACGCTGTTGGTGGTCATGCCTTTGTCCCACAAGGACGAAGTAGCAACGATAGACACGCCTATTTGAACAAACTGGTTTGAAGCCTCTGTCAGACACATAGGTGCAGGCCCCTTATTCCAAAGATGTAAGGAACGGATAGATGAATATTCAGCTCGATATAGCGCAAACGGTCGGTTTAGCGGCTGTTTTTCTCGTGCTGGGAGAATATATAAAGAATCGCGTTGCTGTGCTGGCCCGCTATTTCATTCCCAGCCCCATTATTGGCGGTTTGATTTTTGCCTTGATTGCCCTGGTGGGTCACGAGACGGGTTCGTTTCACTTCTCTTTCAACGACGATATACGCAACTTCTTGTTGATGGCCTTTTTTACCACCATTGGCTTTTCAGCAAGTTTCGAGCTGTTGAAAAAGGGGGGGCTGGCAGTGGCCCTGTTTTTGGGCTGTGCGGTTGTCCTGATTATTCTGCAAAACGTGATGGGTGTCACCCTGGCCGCTTTGATGGATGCCAATCCCTTGCTGGGCCTGGCGGCCGGTTCGGTCGCCATGACAGGAGGTCACGGGACCTCCGCGGCTTTTGGCCCCTTGCTGGAGAACGCAGGTGCTGTGGGAGCCTTGCCCGCTGCCATTGCCGCGTCGACCTGGGGGCTGGTGATGGGGTGTGTCATTGGTGGTCCTTTGGGCCGACGCCTGATGAAAAAACACAAGATTGACGGCCCTGCACCACACCGTCGTCATCGTCGCCAGCATGAAGGTGCAAACGTACCCCATGCTATGCAAGCCCAGGTTAAAGAAACCGTTCAGCTTGATGACGGTGGCTTTGAAATGCCGGTCTACGCGGTCGTTCTGCTGTCCATTGCGATTGGGGTGGGCAGTGTCATCATCGAATGGTTGGGTGAGCGCGGCATCGTGCTGCCTGCCTACCTGGGGTCCATGCTGGTGGCAGCCGTTATCCGTAATGTGATTGATTGGCGTCGTTACCGCTTGCCGGAAAAAGAGTTTGAAATTATCGGCAACGTGTCGCTGGCTTTCTTCCTGGTCATGGCATTGATGGTGATGAAGTTGTGGGAACTGGCTCAAGTGGCCGGTCCCTTGCTGGTGATCCTGATTGCCCAGACCGTGATGATGTACTTCTTTGCCCGATATGTGACCTTCAATGTCATGGGCAAGGACTATGACGCTGTTGTGATGTCGGCCGGGCATTGTGGTTTCGGCATGGGGGCAACGCCGAACGCCATGGCCAATATGCAGGCTTTCACGGAAGATAATGGCCCCTCGCGCAAGGCCTTTTTTGTGATTCCCTTGGTGGGCTCCTTGTTTATCGATTTTTTCAACGCCGTGATTATCACCGGCTTTGTGAACTTTCTGACGTAAGCGCGCAAGGCTCAGGCCGCGCCGAACGGCGCGGCAGTGTCTCGTGGCCGGACGCTTGGACGTCACGGACAGGGGGTGTGTGAATTTTGCTCGGGACGGCTTGGGCCAAGGCGATGCCCGAACCTTAGCGTCCGCCGTTTTTTGATGGGCAAGATGGCAAGACCACCTCTGTAAACGATCCGTTCAGGCTTTGTTAAGCACATCCCTTAAGGCCTCGGACAGTTCAGGGTGACGCCAACTGAAACCCGCTTGCTGGGCGCGTTGCGGAATCAGTCGTTGTCCGCCCAGCAGCAGAACAGACATCTCTCCCAATGCCAGCCGTAGCACCCAGGCCGGGGCATGAAACAGGGCTGGCTTGCCCAGCTCTTGCGCCAGGATGCGGGTGAACTCCGCATTGCGCACAGGCTGTGGCGCACACGCGTTATAGGGGCCTTCACAGCTTTGATTGTGCAAAAGGTAGTCGATGAGAGCGACCTGGTCTTCAATGTGTATCCATGGCATCCACTGCTGACCATCACCTAGTCTGGCACCCAATCCCAGCTTGAACGAGGGCAGGAGCCGAGCCAATATTCCTGCATTGTTGGCCAAGACGGGTGCGGTGCGTAGCAAGACCACGCGTACCCCCCATTGGCGTGCCTGTTCGGCCTCTTGCTCCCAGGCCACACAAAGTTGGCTGCCGAAGTCTTTGTGGCTTGGTGCACTGTCTTCGGATAAAGGCTGTTGCCCACCGTCTCCGTACCAGCCTGTGGCTGAGCCCGAGATCAATATGGGCGGCACCGACGCTTGCTGCCCCATCCAGTCCACCAGGCGGCGAGTCAGATCCACACGACTACGCCACAGAAGCTGGCGGCGTGAATCAGTCCAGCGTTGATTGGCAATCGGGGCCCCAGCCAGGTTGATGACGGCGTCAAATGGCGCGTTGCCATTTAGCTCTTCAAGAGTGGCTACGCCTTTTGCGCCCGGGCATAACTGGGGAACTTGCTGCGGGGTGCGGCTCCATACCCAGAGTTCATGGCCCTGAGCTTGCCATTGTTGGCAAAGGGCCTGTCCAATGAGGCCGGTGCCCCCGGTCAGAAGGATGCGCATCGGATTCTCCGTGTTTAACAGTGAGCCGCCGGTGAAATTACATGCCGGTGACACGGCGTACCGCCCAGAAATACCAGCTATCTGGCAAGCATCGCATGAGTTTGACCCAGCCAGTGAAACGGCGAGGAAAGTTCATTTCAAACTGTCCCTGTTTCCAGCCGTGCAAGATATGCTGCGCCGCTTCTTCGGGGGTGATCAGTGCGGGCATCTTGAAACTGTTTTGTGCCGTTAATGGGGTGTCCACAAACCCCGGGTTGATAATGGAAACACCCAGCCCTAAAGGGTGCAGGTCCAGGTAGAGGTTTTCGGCCAGGTTGTTCAGCGCCGCTTTGGTGGGGCCGTAGGCCAGGGACATCGGCAGCCCTCGATAGCCGGCCACGCTGCCGACTAAAGCTAGGTGACCGCGTCCGGCTGCAAGCAACATCGGCAGAACCGTGTCCAGCAGGTGCAGTGCGCCGACATAGTTAACGTCCAGATGTCGCTGCATTTCAAGCAGATCGAAGTGCGTCGCTCGTTGAGGCTGGTATCTGCCAGCGCAATACAGCACCAGGTCCGGGGCCTTGTCCGCGTAGGCTTGAACCATTGTCTTGGCCGCCACCATGGAGTCGAGTTGGGTGACATCCAGCGGTACGGCCAGAAAGCCATCTCGGCCATCAGCCAGGGTGTGCAGTGCATCGGCATCTCTGGCCGAGATGATGACACGTGCCCCTTGGGCATGGAGTGCTTGTGCGGTGGCTTTGCCTATGCCCGATGAGGCGCCGACAATCCAGGCGCATTTGCCTTGCCATTGACTGATCGGCGGGTTGAGTTTTGTGTGCAGCAGTGCCATCACACTTACTCCTTAGTGAAGGACAAGGTTACGTCACCAAGATGAAAACCAAATTTGCTCATGGCGGCGCGGTTGAGCATGGTGCGACCATCCATCAAATACATCCAGTCGTCCATGTTGACGTTCCAGACTTTGCCGTCCACGGGCAGTGCCAGCACATAATTCCAATGGAAGGCGTTGCCCGCGGTCTGCCCTTGTGCTTGTCCCACCACGTCGTCCGCGCGCCCGGTGTAATGGCCGTCACCTAGATATTTCAAATGCCAGATCCGTTGCTGTGTGGTGCCATCACTGTAGACAAAGTGCTCATCGAGCACGCCTTCATCGCCATTCCAGGTGCCTGTCATGCGCACGGTGAAGCGTTTGACCACTTTGCCGGAGCGGTCTGTGAACAAGCCGTGGGCGGTCAAAGGCCCGTTGAAATACTGACGCAGGTCCAGTTCGGGACGCTCCTGGGCATAGTCCTGCACGGTGGGCCCTACACACCCGGCCAGCAATCCGGTGAGTGTCAGTCCCAGAATGGCGCGCCGCCAGGGCAGGGTCGAGACACGGCATGTTGTCAATTTCATATCAGTCTCCAGGAGGTGTGCAGGTGCTCAGCGCGCCATAGGCATGCCCACGCCAGCAGTTTGAACAGGCAGGGAAGGCCACCATAGGTCCAGGCCAGTGCCTGCAGGCCTGCCGGGTCGGTCGTGCCGCTGTGGTAACCCAGAAAGGCGAGCAGCGGCAGACACAGCCCGGCGGCTAAAGCCAGATTGAGCTTGGTGGCACAGGCCCACCAGCCCAGATATCGTCCTTCGCCCGAGCCACCGTGACCGGACTCATGGATGACACCGGTCAGCAAAGCGCCTGGCAGTGCCAGATCCGCGCCAAGGGCAAGCCCGCTTGCCAGGCAGATAAGGATGAAGACCTTGCCGTCACCAGCATCAAGCCAGGGTGTTAGCGAAAAGGCGATGATGCTTGCCAGCATGCCAGCGCGCCAACTGGGGGCGAGGCCCCAGCGCGAAACGGCCTTGATCCACAGTGGCAGCCCGGCCGCAGCAGCACCGAAATAACACAAGAGGAAAAGTGGTTGCATATCGGCTGCCTGCAGACGGTCCGTTACGAAAAACGGGAGCAGGGTGGCGGGTATGGCAGCGGCCACACCGTTGAGCATGAAGACTGATAACAGCCGGCGGAAACTGGCATCTGCCCAGGGGGAGGCGGCCTGAGCAGGTCTGATGTGACGATGTCCGTAACGTGTTGGGCTTGCTGTGAATCGTTGCAGGTTATGCAGTCCGAGCAAGCCTAGGGCAAGAGCCAGAAAGAGCACGATACTGGTCGCGTCAAAGCCCAGCCAGGTAGGCAAGATGCTGGCCAGCAGGACACCGGCAAGCGTGGCGCCTTCTCGCCATGCCGTCACGCGTGCGCGCCAATTGGGGTCACCTCCCCAACGGGTACCCCAGGCCTGATGCAGTATGCTCACGGCGCTATAGGCCAGGGTGCATACCAGTAGGCTGACCGCCAGCCAGATTAGCGCCGCCTCTTGAACAGCCAGGGGAGGATGCCACAAGGCGGCAAACCCCAAGACCATGATGACACTGCCCAGCACGGCTGCCAGCCAGGCTTGACGTTGTCCTCGATGCAAAAGGCGATCGGCCAGGCGTCCCAATGCGGGATCGAGCACCGCGTCAATGGCTCGAGTGGCAAGCAGTACGGCACCCAGACTGGCCAGGGGCACGCCCGCCACCGCTGCATAGTAATGAGGCAGGTTGACGTATAAAGGCAGCGACACAAAAGCCAGCGGTAGGCCAAGACTGCCGTAAGAGAGCCCTGTACGCCAGTGCAGCGGTGTGGAGGGGCCAAGTTCTTGGGAGGGCATGATGTCGTGCCTTTCTTAGCGTTTACTCAGCAATGCCGCGCGCAGACCGGGCGCCGACGTTTGCTCAGACAGCCAGATTCCAAAAAACAGGCGCGCGTACTCTGCGTCCTGAATACGTGCAGTCTCGCGTCCATTGTGGAAAAAACGTACATCGCCGGCCCCGTCGGTTACCCCCAGCAGCCGATCCTGAGCCAGCACATCAGGAAAGGCCTTTGTCATCAGGAGCAACCATTGGCGTGCCTGTTGTTCAGAGAAGCTGCCGACACGTCGCATTTCGGCTATTGAGCGCTCGGCAATTGCCTCTCCTTCCAGCTTGCGGTCGTAGATCAGTTCCAGTGCGAAAGGCTGGCGTGCATACTGTGCTGGCTCGAAGTCCGGCAGCGCCCACAGGCGCGCCTCGTAAACCCGCAGTCCAAAAAAGCGCATGGGGCCGCTGCCAAGCAAATGGGCAGCGGGCAGGGTGGAGCGCAGCTCCTGGGGGGCAGCCGGTGTGGCCGCCAAGACAGTATTGGTCATGGCAGTAAGGGTAGGAGCGAGAAGACTGATGCCCCAGATCAGGGTTTTGCGTCGTCGAAGATCAGGCATGGTCGGGCCTTCTCAATGTGAACTGGACCACATCGGTGTTGCCCATATCAAAGGCAGCCTCGCAGTAGGCCAGATAAAATCGCCAGATGCGTACAAAGCGTTCGTCAAAGCCCTGGCTTCGTACAGCATCGAGCTTGTGCTCGAAAGCCTGACGCCAGCGCCTGAGCGTTTCGGCATAGTCCTTGCCAAAGCTCATCTTCTTGACTATTTCCAGGCCTGCTCGTTGCGCCTCGCGCTCGAAGGCCGTGACACTGGGCAACAGTCCTCCCGGAAAAATGAACTGCTGAATGAAGTCGGAAGAGTGCAAATAGCGCTCAAAAAGGTCTTCGCGCAGGGTGATCGATTGCAAGCAAGCATGGCCCCCCGGTTTGAGGCAGTCATGTAAGGTCTGGAAGTAGGTGCGCCAGTATTCATGTCCGACCGCTTCAAACATTTCAATGGACACAATGGCGTCGAATGGCTGCGCCGCGTGTTCGGCAGCTAAGTCCCGGTAGTCCTGATAACGCAGATCCACCTGTGTTTGCAGGCCTGCTTGGGTGATGCGCTGCGTGGCCCAGTGAAGTTGTTCACGCGACAAGGTCACACCGCTGACCTGTGCGCCGAACTCCGTGGCCGCTGTCTGGGCAAGTGCCCCCCAACCGCAGCCGATTTCCAGCAGGCGTTGACCTGGTTGCAGCCTTGTCTCGCGCAACGCACGTCGTATTTTGTTCTGCTGGGCCTGCTCCAGATCTGCCTCTTGCAAGGCGCTGCCGCTGAGACCTTCAAACCACGCAGAGCTATAACTCATGGTCGGATCCAGCCACAGCTGATAAAAATCGTTGCCCAGATCGTAGTGGGCATGGATGTTTTTGGCGCTGCCTGCCCGTGTGTTGCGGCGAAGCATATGCCGTAGCCTGAAGCCCAGACGGCCCCACCAGTGACCATATACCAGTTGCTCCAGGTGGTCGCGGTTGTCGATGCACAGGCGCAAGAGTCCGCTAAGGTCGTCACTGTCCCATAGGCCGTCTATATAACCTTCGGCAAAACCAATATCGCCCGAGCTTAGAACGCGCTCCAGCGCTTCCCAGTGCTTGATTGTGCAGCGTGCGTCTGCATCCGGGGCGCTCTGTTTGGGGCAATGCCGCAGTTGCCCATCGGGCAATTGAAGCTCCAATTGGCCATGAGGCAGATGCGTCAACAGCTTCAGGACGCGGTTCGCGCTAGGTGGCAAGACGCGTTTTGCATCGGCGGACTTGCGCAAGAGGGTGGCGGTGCTTGTATTCATCGTGTGACAGAGCGCTTGGGCGCTGGTGGTTTGCGATGGAAAGGAAGCCGCTTTGCCCACAGGCGCAGTGCTTGCCAGTGGATGCGGAAAATGACCCCAAGGGTCATGAGCGGCGTGCCAAAAAAGGCCCGGCGCACGGTCGTGGTGCTCAAGGGATGCAACACTCCTTGAACGCCCGTACGCAGCACGGGGCCTGCGTCGTCGTAAAGATCAATGAGTGCCAGGTTGGCGCGGTCACTGCGTTTGAAGCGGAAGCGATACTCTCCCTGAGTCTCGCAAAATGGAGACACATGAAATTGCTTGCTGGCCACTTGCTCACAGTCCCAGTCCAGATCCGGTCCGGCAAGAAGATAGGCATGGCGCTCACCAAAGGTGTTGTTGACCTCAGCCAGAATCGCCGCCAGCGAGCCGTCTGCCCGATGTGCGTACCAAAAGCTGACGGGCTTGAAGACATAGCCCAGGACACGGGGGAAGGTATGCAACCAGATTTCCCCATCGGCGTCCTGTATGCCTTCTTCTTGCAGCAAGGCCTCGAACCAGGCCAGAGCGTCATTGCTGCCGTCGCCGTGATCACTATCGTGAAAACTGATCCAGCCGCGCCGATTGCGACGTAGCACAGCAACGGGGTGCTCACGCAGGCTGCGCATGGGAAGCAGCAGGAAATAACCGGGGTAACGAAAGGCGTGATCGACCGGCCGTAGCCGGCGGTGCCAAATATGGCCAAAGCCAATAAGAGGGACGGTGCTCATACCGTTTCCTCCTCGTTGATCTCGATGGGGGGCGCTGGCTGTTTGTGCTCAAGAGACAGCAGGACCTTGTCGGCCGCATTCAGGCCAGAGCGCAATCCGTCCTCATGGAACCCGTAGCCACACCAAGCGCCGCAAAACCAGGTGCGGCGTTGGCCTTGCAGTTGCTCGACAAGCGGTTGTGCCTGGATGGCGGCCTGGTCAAAGACCGGATGGTGGTAGCCAATACGGGCATGCACCTTGTCCGGGTCTATTGGGCGGGCTGGATTCAGGGAAACCAGCACGGCTTGTTGCCAGGGCAGGGGTTGTAATCGGTTGATCAGGTAGTGGAGGCAAACCCCCGCCTCTTCTGAATTCACGCAGGAGGCGCGCTCGTAGTTCCATGCCGCCCAAGCCGCTGTGCGTTGTGGCAAGACGGAGGTATCGGTATGCAAAACCGCTTCATTGGCCTGATAGCGGATGCTGCCCAGTACGGCTTGTTCCTGTTGTGTCGCGTCTTTGCCAAGCAAGTGCAATGCCTGGTCACTATGGCAGGCCAGTACGATTGCATCGAACTGTTCCGACCCGTGGGGCATTTCTACTAAAACCCCCTGTGGCAGGCGTTTGAGGCTGAGCACCGGGGTATTCAAGCGTGTTTCATGGCGACCGTCTTGTTGCAGCCGTTCAATCATGCGACGCACATACTGTTGCGATCCCCCTCGAACGGTGTGCCACTGAGGCCGATTAGTGATCTGTATCAGCCCATGATTGTGGCAAAAGCGAATCAAGGTAGTAACGGGAAAACGCAGCATTTGATCTGTCGGGCAAGACCAGATACTGCCAATCATGGGTAGTAGATAGTGGTGGCGAAAGGCGCTGCTAAAGCCGTGCTGATCAAGAAAGGTTTCTATCGAGGCACTGAGCTGCGACTCGACCTGGCGCTGGGCAATGTCCGTGGTCAGACGATTGAAACGCATGATCTCGAGCAGCATGCCAATGAAGCGTGGGCGCAGCAAATTTTTGCGTTGTGCAAAAACCCCGTTCAAGGAGCTGCCGCTCCATTCCATACCCGGTCTGCCGTGGGCGTCGGGCACCTGCACTGAAAAAGACATTTCGGACGGTGCCGTTTCCACATCCAGCTCTTTGAACAGTTGCGTGAGCATGGGGTAGGTGCGGTGATTGAATACGAGAAACCCGGTATCTACACCATGACAAATTCCGTCCAGGCTTAGTTGGACGGTATTGGCATGTCCGCCGAAATAGCTGTTTGCCTCGATCAAGCACACGCGATGAGAGGTCTGCGTGCTGGCCAGACGAAAGGCAGCGGCCAGACCGGAAATGCCCGAACCTATGACAGCGATACGACGCATGGCAGCTCCTTGAGTATTGCTATAGTGCTCAATAGACCATAAGGATTAAAATGTGAACTGCTTAGTTCAAACTATAAACCCTAAATATTATTTTTGCACTATCTAGTGTTCAAGATAGTCCCATTCGTCCTAAAATGTGATGTATGAACGCTCGATCCTCAATCAAACAACAAATCCAGCGGGTGCGCGAAGAAGCTATCGTGACCGCTGTGAACCGGCTATTGGCTACCAAGGGCTACGACGCCATGACGGTCGACGAAGTTGCCGCCGAGGCGGGCATGGCCAAGGCCAGCCTGTATAAGTTATTCACGTCAAAGGAAGAACTTGCTGCGGCCGCAATGGTTGGTGTCTTGGATCGCGCCTTGGCTTTTGTGGACGAGTTGCGTAGACAGGCCAAGAGCGCGGCTGACTTGGGTGCGCCGATTGCAGCAATCGATCAGCTCAAATCAGTGGTGCGCTGGACGATGCACACCCAATTGCAAGGGGAAATGCCGTCGTTGCCCGCGCAGAACTCGAACCTTAGCACCTCGCTCCAATCGAATGACGAGTATATGGATCGTCTGATCGCCTTGAGTAATCGTCTGAGCACCTGGATTATCGAGGCACAGACAGCAGGCGGCCTCCAAACGGGTCTGCCCGTTGAGCTTGTGCTCTATACCCTATTTGCGCGCGCTTGCGATCCTGTGGTGGGTTTGCTCAAGGAGTCCGGCCAGTACACCCATGAGCAAATCATTGAATGGGTGACCAGCACCACGTTTGATGGTTTGGCAGGATCTGGCCTGAAGCCCCCCACTCCGTAGGGTGATCTCCAAACGCAAGCAGGGGCTTGTGTGTGTTCCGATTGCTTGTTGTCTCAAGAGGTAGCAAGCTTGCGTCGCAGCCAGCGCATCAATACGCCCAGTAGCGGCAGTTTTGCGTAAAGCTCCTCGGCCGCATCCCAATAATCGCGATGATGAGACACCCGTCCCTGTTCATCAAAGGACAGGAACGAAGCCCCCTTGATGCATTGTTCAACGTCCGGCTTCCACCGACGGAGTCGAAAACGGAACTCCCATTCCAGAAAGGCCCGGTGATCTTGGACGATCTGCTGCGTAATGACAAATCGTGGTGCTTGTAGCGCCGTAAACATATGTTCGAAGATGCGTCGAATGGCCGGCACGCCACGCACTTCGTTAAAGGGGTCCTTGAAATAGGCATCAGGCGCGTAACAGGCCTCAAGCTCGGAGAGCCGGTCTGGTGCCAGCTCTTGATAGAGCTGGACGATTCGGCGCACTGCCGCCGCACTATCATCGGAACCTGCGGGCAAGTCAGTCTTCATGGGTGTCAGCCTGAGGATTCAAGGGACGATGAGGAAACAACAAGTATAAGGCTCAAGCAACAGGCCAAAGAGCGGGTTGGATAATTTGACTTCTTATAGACGCTGTTTGCCTTGGAGCAAGGACGCAATGTTCTCGCTACGTTTCAATGGTGATTGTCTCTAGGGAGTTCATAATGCGAAGCCATGTAGTGGGATACGTGCTGTTAGTGGCCATATTGGCCGGATGTTCGGCTGGCGAGTCCAGCAATCCGTCCGCTTTGCCCGAGCTGGTGGAAGTGGCTGGCCCGGCACGTGAGCTCATGCAGGCTGGCGAGTACTTGCTCGATGGCCGCCTGGTCGCGTCCGATACGGTGATGTATGCCCCGGCCCCGACCCTGAAAGCGATGAAATATCAAGTCAGCCAGTACGAGTACGATCAGTGCGTTCGTGCAGAACGTTGCAAGGCTGCAGACGCAGTGGGTCGAGGGCAGGCCAAGAATATGCCGGTTGTCGGGGTGAGCTGGCAGGATGGACAGGATTACGCTGCCTGGTTAAGCGAGCGTACAGGCAAGACATTCCGTTTGCCGCAGTATCTGGAATGGAGCTATTTCGCCGATCAGAAAGTACCCGAATCGGCGCAGGGTGGGCTGGATGAGAATGAGCAGGCCGCTTTGTGGCTGCAGGAATATCAGGAAAGCTACAAGCGCAAACAGGAGCAAGAGGTGCCCTTAGCGCCCTTGGGCCAGGGCGTGGCCAATGCTTATGGGGTATTTGATGCCGGTGGGCAGGTGGCCGAATGGACCAATACCTGCCACGTACGGGTACACCGCATCAGCATGCCTCGTGCAGAATCACGCCTGGAAAACTGCGGTGTACGCACCTTGGGGGGCGAGCATATTGCGGTGATGCCCGACTTTATCCGCGATCCTAAAACCGGGGCGTGTTCGGTTGGTGTGCCACCGCGTTATCTGGGGCTGCGTCTGGTCACTGACGATTAGGCTGGCACTTAGCCACGCTCCAGAACGGCTTGTGCAAACTTGTCCAGGTCTGCAATCGTAATTTGTTTGCGGCCTGCCAGAATCAAGCCCTGGTGATCCCAGCTACTGACGACACGGCTGGCCGTGTACAAGGTGGTCCCGGCCAGGTCAGCCAGATCTTGCCGGGTCACCGGAATGCTCAAGGATGTGCCTTGTGCGCCGCTTTGGCCCACTTGGCGAATCAAACGCAGCAGGCTGTGAGCAAGCCGCTGCTCCACTTCCAGACTATGAATTTCCAACAGGCGATCATCCGCATCGCTGAGTCGTTGTGCGACGGTATCTTGCGCAGAATTGAGCAGGCACGGAAAGCGTTGCGTCAGGCTGTCCCAGGATTTCTCCGGCCAGGCCAATGCCGCGCTGGTGGTCACGCTGATAGCGGTAGCCGGGTAGTTGCGGCGGCGCAGTGCTGGGGCAATGCCAATCACATCGCCCGGTAAGGCAAAACGTACCAGCAGTTGCGAGCCATTGGGCATGGTGCGCACGACTTTGATCAGGCCTTGGAGCAGGACGAAAAAATGGTCGCTGCTTTGTTCCTGGCGAAAGACCTGGCTGTCCTTGTCGTAGTGGATCAGGCGTCCTTCTTGCCACAGCTCATCGATGCCGCTTGCGTCCAGCGTGGAGAAAACGGGCAGGTTGGCTAACAAGGAGGGGTAGGAGATGTCAGTCATCACTTAAGCTTTCTGAGCGGGTTTTTAGCCCTAGTTTGCTGGCCAGCTTGTGTAGATTGCTGGGGTCTATGCCTAGCTGCCGGGCAGCCTGGCTCCAGTTACCGGTGGTATCCTCCAAAGCCTGTCGGATCAGTTGACTCTGTAGTTGCTCAACGGACTGACGCAAGGATTGGCGGGGGGGATCAATCGCCATACTGGTCGCTGTGACAGGCTGGTGGATAGAAGGTAACAAATTGAGATTATCAGCGCTAAGTGTAAATATTTGGTTACGTTCTGGCGTGTCGACCAGCAGGCGGATAGTTGCCCGGCTGATCAAATGTTCCAATTCACGAACATTACCCGGCCAATGATAAGCCAGTAAAGCGGCTTCTGCGTCGGGAGACAAGCGAATTCCGCGTAATCCCAAACGGGATCGGTTGATTTCCAAAAAATGGCCTGCCAGCAGCAAGATGTCCTGATGGCGCTCGCGCAGGGCAGGGATGGTAAGTGGAAAAACCGACAGGCGGTGAAACAGGTCCGCCCGGAAACCGCCTTGGGCGATCTGCTGACTCAGGTCACGGTTGGTGGCGGCAACCAGACGCACATTCAGCTTGATGGGGTGGTCCGCCCCCAAGCGTTGAATCTCGCCATTCTGCAAGGTACGCAGCAGTTTGGCCTGAATCGTCAAAGACAACTCACCGATTTCATCCAGAAACAGGGTGCCGCCCTGAGCCGCTTCAAAGCGCCCGGCGCGATTTTCATGCGCCCCGGAAAAGGCCCCCTTTACATGTCCAAATAATTCGCTTTCCGCCAAAGACTCGGGCAGGGCAGCACAGTTCACGTAGATCAAGGGACTGTTGTGACGTGGTGAGCGTTGATGCAGGCGCTGTGCAAACAGCTCTTTCCCTACCCCCGTCTCGCCCAGTAAAAGTACAGGCAGCTCTGAGGAGGCCACCGTGTCCAGCAACTGAATGACTTCCTGCAGCGGTTTGCTGTTGCCAATGATGGCGGCCGAGTTATGGCGTGACAAATAATCGGGCGGCAAGGTGGAGAGCAGTCGTAGACTGCGGTTCTCTTCTTCCAGTTCGCTGATGCGGATCGCGCTCTCCAGCACCAGGCACCAGTGCTTCAGTTCTATCAGCATGGAGGTTGAAAACGTCCCTGGCCGCAAGGCATCCAGCGTCAGAATGCCCCAGGGTGTGCCCTGGGCTTGCAAGGTAATCCCTACGCAATCGTGTACCGGCAAAGGCTGGCCCAGTTTGTCATCAAGCAAGCCGTCGTAAGGGTCGGGCAGGCCACAGTGGGGTTCAAAGCGGGTCAGGTTGGATGAACTCAAAATTCGGTTCAAACGGGGGTGGTCTGCAATCACGAAGTGACGCCCCAGGGTGTCATGGCCCAAGCCGCTGGCTGCAACAATACGCAATACGGTGTCATCCAGTTTCAGCAAACCCGCTGCATCACAGCCAAAGTGCCTAGCCAGCAAATGCACCATGCGCTGTAGACGTAAGGGCCCGGGAATCTCGGTGGCAAGGTCGGCAATCAAAAGATCTAGCATGGGTGGAAAATACCCTTATGGTGAAAAATACCCAGTTTTGTTGGGGTAGTTTATACCTAGGATGGTGGCAAACCATTGATCTATGTCGTCTTGGACTTGGCACGGTCTTTGCTTTAGAGGTCTTGTCATACATTTTTAAGGACTATGACATGACCCCCGACTTAGCAGAACATCGCTACAAGGCGTGTACTTCGGTCCGTCCCCCGTTCCGGGGCCGTACCCAAACAGGTTTTGACCAGGTAACTGGGTCCTGCCAGGACCTGTTTGGATTGGGTCGTTTGATTCATCAGCGAGACGGAGAAGAAAATGCGTAGCTATAAAAAACTATGGTGGTCCCTGGTGGCAGTCACCATGGTCACCTTTGCCATCCTGGGATGGACAGGTGTGGAGGTGTATCGTCAGGCACCCCCCATGCCGGCCAAGGTAGTCACACCGGATGGCCGTGAATTTACCTCACAGGAACAGATACATCGTGGCCAGTCCGCCTGGCAAAGTACCGGCGGTATGCAACTGGGCTCGATCTGGGGGCACGGGGCCTACCAGGCACCGGACTGGAGTGCCGACTGGTTGCACCGCGAGGCTCTGGCCTGGCTGGATTTGGCTGCCCAGCAAACCTACTCGCTGAACTATGATCAGCTGACATCCAGTCAGCAGGCCACCTTGCGGCAGGAACTGCAGGACGAATACCGTCCTAACCGCATTGATGAAGCGACGGGCGTGCTGCAGATCAGTGAACGTCGCGCCAAGGCCATCGACACTACCTCCCAGTACTACATTGACCTGTTTGGTGACGCGCCCGAGCTGAAATCCAGCCGCGAGAGCTTTGCCATGAAGGACAACACCTTGCCAGAGCTGCAGCGCCGTCAGGACATGACCCGCTTTTTCTTCTGGCTGTCCTGGGCCACGGTAACTGATCGTCCTGGCACCACCGTCAGCTATACCAACAACTGGCCGCACGAGCCCTTGGTGGATAACTATCCTTCCACGGCCAATATCGTCTGGTCCATCGTCAGTATCGTGCTCTTGCTGGCCGGTATTGGCCTGCTGGTCTGGATCTGGGCCTTTACGCACAAAGAAGAGGAAGCCCCTGTTGCCCCGGCTACCGACCCGGTTCTGGCTTTCCGCCTGACCCCTTCACAGCGTGCCCTGAAAAAATATGCCTTCCTGACGGTTGCCCTATTTGTCATCCAGGTTTTCCTGGGGGGCTTTACCGCACACTACACGGTTGAAGGCCAGATGTTCTATGGCATAGACGTGTCGCAGTGGTTCCCTTATTCCCTGACCCGTACCTGGCATATTCAGGCAGCTCTCTTGTGGATTGCCAGTGGTTTTCTGACCGCCGGCTTGTTCCTGGTGCCCTTGATTAACGGGGGCGAGGATCCCAAGTTCCAGCGCCTGGGTGTGGACGTCCTGTTCGGTGCTCTGGTTGTGCTCTTTATTGGTTCTTTTGCCGGTAACTTCCTGACTATCAAAAACATCCTGCCTCCCGAGCTGAACTTCTGGTTTGGTCACCAGGGCTACGAATACCTGGATCTGGGGCGTTTCTGGCAGATCATCAAGTTCATTGGTCTGGCTTTCTGGCTGTTGCTGATGCTGCGTGGCATGTGGCCTGCCTTGCGTCGAGACAAGGGCGACAACCACTTGCTGGTCCTGCTGACCATCTCTACCGTGGCCATTGGCCTGTTCTACGGGACTGGCCTGTTCTACGGCGAGCACACCAATATCACCATCATGGAGTACTGGCGCTGGTGGGTGGTTCACCTGTGGGTTGAAGGTTTCTTTGAGGTCTTTGCCACGGTTGCCATGGGCTTTATCTTCCTGACCTTGGGTCTGGTTTCCAAGCGCAGTGCCACCATTGCCGGTCTGGCTGCCGCCTCGCTGTTCCTGGTTGGCGGGGTGCCGGGTACCTTGCATCACATGTACTTCTCGGGTACGACCACTCCGATCATGGCCATTGGTGCTTCTTTCAGTGCGTTGGAAGTGGTGCCTTTGATCATGTTGGGTTACGAAGCCTTCCATAACTGGAAAATGCAGAAACAAGCCGGCTGGATGAGCGATTTGCGTTGGCCCGTCATGTTCTTTGTGGCCGTGGCCTTCTGGAACATGCTCGGTGCTGGTGTGTTTGGTTTCCTGATCAACCCACCCATCTCGCTGTACTACATTCAGGGTCTGAACACGACACCACTGCATGCACACGCTGCCTTGTTTGGTGTGTATGGCTTTCTGTCTCTGGGCTTTGTCTTGCTGGTGGTACGTTATATCTCGCCCGAGGTTCGCTATAACGACCGTGTGATGAGCTGGGGCTTCTGGGCGCTGAACGGTGGTCTGGTGCTGATGATGTTCGTCAGCTTGCTGCCTGCCGGGATTATTCAGGCTTGGGCCAGCATTTCGGAAGGCATGTGGTACGCCCGCAGTGAAGAGTTCATGCAGCAGCCCATCCTGCAATCTCTGCGTTGGTGGCGCACCTTGGGTGACGTCGTCTTTATTGCCGGTGCCTTGATTGTGTTCCAGCAGGTTTGGGTACGTATCTCTGCACGGCGTCGGATAACGCCGGCCAATGCAGTCGGTGCCATCAAAACATCCTGATTTTTTTTACTGGCGCTCTCTTTTTCTATGAGAGCGCATCGACAAGAAAACCGCCTTCGGGCGGTTTTTTTTATGTTGGAGGGACTGCTGTGCTCCGAGTACGAACGCCAAGCTGGTGGCCGTTTTGTCAGGCTGTGTGGATTGTGTTTGCGAGCACCTAGGGTTAACGCTGTATTGTGATGATCAATAATAGTTATTTATCATAATAATTATTGATTCAAATTAATTGGATAGAAATCCAGTTTCACAAGAGCAAGGAAGGCTGATGAATATTGAACGCACAGAAGAGCAAACCGTGTCTTGTACGGTAGAGAACCGTATCGCCTGGGTGAAATTCAATCGACCCGAAAAACGCAATGCCATGAGTCCGCAACTGAATCGTCAGATGATGCGTGTACTCGATGAGCTGGAGTTCCGTGAGGACGTGGGTGTCGTGGTGCTCAGTGGCGAGGGCTCGGCTTGGACTGCCGGCATGGACTTGAAAGAGTATTTCCGGGAGACCGAGGCCACAGGCCTGGAAGGGACGCGCAAGGCGCAACGTGAAAGTTACGGTTGGTGGCGCCGGTTGCGTTGGTTTCAGAAACCGACGATTGCGATGGTCAATGGCTGGTGCTTTGGTGGAGGCTACGGCCCCTTGTTTGCCTGCGACCTGGCGTTTGCCGCTGATGAGGCCACGTTTGGCCTGTCTGAAATCAACTGGGGTATTTTGCCCGGTGGTGGTGCCTCGAAGGTTGCGGTCGAGCTTTTGTCGTTCCGTAATGCGATGTATCACGCCATGATGGGTGAGAACATCGACGGGCGTACGGCAGCCCAGTGGGGGCTGGTCAATGAGTCCTTGCCCTTGGAGAGCTTGCAAGAGCGCGTGACGCAGGTTGCGCAAACCTTGCTGCAAAAGAACCCGATTGCCTTGAAGGCCACCAAAGATGCCATTCGTCGTGTGCGGGAAATGACTTACGACAATGCTGAAGATTATCTGGTGCGAGTTCAGGAAGCAGCCAACAGTTTCGATAACGAAGGCCGCAAAGAGGGTATGCGTCAGTTCCTGGACGATAAAACATACAAGCCTGGCCTGGGAACCTACGACCTTTCCAAACAAAAAGCCTGATAAACGGCACAGCAGGGGAGGCAGCCTCCTTGGTCTGAAGGAGAGCTGACATCACCCAATGGGAGACAACAGTGATAAGGACACAGAGGGTGGCCGCTCAGCGGCCGGATATCGGACGGCTGTTAAAGCCCGGTTCCATTGCTATTGTGGGCGCGTCTGCCACGCCCGGCGCACTGGGTGCATCGGTACTGGGTAATCTGGAACGCAACGGTTTTGCCGGTGAGATTTACTTGATCAATCCCAAGCGCGCCCAGATAGCAGGCCGCCCTTGCCTGGCATCCGTTGAACAGCTTCCTGACGGAGTGGATGTGGCTGTCTTGGCGATTCCACAAACGGCCGTCCTGGATACCATTCGTGCGCTGGCCAAGCGGCGTGTCGGTGCGGCGATCATTTTCTCGGCAGGTTTTGCCGAGGCCGGAGAGCAGGGCCAAGCCGAACAAAGCGAGATTGCTCGAATCGCGACTGAGGCAGGCATGGTGATTGAAGGGCCTAACTGTCTGGGGAGCATCAATTATCAGCAAGGTGTGCCACTGACGTTTGTGCAAGTGGATATTCGCGACAAGACCTGCGCGCAGCAACCGTGCATCGGGGTGGTGTCGCAAAGCGGTGCCATGATGACGGTGCTGTGCACCACCTTGTCCAGCCGTCACTTGCCCTTGTCCTACGCCGTCTCAACGGGCAATGAGGCGGCCAGTGTTGCGGAAGATTATGTGGAGTTCTTGCTGGAACAAAGCCATACCCGCGTTATTGCGATGATTGTCGAGCAATTTCGTCATCCAGAGCGCATGCTGGCAGCCGTGGCCCAGGCACGTCGTCAGGGCAAGACGCTTGTCCTGCTTCATCCAGGCAAAAGCAGTGCGGCTCGCGCTTCTGCGGCCACACATACCGGGGTTCTGGCTGGCGACTACTCCTTGATGCGCACCAAGATGGAGCGTGCGGGTGCTGTTTTTGCAGAAACACTGGAAGAGCTAGGTGATATCGCCGAGATTGCCATTCGTTGTCCGGCCTTGCCGGCTGCGGGCGTAGCGGTTCTGGGAGAGTCAGGCGCCTTCAAAGCCTTGACCCTGGATTGGGCCGAGGCCTTGCAACTGGATCTGCCGGTGATCAGTGACCAGGACTCGCCGCAGCTAAGGGCGGTGTTGCCCGGTTTTGTGGGTGTGAGCAATCCCTTGGACCTGACGGCACAAGGTTTGGTCGATCCGGACCTCTATTACCGTACCTTGACGGCGTTGCTGGAGGACGAACGCTTCTCCACCCTTGTCATTGGTCTGATTCAGGGCGATGCGGTGACCTGCGGCATCAAAATGCCCCCGGTGCTGCGAGCCATACACGATTTGCGTCCCCGTAAAGCCGTGGTGCTGGCCGGATTGGATGAGGGGGCGGCTGTCCCACCCGAGTTCATTGAGCAACTGCGCAGCCTGGGCGTTCCGTATTTCCCCAGTACCGAACGGGCCTTGCGCGCCGTGCAACGGTTGACAGCGTTGCAAGCACGCCGTTTTGAAAGCAGTCACAGTGAACCCAAAGCCTTAGCTTTGCCGGCAGATCGCA
This sequence comes from Alcaligenes sp., assembly GCF_050255915.1. Taxonomy (NCBI): domain Bacteria; kingdom Pseudomonadati; phylum Pseudomonadota; class Betaproteobacteria; order Burkholderiales; family Alcaligenaceae; genus Alcaligenes; species Alcaligenes sp. Next base: position 133,806 of record NZ_JBFWIQ010000010.1, read on the forward strand.
CCGTTGTGCCTGAATATCAGGCCAAGCAAATCCTGGCCCAAGCGGGCATACCATTTGCTCGTGGAGAACTGGCTACTAGCCTGGAGCAGGCGGTAGAGACCGCCCAGGCGCTGGGTTGGCCTGTTGCGCTCAAGGCTCAGTCTGCGCAGTTAAGCCACAAGAGTGATGCAGGCGGTGTCATTCTTAACGTTGGCGACAGGCCATCTTTAGAGCAAGCCTGGACGCGTCTGCATGCCAATGTGGCCAACTACGACGGCAATATTGTCCTGGATGGTGTGCTGGTAGAGGCCATGGGACGGCGTGGCCTGGAGATGATTGTAGGGGCGCGTCAGGACCCGCAATGGGGGCCGGTCATTTTGGTAGGTATGGGAGGAGTTACGGCGGAAATCATGCGTGATGTTCGTCTGCTGGATGCTGATCTGTCCGTAAGGCAGGTATTGCATGAGCTCGATCAGTTGCAGGCAGCGGCCTTGTTGCATGGCTATCGAGGCTCCCCCAGGCTTGATCGTGAGGCATTGGCCGAGCTGATCGTCCGCCTCGGGCAGGTGTTGCGTGGCACGCCTGCTATTCGTGAAATAGACCTTAATCCGGTGATTGTGTTGCCCGAAGCTCAAGGTGTGCTTGCATTAGATGCCCTGATGCTGATTCAGGGTCAAAGCGGCTGAGGTCCACCAGGGCTGGCTGTTCATGCCAGCCCATTTAATTCCTTTCTCCATCCTTCACAGGAGCTTGCCTTGAGCCTGCCTTATTTGCCGGGCCGTGTACGCGTGCCCGTTTCCACCGAGCCTTCGACCTTGGGCTATGCGTATTACGTCACGATTGTCTTATTGCTGGCCTATACGCTGTCCTTTGTGGATCGCCAGATCTTGGGCCTGTTGGTGCAGCCCATCAAAAAGGATCTGCATCTGTCAGATTGGATGTTCAGTATTGTTCACGGTTTTGCGTTTGCCATTTTCTATACGTTTGTTGGGATTTTTCTGGGCCGCTTGGCAGACCGCTGGAATCGCCGCAACCTGATTGTGATCGGAATGGTGGTGTGGGTGTTGGCCACTGCTGCAGGGGGCTATGTGACTGGTTTCGCATCGCTTTTTGTCGCCCGCATGTTCGTGGGCATTGGCGAGGCCGCCCTGTCTCCGGCCGCCTATTCTATGTTGGCCGATTACTTTGCGCCCGAGCGCCGGGCCCGTGCCATGAGTATTTATACATCGGGGGTCTATATAGGATCGGCGACTGCCTTCATTGTGGGTGGGCTGGTCATTGAGGCGACCAGCCAGTCAGGGACGCTGGTGTTTCCGCTGCTGGGCAGCTTCAAACCCTGGCAGGCGGCCTTCATCTTTGTGGCCTTGCCCGGTATCCCCATTGTTCTGCTGATGCTAACGGTGCGGGAGCCGGTGCGGCGGGGCCTGAAAGAGGCCAGCCCAACCGCGCGTGCCGGATCGGCTTGCGCCCCGGATTGGCGCTATGTGCTGCGTCATAAACGGGCCTACTTTCCACTGCTGCTGGCTCCGGGGCTGACCGCCATGATCACGTTTGGCGTCACGGCCTGGCTGCCCGCTACCTTTATCCGCCAGTGGGGCTGGACTCCGGGTGAAATTGGCCCAGCTTACGGGGTCATTATTTTGACATTTGGGATTGGGGGCATGCTGGTCAGTGGCTTTCTGGCTGATCATCTGACCGCACGCGGCAAGCTGGTAGGCTCGATCCTTATTTCCTTGATCGCCACCAGCGTTCTGATCGTGACTGGCGTGGCGCTGGCCTTTGCCCCTTCTGCTGAGTTTGCGTTGGTAGCGGTGGCAGCAACGACCTTCTTTCTGGGGATGCCCGTTGCCTTGGCTCCTCCTATCTTGCAGGCGATTACGCCCAATCAATTGCGGGGACAGGTCACGTCGATTTATCTGCTTCTGATCAATTTGATTGGCTTGGGCATGGGCCCGTTTCTGGTCGCTTTTTTCACGGACTTTATTTTTTATGACGAGCAGAAAGTAGGGTTGTCATTGGGTTTGGTCTCAGCCTTGGCGGCCTTGCTGTCAGTCGTGTGCCTGGCCCGGGCGATTGGCCCTTATCGTCAATTGGTCGCCGGTTTGGCGCAGCAAGAGAGGATTTAAGTATGCAAGCATCACATTATCAGCCCCCCTTGGAGGATTTCCGGTTTGTGCAGCAGTATTGCTTACAGGCGGAAAAAGAGTGGTGCCGTTTGTCGGCGCACCAGGGGCTGGATCAGGAAACGGCAGATAGGGTGCTCGAGGCGGCCGGACGCTTCTGTGCTGACGTATTGGCCCCGCTCAATGGGCCAGCGGACTTGCAAGGCTGTCGTCTGGAGCACGGACGGGTCTTGACGCCAGACGGGTTTGCTAAAGCCTATGCCGATTTTGTGGAAGCGGGCTGGCCTGCTTTGGCCTGCGATCCCAGCGTGGGCGGCCAGGGTCTGCCTCAGTTGCTGGATACGGCCTTGCATGAAATGCTGGCATCGGCCAATCACGGCTGGGCCATGTATCCGGGAATTTTGCATGGTGCGTACGCCTGCTTGCATGCTCATGGTGATGATTACATCCGCCGCACCTATCTGCCGCCTATCGTTAGCGGGCGTTGGTTGGCCACGATGTGCCTGACAGAACCACAAGCCGGTTCCGATTTGGGTTTGTTACGTACCCAGGCACTGCCCGAACAAGATGGTTCCTACCGCTTGCATGGCAACAAGATTTTCATCTCTGGTGGCGATCAGGATATGAGCGAGAACATCGTTCATCTGGTGCTGGCACGTCTGCCCGATGCCCCTGCCGGTACACGGGGGCTGTCCTTGTTCCTGGCCCCACGCCTGATTCCCCAGGAACAGGGATTGGTTCCCAATACGATTTATTGCGATGGTATTGAGAAGAAAATGGGTATCAAGGGCAGTGCTACTTGTACGATGCGTTTCGAGGCTGCCCAGGCCTGGTTGCTTGGCAAGCCGCATCAAGGTCTGGCTGCCATGTTTGTCATGATGAATTCGGCTCGTTTGCATGTTGGCTTGCAAGGCTTGGGGCATGCAGAAGCTGCGTGGCAATTGGCACGCACTTATGCTCACGAACGTCATCAGATGCGGGTGCAACCTCGCCCGGCAACGGCCAAGGGAGCAGCGGACCCTATTGCCCATCATCCTGCCATGCAACGCATCCTTGCCGACTTACGCGTCTGGACGGAGGGTATGCGGGTGATGGCGGCGTGGACAGCGCATCAGCTTGATTTGGCGCAGAGCCTGCCAGAGGGCGACGAGCAGGCTCAGGCGCTGAGTCTGGCCTCTTTGCTGACACCGGTCGTCAAGTCGTTCTTTACAGAGCGGGGCTTTGCCCTGGCCAGCGACGCACTACAAGTTTTTGGCGGCTATGGGTACGTGCATGAGTATCGTATTGAGCAAACGCTTCGGGATGTGCGTATTGCCATGATTTATGAAGGAACCAACCAGATCCAGGCGCTGGATCTGCTGCAGCGCAAGATTGCCGCCGTCGGCCCCGAGGCCTTGCAGCCTTTGCTCCAGACCTGGCGCGGGGAGGCGGATGCTTGCCTGAGTGCGATGGCGGACTGTCCGTGGGGCAAAGCGTTAAGGCAGTGGAGCGACCATCTGCACGAAGTGACGACCCATTTGTGCACCCGTGCTCAACACGATACGCAAGTGCTGGCGTGGTGTGCGGAGGATTATCTGCGCTTGGTCGGTACCGTGTGTATGGCATTTGCCTGGGCACGGGCAGGGCGGGTCAGTCGCTTGCAGGCCGATACCAGCTTGTGTGAGCGTAAGGTGGCCAGTGCCGATTATTTCTTTGATCATGGCTTGCTGGACGCCCGCTATTATTTGAGCAGGATAGAGGCGACAGCGGCAAGCACAGTGCCCATGCAAAAGCTCGTCTGAGACGGTTTACGGGTCTATGTTCTATGATTGATGTCTGCACCGATCAACGGTGTGCCGCTCAGGATGGTGTCGATAGTATGTCGACACTGTCTTGCTGGCGTTTTTCTCTTTTTAGTCAGACACCAACTCATGGACAGTGCTCTCGAATCCGCTGTTGACCAGTCGCGCCTTCTGCGCTTTCTGGGCTATCGCCTCACGCGTACGGAAATTCATATTCATAAGCTGTTTGCGCATCGTGTTGCCGAACATGATCTCAAGCCCAGCGAGTTTTCTATTTTGATCTTGCTCGATGCCAATCCGGGAATCTATTTACGCCAATTGGGTGAAACGCTGGATATCTCGCCGTCCAATCTGGTGCCGGTGGTCGAGCGTCTGGTCAAGCGTGGTTTGATCCAACGCCATTCAGACCCGCGTGATCGACGTTTGCAGCAATTGCATCTGACTGCTCAAGGCCAGACTTTGCTCTTGCCTGCTGAAGAGCAGGTCGGAAAATTGGAGGAGGAATTGGAACAGATTCTCACCGCTACCGAGCGGCGCCATTTGTTCTCGGCCCTGGACAAACTGATGGCCGTCCAAGAGAGTCGCGAAAGCTGATCAGTTGCAGAATGGCTGAGCAGACGATCCTTGCGGATCGGGTTGCGGCGTATCGTTAACAGGTATTTTTTAAAACCGCCGTTGAGGCGGTTTTTTTTGTGCGCATCGCCAATGCTTGCGCTGCAACAAAGATGGCGTAGATTAAGTGCGTTCAAATACATCCTGTAACTGTTAGAGCAATCAACTATTTAATCAGCAGGCATTACGCCTGGATCAAACCGGAGGTAGTATGGAACGTCGTCATTTCTTGAAAAGTGCTGGCCTAGGTGTGGCCGCAGGAACCACTTTGTTGGCGGCGCAAGTACAAGCCCGCGAAACAGCCGCCCCCAAAAAGAATGCGCCCTGGCTGGCTGCACGTACAGAAGAGCAGATCGCCAAGCTGGAACGGGTCAAGGTGGATCTGGTTGCGCCTCCCATGGTCCATAAACACGAGCAAAAAGTGGGTCCCGAGCCGCGTGTCGTGGAATTTCGCATGACCATCTCCGAGCGCGAAATCGAGGTTGACCGTGACGGCACCACCATGCACGCCATGATGTTCGACGATTCCATGCCCGGTCCTACCATGGTGGTTCATGAAGGCGACTACCTGGAGCTGACCCTGGTGAACCCGGCCACCAACACCATGCCGCATAATATCGACTTTCATGCCTCGACCGGTGCGCTGGGCGGTGCCAAGCTGACCAACGTGAACCCTGGGGAGCAAGCCACACTGCGTTTCAAGGCCGACCGTAGCGGTACCTTCATTTACCACTGCGCACCAGAAGGCTCGGTTGCCTGGCACGTGGTTCAGGGCATGCACGGTACCGTCATGGTGCTGCCACGCGACGGCCTGAAAGACTCGGCTGGTAACCCCTTGCATTACGACCGTGTCTACAGCATTGGTGAGTTTGACCTCTACATCCCTCGTGATGAAAAGGGTAACTTTAAAAAGTATGGTTCATCGGCGGAAAGCTACGGTGATACCTTGGAAGCCATGCGTGGCCTGATCCCCAGCCATGTGGTGTTCAACGGTAAGGTCGGTGCCTTGATGGGTGACGGTGCCATGAAGGCCAAAGTGGGTGAAACCGTGCTGTTCATTCACTCGCAGGCCAACCGCGATACGCGACCCCACCTGATCGGGGGGCACGGTGACTGGGTTTGGGAACTGGGTAAATTTGATGACCCACCCGCCAAGAACCTGGAAACCTGGTTCATTCGTGGCGGTTCGGCCGGTGTGGCGCTCTACACCTTCAAGCAGCCTGGAGTGTACGCCTACGTGAACCACAACCTGATCGAAGCCATGGAGCTGGGCGCCGCAGGTCACGTCCTGGTCGAAGGCGACTGGAACGATGACTTGATGAAACAAGTCAGCCCTCCCGGCCCGATCAAGGCTTAAGGCAGGAGTTGGTGCCCGGAGCGCGGAATTGAGGAACAGGAGTACGAATCAATTCCGTCCGGGCTTGCAGGCAGTATCGTAAACAAGCCAAGAACAAGCAGGGGGTATGGACTTTGAAAACCAGGTCCCTTGTTCTGCAAACGAAGTATCAGCCGGGCATGCGTTCATGCCGACTGTTTAAAGGGTAAAACCATGAGAATCTATAGCCCCGCCACCATGATGTCATCTGCAATGGCCGCTTTACTCTTGTTGGCCGCTGTTCCTGCAGCACATGCCGATTCCGACGAAGCCCTCAAACTATATAAATCGTCGTGTATGGTCTGCCACGCATCCGGTATGGCCAATGCGCCCCGTCTGGGTGATAAGGCTCGTTGGGCGCCCTTGATTGCTCAAGGCGAAGACGCCCTGATGGAAGTGGTTATCAATGGCAAGGGCGCCATGCCACCGCGTGGTGCTGCCCCCAAAGCCACGGACGAGCAATTGCGTAGTGTGGTGCGCTACATGATTGAGAAGGGCAGCTAAGGCGCTGACCTTCTCAGACTGGGCTTACAAGCTCCAGTCGTAATCAACCGTCAAGGGCGCATGGTCACTGAAACGCTCTTCTTTATAGACTGTGGCATGACGCGCTTTGGCAGCAATACCTGGGGTGGCAATTTGATAATCAATGCGCCACCCCACATTTTTGGCCCAAGCCTGGCCGCGGTTGCTCCACCAGGTGTAGCACTCGTCGGTGGTATCGGGATGCAGGCTGCGATACACGTCTACCCAGGACAGCTCGTCCAGCACTTTTGTCATCCAGGCACGTTCTTCAGGTAGAAAGCCGCTGTTTTTCAGATTGCCTTTCCAGTTTTTCAGATCGGCTTCGTGGTGTGCAATATTCCAGTCACCACAAATGATGAATTCGCGGCCAGTATCACGGTGCTCCTGCATCAAGCCATTAATCCACTGCTCAAAATGATCCAGAAAGCGGTACTTGGCCGTTTGACGCTCGTCGCCCGACGAACCGGAGGGCAGGTAGGCGCTGATGACACTCAGGTCATGCCAGTCGGCGCGAATGATACGGCCTTCGGCATCAAATTCCTCGCAGGCCATCCCTTCGACCACATTTTCCGCTTTGTGATTCAGATACAGGCCTACGCCGCTATAGCCTTTTTTCTGCGCGTGGTGGAAATGCCCGTGATACTGACCGGGGTGGGTCAGATCGGGGGTCAGATCAGGCTCGCTGATCTTGATTTCCTGCATGCAGACAATATGAGGTTTCTGGGCTTCCAGCCAGGCGGGCAGGCCTTTACGAAAAGCAGCCCGAATACCGTTGACGTTTAACGAGGTGACGCGTAACACGTGGCAATTCTCCTTATAGCGTCAGCACTGTAACCCGTAACCTGCCTGTATGTCAGTGGCCGTCAGAGCTTGTTACGTGGCCGAGCCAAAGCGGTAGCTGGACACGGTCAAGCCACCAAAGGCGTGTGTTTCATGGTGAAAGCGATGCGCGGTATCGCCACGTGCGGCCCCGGCAGCCACCATGACGGGGACCAGGTGATCCTCGCGCGGATGGGCAATACGTGCCGCCGGAGCTTGTTCCCAATCCATCAAGGCCTGACGGCGAACAGCGGGATCCTCCAGGCTTAGGCTCTGGTGTAGCCAGGCATCAAACTGGGCCGAGGGCTCCACACCACCGGGTCCCATATTGCGCAGGTTGTGGTAGCTCAGGCCGCTGCCAATAATCAGCACATCCTCGTCCCGCAAGGGGGCCAGGGCTTGGCCCATGGCGTAGTGCAGGGCCGGGTCATAGTTGGCGTGAATGGACAACTGAACCATGGGCACTTTGGCCTGCGGGTAGATGACATAAGCCGGTACGAAGGCGCCGTGGTCAAAGCCGCGTTGCATATCCAGATGAGTGGGCAGGCCAGCGCCTTCCAGCAGGTTACAGACCTGCTGGGCTAATGCAGGATCGCCCGGTGCAGGGTAATGGATCTCGTAGGTATGGGGTGGAAAGCCATAGTAGTCGTACACCATGCTCGGTTGTGCTGCGGCTGCGACCAGCAAATGTGCCTGTTGGGCTTCCCAGTGGGCGGAGACCATCACGATTGCTTTGGGCGTGCGGCCCAGTTGGCGTGGAATGTCCTGCAAGGCAGTACGCAGCGGGGCGTACATGGTTTGTGCCTCGGAGATCCAGGGCCAGGGTCCGCCACCGTGCGAAATGAAATAGGTGGGCATTGTCATGATGATCTCCTGCCCCCCGCCAGATAGAGGCAGGGGTTAAGGGGTTGAGTGGGGCAATCAGTCTTTGCTGCGACCTGCGTCAATGCTCCAGGGGCCCGGGCCAGCAAAGGCCAGATAGAGGAACACAAAGCAGAACAGAACCGCCGCTTCGCCGCCGTTGAGAATTGGAGTGGCAAAGGTACTGGAGGTGGCGTGACCAATAAAATAAGCAAACGCGCACAGGCCCGATGCAACAAAGGCTGCAAAGCGAGAAAACAGCCCAAGCACCAGCAAGCCGCCCAGAACGAGTTCCAGGATGCCTGCAACCCCATACAGAGAGGTGATCTGCAGGTTGGCAAACATGTCTACTTTGGGGAAACCGAGGATCTTGGCAGTACCGTGTGTCAGCAGTAAATAGCCTGTGACAAAGCGCAGCAGGCTAAGGATGCGAGGAGTCCAGCTGGAAGTAAGGGCGCTCATGTGTTTTCCTTTGGAAAGTTGACAGTATCGGTAAAACAGCACCTGACCCGGGGAAGTGACATCGTTTCGATGTCAGCCTGGAGCTGGTCCCGCCCGTTCAAGGTCCAGACAGGCATCGGGTTGGCACTTTTTTTAGATTAATCAATTACTATCAGGAAATAAACAGGCCTATTTTCATTAGTTACTTTCTTATTAGGAAAGCATGGATACGATTCAGAGTTTGCGGGTGTTCAGAGAGATCGTGGTGGCGGGCAGTTTTGCCGCGGCGGCGCAACGTCTGGACATGTCAGCGCCTATGGTCAGCAAACACCTGGCCAATCTGGAAAAACAGCTAGGCACCCGCTTGCTCCATCGCAGCAGCCGTCGTTTGAGTCTGACAGAATTGGGGCAGACTTACTTTGACTATTGCCTGCAGGCGCTCGATACCCTGGAACGCGGGCAGCAGGCTTTGTCGGGTTCAGGGCATCAGCCGCAAGGGGCCTTGCGGGTGACGGCTCCGGTGTGGTTTGCAAATCGCAAAGTGGCGCAGTTGTTGCACGATTACCAAACACGCTTTCCGGAAGTGACTCTGGACATGAGCCTGAGCAATCACAAAGTGGATTTGGTGGCGGAAGGTTTTGATCTGGCTCTGCGGGTGATGCGTGAGCCTGCCCCGCATCAGATTGCGCGTCTTATTTGCCCCATGCCTTTTCATCTGGTGGCCAGCCCGGCGTTTGTGGCCCAGCACGGCATGCCGCGCAACTGTGCTGAGGTGATGCGTTTGCCTGCTATCAGTCCCAGTTATTTGCAGCAGCCCAGCTTCGAGCTGTTAGGGCCGGACGGGCCGGAGTCCTTGCGCCTGAATCCTTTTATGCGCTCGGACAACACGAACCTGACCTATTACAGCGCCTTGGGCGGAGCAGGGTTGGCCTATTTGCCCCAGTGGCTGGTCATGGATGATCTGAACAGTGGTCGTTTGGTTCGCTTGCTACCTGATTACACCGAAGAGCGGCAACAACTGCACGCTGTCTATGCCAGTCGTCGCTATTTGACACCTAAAGTGCGCAGTTTTATCGACTTCTTGTTAGAAGAACTGGCCGAACCTGCCAAGTGATGGCGCACAACACGCTAAAATGCTGTTCGTCTCTATCTTTTTCATACTCTGTCATGTCGGCTACTAACGATAATCGTCGCAATTTTGTGCGCTTTTCCCTGGAACAGGGAGTGCTGCGCTTTGGGGAATTCAAGGTCAAGTCTGGCCGTTTGAGTCCTTACTTCTTCAATGCCGGCCTGTTCAATACGGGACGTAGTGTGGGTCAACTGGCCCGTTTCTATGCCCAGGCTTTACTGGATTCGGGCGTGTCGTTTGACATGCTGTTCGGGCCTGCCTACAAAGGGATTCCTTTGGCTGCCGCGACCTCGATTGCCCTGGCTGAGCATCCTCAAATTGGTGATCGTGACGTGCCCTTTGCCTTCAACCGCAAAGAAGCCAAAGACCACGGCGAAGGCGGTACCCTGGTGGGAGCACCCTTGCAAGGCAAGGTCGTGATTATTGATGACGTGATCACAGCGGGTACGTCCGTGCGTGAATCCATGCAGATCATCAAGGCGGCGGGTGCAGAGCCTGCTGCGGTGCTGATTGCTCTGGATCGCATGGAACGCGCTGGTAATGACCAGGAACTGTCCGCGCATTCTGCTGTGCAGGAAGTGGAACAGACTTACGGTATTCCCGTGATCAGCATTGCCTCGCTGGCTGACATCATGGCGGTATTGGCAGACGATACGACCTTGGCCGCTCATGCTCCCCAGGTGAAAGCCTACCGTGATCGCTACGGCGTCTGATCTTCCGCGTTTGTTAAGCAGGATTCAGTAGTAAAAAAAACACCAGGCCTTGGCCTGGTGTTTTTGTATCCGCTAAGCGCAGAGTCCGGACTTAAGCGTCCAGCTTTTGCTTGAGCATTTCATTGATTTGCTGCGGATTGGCCTTGCCCTTGGCAACCTTCATTACCTGACCGACCAAAGCGTTGAAGGCCTTGGGTTTACCGGCACGGTGTTGTTCGACGATGCTGGGGTTGGCGGCCAGTACTTCGTCCACCATGGCCTCAATGGCACCCACATCGTTGATCTGCTTCAAGCCACGGGCGTCGATAATGGCATCTACATCGCAATTGAGCTCGCCATCCCACTGCGCCGCAAAGACATCGCGGGCAATCTTGTTGGAGATGGTGCCGTCAGCAATACGGGCAATCAGCTGAGCCAATTGTGCCGGGCTGACTTTGGACTGTTCGATGCTGATTTCTTCACGGTTCAAGGCAGCCGACAACTCGCCCAGCACCCAGTTGGCAGCCAGTTTGGCATTGGCGCTGGAACCTGCTTGCAAGATGGCTTCAAAGAAGTCGGAAGTGGCGCGGTCTACCGTCAGCTGCGAGGCGTCGTAACGGCTCAGTTCAAACTCTTGCTCGAAGCGGGCCTGTTTCTGGGCGGGCAGTTCAGGCATGTTCTGACGAACCTGCTCGATCCATTCTTCACTGATAAACAGAGGTGGCAGGTCAGGGTCGGGGAAGTAGCGGTAATCGTGTGCATCTTCCTTGCTGCGCATGCTGCGGGTCTCATCGCGATCCGAGTCGTACAGGCGGGTTTCCTGAATGACCTTGCCACCGTCTTCGATCAGTTCGATCTGGCGACGTGCTTCGTATTGAATGGCACGTTCCAGGAAGCGGAAGGAGTTGATGTTTTTCAGTTCGCAACGGGTGCCAAATTCATTCTGGCCTTTGGGGCGCACCGATACGTTGGCATCGACGCGGAACGAGCCTTCCTGCATATTGCCGTCGCAAATACCCAGCCAGACTACCAGGCTGTGCAAGGCGCGGGCATAGCCCACGGCTTCAGCAGCCGAGCGCATTTCAGGTTCGGACACGATCTCCAGCAGCGGAGTGCCTGCTCGGTTCAAGTCGATCCCGGTGCTGGACTCGCCGTAAGGACCACGGAAGTTTTCATGCAGGGATTTACCGGCATCTTCTTCCAGGTGGGCGCGTGTCAGATTGATGGTTTTTTCTTCGCCATCCAGCATGAAGCTGACTGTGCCGCCGCTGACGACGGGGATTTCCATCTGGCTGATCTGGTAGTTCTTGGGTAGATCAGGGTAGAAGTAGTTTTTGCGCTCGAACACGGAACGTGGCGCAATGTGGCCACCAACGGCCAGACCCAGACGGATCGCCCGTTCGGCAGCACCACGGTTAAAGACGGGCAGCGCGCCAGGCAGGGCCATATCGACTTCGTTGGCTTGCGTGTTGGGCAAGGCTCCAAAGCGGGTGCTGCTGCTGGAGAAGATTTTGGATTCGGTCGAGAGCTGGGTATGGGTTTCCAGCCCGATCACAATTTCCCATTCCATTATTGTTGTCCTGGTTGACGTTGATGCCAGTCGGTGACTTGCTGGAAGCGGTCGGCAAAGGCCAGCAATTGGCCTTCACGGAAGTAGTTGCCAATGATTTGCAGGCCGATGGGCAAGGGGCGCTCATCGTTACTGAAGCCGCAAGGAATGGACATGGCGGGCAGGCCAGCCAGACTGACGCCCAGCGTGTAGACATCGCCCAGCCAGTCGGTAGTGGGGTCCTCGATGGTGGCACCCAGCTTGCGGCCCAGGGCCGGTGTGACGGGGCCAAGGATCAGGTCGCACTGTTCAAAGGCTTTTTGGAAGTCGTCCACAATCATGCGGCGTACGCGTTGGGCTTGCAGATAGTAGGCGTCGTAGTAGCCGTGCGAGAGCACGTAAGTGCCAACCAGAATGCGGCGCATCACCTCAGGGCCAAAACCTTCCGAGCGCGAACGCGAGATCATGCTGTTCAGGTCGGTGTACTGGCTGGCGCGGTGGCCAAAGCGTACACCGTCAAAGCGTGACAGGTTGGTTGAGGCCTCAGCGGGGCTGATGACGTAATACGTAGGGACAGACAGCTCGGTCAGGGGCAGTTGCACGGTGACGCGTTCTGCACCCAGGCTTTCGTAGGTTTTCAGGGCGGCTTCGATGGCGTCGGCAACGACCGGGTCCAGGCCGGGGCCAAAGAACTGGGCGGGCACACCAATACGCAGGCCTTTCAGTGGCTGACTGCCTTGGGCTTCTTGCTGCGACTGTTGCTGTTCAAATTGCTGACGAATCCGCGCGCCGTTATTGGGCTGATCGTCGCAAAATTCCAGACTGGTAGCATCTTGGGGGTCGAAACCGCACATGGTCTCCAGCAGATCGAGCAAGTCGCGGGCATTACGGGCGATAGGGCCGGCCTGATCCAGGCTGGAGCCGTAAGCAATGATGCCAAAGCGGGAAATCGTGCCGTAGGTGGGCTTGATGCCGCTGACACCACACAGGGCGGCAGGCTGGCGAATCGAGCCGCCGGTATCGGTTGCGCTTGCACCAGCTACCAGACCAGCGGCCACCGCAGCGGCGGAACCACCTGACGAACCACCGGGCACCATGGTGTGATCCCAGGGGTTACGTACGGGACCGAATACCGAGCTTTCGTTGCGCGAACCCATGGCGAACTCGTCACAGTTCAGTTTGCCCAGCGAGACAGCACCGGCTGCCTGCAGTTTGGTCACCACCGTCGCGTCAAAGGGGCTGACATAGCCTTTCAGCATTTTGCTGCAGGCGGTGGTCTGCCAATCCTTGGTGACAAACAAATCTTTGTGGGCGATCGGGATGCCGGTCAGTGGACCGGCCTTGCCTTGGGCAATCAGGGCATCGGCGGCATCGGCCTGTGCCAGGGTCAGGGCGGCGTCTTGCTGAACAAAGGCATTGAGCTCTTTTTGACGGGCGCTGTTGTCCAGGGCTTGCTGGGCCAGCTCGCGGGCACTGACGGTTTTGTTTTGCAGAGCTAGTCGCAGCGCTGCAATAGTCGCGAATTCAGGGGTAAAAGACATGGTTTTGCTTTATTCGATGACCGTGGGCACCAGAAACAGGCCATCCTGCTCGGCGGGGGCGTTGCGCATCATGGCCTGGCGGCTTTCTACCGTTCCGCAAGGCAGGGCCTTGTCCTCGCGCAGACGCAGACTGATCTGCTGGCGGGCGGACAAAGGGTGGGCCATCGGCTCAACGCCTTGAGTATCAACGGTTTGCAAGGTCTGGATCAGGCCCAGGATGCGCGTCAAATCGTGCTCGACCTGGGAGGCTTGTTCAGCAGAAAGATCAAGGCGCGCCAGTTGCGCTATACGGGCAACATCCTGTTCAGTGATAGACATGTGGGTGGGTACTGGAAAATAAGTAATAAAAAAAAGCGGAAATCTGTCAGTTAAGGACAGTTTGGCACTTTTACAGCAAATGCGGGGGTTACAGAACTTAACTGACCATTAAAACAGTCCTAATGTAGTGCAATTATAAGTTATCATTGATCGTTTTCTTTCCAGGTATTTTTGAATTCGTTGCCTGGTTCTTGTGCCTGTCGTTTTACGCTTGAGTTCCGCGCCGAATTTACCTGTCTTTTCCCCCAAACACTTTACACTTTGCGCGCCCATGTTCGGATTCCTACGCAGTTACTTTTCCAGCGATATGGCAATCGACCTCGGTACGGCCAATACCCTTATTTATGTACGCGGCAAGGGTATCGTACTGGATGAACCGTCCGTTGTAGCCATCCGCCATGAAGGTGGACCTAATGGTAAAAAAATCATTCAGGCCGTTGGGCAGGAGGCCAAGCAAATGCTGGGTCGGGTGCCTGGCAATATTGAAGCCATCCGGCCCATGAAGGATGGTGTGATCGCGGACTTTACTGTGACCGAGCAAATGCTCAAGCAGTTTATCCGCATGGTTCACCCCCGCAGCATGTTTGCCCCCAGCCCACGTATTATCGTGTGTGTGCCTTGTGGCTCTACCCAGGTAGAACGCCGCGCCATCAAAGAATCTGCATTAGGCGCGGGCGCCAGCAAGGTCTACCTGATTGAAGAGCCCATGGCGGCAGCAATCGGTGCCGGTCTGGCCGTGTCCGATGCCAGTGGTTCCATGGTGGTGGATATTGGTGGTGGTACTACCGAGGTGGCCGTGATCTCTTTAGGCGGCATGGTCTATAAAGGATCGGTGCGCGTTGGTGGCGACAAGTTCGACGAAGCCATTATTAATTACATCCGTCGCAATTACGGCATGCTGATCGGTGAGCCCACCGCTGAATTGATCAAAAAAGAGATTGGCTCCGCATTTCCTGGCACTGAAATTCGTGAAATTGAAGTCAAGGGTCGCAATTTGTCCGAAGGGGTGCCACGTAGTTTCACGGTTTCGTCCAACGAGATCCTGGAATCGCTGACCGATCCCTTGAATCAGATCGTCTCTGCGGTTAAAACCGCTCTGGAACAAACTCCTCCTGAACTGGGTGCGGATATCACCGACAAGGGCATTGTCCTGACCGGGGGTGGTGCGCTGGTTCATGATCTGGACCGTCTATTGCAAGAAGAGACCGGTTTGCCCGTTGTGGTGGCCGAAGATCCTCTGACGTGCGTGGTACGGGGTTGCGGCGAGGCTCTGGAGCATTTGGAGCGTCTGGAGTCCGTATTCATTTACGATTGATCCTTGCTTGGCCCCTACGGCAATGCCTGTTCGTTGGGACAAGTGATCGAGTGTTTGAGTAATGCGAGAACAAGGCTCCATCCGGCTATTTAGGCGTGGCTCATCTGCTGAGCTGCGTTTGGCCGCTCTTTTGGTGCTGACAGTGGGCCTGTTGATCACCGATGCTCGTTACTCTGTGCTTGAGCCTGTACGTCAGGCGATTGCCACTGTGCTCTACCCCTTTCAGCGCGTCATGCTCGCGCCGCGTGATCTGGTTACGTACTTCAGTAGCTGGACGGATGCGGCCTCGACCGCCCGTTCTGAAAAAGAGGCCTTGCAACGCCAGCGCATCGAGCTGGCTCAGCTCTCTACCCATGCCGCTCAGCTTTCTGCTGAAAACGAACAATTGCGTCGCTTGTTGCAAGTGGCCGATACCGTCACCCAGCCCTCTGTAGCAGTTGAAGTTCTGTACGAACCGCCCAATGGGTATGCGCGTCACCTGATTTTCAACAAGGGCTCGGCAAGTGGCATTCGTCCCGGTATGCCCGTTATTGACGAAGGCGGGGTTGTGGGGCAGGTGGTGCGTGTCACGCGTTTTACCTCGGAGGCCGCGCTTATTACTGACGACAAAGTCTCGGTGCCGGTACAGGTGCTGCGCAATGGCCTGCGTTTGATTGCCTTTGGTGGCAACCCCGGTGGCAAGGTAGAGGTGCGTTTTCTGACCAGTGACGTGGATCTGGAGCCAGACGATACCTTGATCACGAGTGGTATCGGCGGCTTGTTCCCCGCTGGTTTGCCGGTCGGGACGGTCAGCAGTATCGAGCGCGATGATGCCTCCGGTTTTGCGCTGGCTTTGGTGACGCCCTTATCGCACCCCGAGCGTTACCGCCATTTTCTCATTTTGCTGGTGCCCGAGAGCGAACGCTCTCTTGAACAGGACGATGCTGATGACGCGACACGCTGAGTCCTCGGACACCCCTAGCCGCAAAGTCCGGTCTTCATCTCTGGGCAGTTTGCAGCCTATTGATAGCAGCCCGTTTTCGCGTGCTTCCAGCCCGTGGCTGGTGTGGGGCTCAATTCTTTTGATGTGGCTGGGGTCCATGTTGCCCTGGCGCCTGCTGCCCTTTGCGCCGGACCTGTTGATGCTGGTACTGGGCTTTTGGGCCGTGCATGAGCCACGCCGTGTTCCCATGTCCCTGGCCTTCGTGCTGGGTATCTTGGTGGATGTGCATGATGGCAGTCTCCTGGGCGAGCATGCCCTGGCCTACGTGCTGGTCGTGTATGGCGCCTTGCTTTTGCGCAAGCGCATCTTGAACTTCGGTATGTGGATTCACTTTTTGCACATGGCAGTCGTCATGTTGCTGGCACAGTTGATCGTGCAGGTGTTGCACGCCTGGCTGGTGGGGGAGTGGTCTGGCTGGGAGTGGGCGGCTGGCACCTTGCTGACAGCCGCTTTGTGGCCTCTGGCCGATAGTGTGCTGTTCTTGCCGCAGCGACGTCTGGACGAATCCGACTCTGGTTCGTCCTGATTGGTAGGGCGGCCATGTTTGAATTCAAAAAAACCTCACACCAGTTGCGCCAACGCATTTTTTTTCGTGTTCTGGTGGCCGCCGTTCTGGCCTGCGTGCTGCTAGGAATTTTGGGCGTGCGCTTGTGGTACTTGCAAGTGGTGCGCTACGAAGGCTTTGCCGCTCGAGCTGATCAAAACCGTATTGCTGTCATCCCGATTACTCCCCGACGAGGCGAGATTCTGGACCGCAATGGCGAGGTTTTAGCTCGTAATTATCGGGACTACACGCTGTCGGTGGTGCCCGCCAGTCTGGGCGAGCCCGTAGACGATATGCTGGATCGCGTGGGTGAATTGGTGGAGCTAAGTCCACGCGATCGTCGCCGATTCAAGCAGAACGCCGCCCAAAACAGCCGATATTCCGAGATTTTACTGCGCAATAACCTAAGTGATGATGAAGCGGCCTGGTTTGCTGCCCATGCTTTCAAATTCCCCGGAGTGACCTTACAGGCCCGCTGGGTGCGCGAGTACCCGCACGGCGAGTCAGCGGCGCACGTGCTGGGGTATGTAGGCCGTATTTCCGAAGGCGACCAGCAGCGTCTGGAAGAAACCGGGCAAACCGGTAACTACCGAGGCACGCAGGTGATTGGCAAAAAAGGGATTGAGAAAACCTGGGAAAAGACCCTGCACGGACGCACGGGTATTGAAGAGGTGGAAGTGGCCGCTTCAGGTCGTCCTGTGCGTACCTTGAGTCGCGTGGACCCTGTACCGGGTGCCAGCCTGCGCCTGTCGTTGGATATTGGCCTGCAAAAGATGGCCGAAGGTTTGTTTGCCGGGAGACGTGGTGCGTTGGTGGCGATTGAACCCAGCACGGGGGAAGTGCTGGCGTTTGTGTCCGCACCGTCCTTTGACCCGAACTTGTTTATCGACGGTATCGACGTAGAGAACTGGCGCAAGTTAAATGACTCGCCCGATCATCCGCTGATTAATCGTCCCCTGTACGGTACATATCCGATTGGTTCGACCTACAAGCCCTTCGTGGCGTTGGCGGCTTTGGAGACCGGCAAGCGCAAGGCGACCGATCGTATTTCCGATCCTGGCTATTTTGAGTTTGGTGGTCAGCGTTTCCGTAACGCGGGTGGGGCGGTTTACGGGTCTACCGATATGCACCGTGCCTTGGTGGTGTCCTCGGATACGTATTTCTATTCCTTAGGCCCGGAAATCGGCGTCGATAATCTGCACGACTTCATGAAGCAGTTTGGCTTTGGCCAGCATACTGGCATTGACCTGGATGGTGAACGCCAAGGCATTTTGCCTTCTACCGAGTGGAAACGTAAGGCTTATCGCAAACCGGCGCAACAGCGCTGGTATGCTGGGGAGAGTATCTCCGTGGCGGTAGGCCAGGGCTATAACTCTTTTACCGTGTTGCAACTGGCTCATGCCACGGCTGTGCTGGCGAGCAATGGCATTGTGCGGCCTCCGCACCTGGTCACCCAGACGCTAAGTCCCCACGACCCGGAAATTGAGCAGCCCGTGCGTATTGATGCCAAGCTGATCCCCTTGAAGCAGGCTAATGTGGATGTGGTCAAACAGGCTTTGGTCGATGTAGTGCGCCAAGGCACGGCACGGCGCGCTTTTGCGGGAGCAGCCTATCAGGCTGCTGGCAAGACAGGGACCGCACAGGTCTTTAGCCTGCGCGGTGCCAAGTACAATGCGAACGCCATTGACGAACGGTTGCGTGATCACGCCTTGTTCATGTCTTACGCCCCGGCAGAAAACCCTAAAATTGCAGTTGCCCTGATTGTGGAAAACGCAGGATGGGGTGGTTCGGTTGCAGCACCGATTGTGCGCAAGGTCTTTGATTACTGGTTGGTAGAGCGAGGGCAGATGCAATGAAGCGACTTTTGCAACTGGGCCTGAAAGCTGTCACTGCCTTTGACTGGCCCTTGCTGCTGTTGCTGGTGCTGATGGCTGCGCTGGGCATGACGATCATGCATTCAGCCGTCGGGGGGACGGACTGGCGCTTTGCTGACCAGGTTCGCAATTTCCTGCTGGCCTTTGGTGTGATGTGGGTTGCGGCCTTGATTCCACCGGCGATGTGGATGAAGTTGGCCCCAGTCGTTTATTCGGTTGGGGTGGTACTGCTTTTGGGGGTGGAGTTCTTTGGCGAGACCAGCAAAGGCGCGACGCGTTGGCTGGATCTGGGGGTGGCGCGTATTCAGCCCTCGGAAATGCTCAAGATTTCTGTGCCCTTGATGCTGGCCTGGTATTTTCACCGCTATCAACGGCCCAAGATGAGCCTGCTGGATTTTGTGGTGGCGGGTATTTTGCTGATGATTCCGTTCCTGCTGATTGTGCGTCAGCCGGACTTGGGTACCGCCTTGCTGGTGTTTGCTGCTGGCTTTTGCGTTATTTATTTTGCAGGCCTGTCCTTCAAGCTGATTGTGCCGATTGTGGTCGTGCTGGTGCTGGGCATCAGTGCTTTGCTTTATTACGAAGACTATATCTGCGTGCCTGACCTGGATTGGGTGGTGCTGCACGATTATCAGAAACACCGGGTCTGCACGCTGCTGAATCCGGGTAGCGACCGTCTGGGCAGGGGCTTTCACACCATTCAGTCCATGATTGCGATTGGCTCGGGCGGGGTTTACGGCAAAGGCTACATGATGGGCACCCAGTCCCATCTGGACTTTGTTCCCGAACGTACCACCGACTTTATTTTTGCGGTGTTTGCCGAGGAATTCGGTTTGTATGGCGGCATCATGCTGCTGGTGCTGTATGCCTTGCTGATTCTGCGCGGCTTGTCGATTGCCGCTGTGGCTCATACCCAGTTCAGCCGTCTGCTGGCCGGTTCTATGTCCATGATGCTGTTTGTCTATGTGTTCGTGAACATAGGCATGGTAACGGGGATTTTGCCCGTGGTAGGCGTGCCTTTGCCATTTCTAAGCTACGGCGGCACGGCCTTGATGACGCTGGGTGTGGCCTGCGGAATGCTGATGAGCATCAGCAACGATAAGCCCGCGCGACCTTCATAGTGCTTGACCTTGGGTGCTCCTGGCTTGGTGCTGCGCGTAGCCAGGGGCTGTCTCGCTTACCCCGGATGATACCGGGGGTCTTGGCATCAAGGTAGAAGCAGTTGTTCACTATCTTGGTTTTGATACAAACCCAGCAGTAGCTTGCGTATAGGTGCAGGTAAAGCGGTTTGCTCCAGAGCTTCATGATCCTGCCATTGCTGGCCTGCCATTGGCTCGGCCAGGGTAGATTCGTCCACTTGCAGCAGCCACGGTGTGATGTGCAGCTTGAAGTGTGAGAACACGTGCTGGAAAGAGGCCAGCGCAATCGCTTCTTCATGAGACCAGTGCAGTGCCGCCGTTTGCAGGCTGACGGCATCGTCAAACTGGGGCAGAGTGAGCAGGCCACCCCAAATACCTTTGTCAGGCCGTTGCTCCAGCAAGACCTGACCGTTCAGCTCCAGAATCAGCACATGCGCATAGCGCTCATCCTGGCGGATACGCTCTTTGGGGCTGGGTAGTTCGGACTGGGCCTGATGGGTATGGGCATAGCAGTTGCTTTGCAGCGGGCATAGGCTACAGGTGGGCTTGCTGC
Source organism: Alcaligenes sp. (assembly GCF_050255915.1). Taxonomy (NCBI): domain Bacteria; kingdom Pseudomonadati; phylum Pseudomonadota; class Betaproteobacteria; order Burkholderiales; family Alcaligenaceae; genus Alcaligenes; species Alcaligenes sp. The sequence continues at coordinate 153,955 of NZ_JBFWIQ010000010.1, forward strand.
GCGTACAGCATTGCGAGCCCAGGTCCATTAGCCCTTGGGTGTAGGCCGCCATATCCAGGCTTGCCGGAGCAAGCTCGACGACTTCATCCGCCTTGGCCCACAAGGTGTTTTCCACGGCCTTTTTCTGCGTGGGCCCATAAATTCCGAAATAGCGCGTAAACACACGTTTTACGTTGCCGTCCATGATGGGGCTGCGTTCGCCAAAACAGAAGGCGGCGATGGCACAGGCGGTGGAGCGACCTATGCCGGGCAAGGTCGCCAGATCCGTGGCATTGCCCGGGAAATGGCCGCCCCATTTTTCCATGACCTCTTGGGCACAGCGATGCAGGTTACGGGCGCGAGCGTAATAGCCCAAACCGGCCCAGTAGGGCATGACCTCGTCTTGCTCGGCAGCGGCCAGATCCTTGACGGTAGGAAAGCGTTCCAGAAAGCGCTCGTAATAACCCAGGACAGTGGCGACCTGGGTTTGCTGCAACATGATTTCGGAAAGCCAGACGCGGTAAGGGTCTTGCGTGTTCTGCCAGGGGAGGTGGTGGCGGCCGGAGGTTCTTTGCCAGGCCACCACTTTTTCGGCCAGATTTTGGGGACAGGGTTCAGGAAGCGACATCAATATTGGGTACTACGGGTAACAGACCAGCGAGCCGCCAGTGCGCCCAAAATGGCGACCAACATAGCCGCTGTCAGCAAAAGAGAAAATTCCGGCAGCTTGAGCGCTAGCTGGACGCCATAGCTTTGGGCCAGACTGGATAGGGCCTTGTTCAGCGGAGTCAGGGCCAAGAGAGCCAGGCCACATGCCAGTGCGCTGGCAAGCAGGCCGGTTAGCGCACCCATGTACAGAAAAGGGCGGCGTACAAAGGCTTCGGTCGCGCCGACCAAACGGGCCACGGCAATTTCTTCACGCTGGTTCAGGGCTTGCAGGCGCACGGTATTGAACACGGTGGCAATCACCACCACGCCCACACCTGCCATCAATATCCATAAGCCAATGCGGATAAAGCTCAGGATCGCGGCCAGACGCTGCACCCATTCGCTATCGAGCAGCACGCTATCCACGTCTTGGCGACCTTGCAGGGTTTTGGCTAAGGTATCGGCCCGCGTGACCAGATCTGGTGTTTCATGCAGGGTCAGCACAATGGCGTGGGGCAAGGGGTTGCTGGGCAAGGCGCCCAAAGCCTCTGTCCAACTGGGGTTGCTCTGCAATTGCTTGAGCGCCTGCTCCTTGCTGACCAGCCTGATATTGGCCAGTTCAGTTTGAAACTCTTTGCCCACGGCCTGGCTGAAGGCCTGGGCTTGCTCCAGGGTGCTGTTCTGTTTCATGAACACGGTCATTTCGGGCGAGGTAGGGATTTCGCGCACGACAGGCTGGGCGGCCAGCAAGATACTGGCTCCCAGCACAGGTACTGCCAGAGTCAGGGCAATGACCAGCAGATTGGACAGGGAGGAGAAGGGTTGCACTTTCAGACGGCGCAAAGCCACCAGGAAAGCATATTGGTGATGACGCAGCCAGGTTCTCATGCCAGCACTCCTGGATGATCGGAAAAGCGGCCGTCCTGAATCAGCAGGGTGCGACGCGCATAGCGTGCCATCAAATTCAGATCGTGCGAGGCAATCAGGGTGGTGACACCCACCCGGTTAAAGTCCATCAAAACATCCATGATGCGCTTGGCGTTATCGGCGTCCAGATTGGCGGTAGGCTCGTCCGCAATCAAAATAGCCGGACGATTGACAATCGCACGGGCAATGGCCAGCCGTTGCTGCTCACCACCGGACATTTCCACCGGCTTTAAATCTTCTTTGCCGCGTAGCCCCACTTTTTCCATGGCGGCGCGGGCACGTGCCTGGGCTGTGCCGGGCTCCAGGCCTACGACTGCCAGAGGCAGGAGCACATTGGCCAGGGCGCTGCGGTCTTGCAGCAAGTGTGTATCTTGTAAAACCACGCCCACAGCGCGTCGCAGATAGGGGCGCGCGCGCGCGGGCAGCTTGTCCAGCCTGTGCCCGTTGACCTGGACCGAGCCACGGCTAGGCAGCTCCAGCCCCCCGATCAGACGCAATAAAGTGGATTTACCTGCTCCCGATGGGCCGGACACAAAAATGAATTCGCCGTCATCAATGCGAAAATTAATGTCGGCTAGAATATTTTTACTGCGGCCATACGATTTAAAAACGTGTTGGAACTCGATCATCGCGACGCACAATTAAAGAGGAGTCTGCTTGAAAAGCCCCTAGGGAATGGCTATGGGGGCCTGCCTGAAAGTGTCGACGTAGGTAAAAGTATTCGTCAGATTGTTAGAGGGAAACCCCCGATGCGTGTTTGCACAGTCTGGCTCTACGATTGGACACCACAGCTTAGCTGCAATTGTAATCTGCATCCATTTACCAAAAGTAAACAGGAGGTGATATTCCATGACCTTAGTGAAAACCATTGCATGTAGTGTTGCGTTGATGGCCCTGGCCGCTAATGCACAAGCAGGTGAAACCCTGGACTCGGTCAAGAAAAAGGGCTTTGTCCAGTGTGGTGTCTCAACAGGTATTGCAGGATTCTCGCTGGCCGATAGTAAGGGAGCCTGGTCTGGTATTGATGTGGACATGTGCAGTGCGATCGCCGCTGCTGTTTTTGGGGATGCCAAAAAATACAAGGTGACGCCCTTGACCACCCAGCAGCGCTTTACCGCCCTGCAATCGGGGGAAGTGGATGTGCTAACCCGCAACACCACTGCGACGATCTCGCGCGACACGACCTTGGGCTTGGTCAGCGCTGGCATCAACTACTATGACAGCCAAGGCGTGATGGTGAAAAAATCCCTGGGTGTCAAAAGTGCCAAAGAGCTGGATGGAGCTGCTGTGTGTGTACAGCCTGGCACGACAACCGAGTTGAATCTGGCGGACTGGTTCCGGGGCCAGGGTATCAAATTCAACCCTGTGGTGATCAACAATCCTGAAGAGGCGATGCGCTCCTTTACCTCCGGTCGTTGCGACGGCTTTACCAGCGATAAATCCCAGCTGGCTGCTATGCGTGCTGCCCAGACGACACCGGACGAGTTCGATATCCTGCCTGAGGACTTCTCCAAAGAGCCGCTGGGCCCGTTCGTGCGTCAGGGTGATGATGACTGGTTCACGCTGGTGCGATGGACTCTGAATGCCATGCTGGAAGCGGAGGAATATGGCATTACCAGCGCTAACGTGGATGAAATGACCAAGAGCAATAACCCCAATATTCAGCGCATTCTGGGCGTGTCCGGAGAGCTGGGTAAAGGTCTGAAGTTGGATAACAAGTGGGCCTACAACATCATCAAACAGGTTGGCAATTACGGAGAAAGCTTCGAGCGTAATCTGGGTAAATCGACAGCACTGAAGCTCGATCGCGGTTTGAACGCACAATGGCGTGACGGTGGGGTGATGTACGGCTGGCCAGTGCGGTAAGATTTCGGTCTTCGCTGTTTGTTTTTGCGTCTGGCTTCGGCCAGACGTGCGCCACCTCGCAGGGCTACGCGTAGTGCTGCATCCATGGGTTTTACGCTATGGCACAAAATACACCTGCCGTGCCAGCGCCCCCTAAACGGCGCCTGTCCTGGAATGATCCGTTCACACGCGGCATTATCTACCAGGTGCTGATTTTGGGTGTGCTCGGTTTTTGTGTGTGGTATCTGGTTTCCAATACCTTGCACAACTTGGCTGTCCGCAATATTTCTACAGGCTTTGATTTCCTGGACCGAGAGGCAGGCTTTGCCATTGGCGAGTCGGCTCTGGCGTATACGCCCTCGGACACGTATGGGCGGGCCATTCTGGTCGGCCTGGTCAATACGCTGAAAGTGGCGGTGATCGGCATTATTGCCGCCACCGTGTTTGGCACCTTGCTGGGCATTGCACGCCTGTCCAAGAACTGGCTGGTTTCCCGTTTGGCGGGCTTGTACGTGGAAGTGATGCGTAACGTGCCACTGCTGCTGCAACTGTTCTTCTGGTACGCCCTGATTACCGAGACCTTGCCCGGACCTCGGCAGGCTTTGAACCCGATCAGTGGCGTATTTCTATCGAATCGCGGTTTGAAGCTGCCGACCTTGCAGGGCGATGGCATGGACTGGATCTTCATGGGTCTGGGTCTGGCCGTGGTGTTGTGGGTTCTGATGGCGCATTGGGCGCGTCGTCGTCTGGAAAATACGGGCCGTCCTTTTCCCACCCTCCGTTTTGGCATTTTGCTGCTTGTTGTGCTGCCGGTTCTGGCCTTATTGCTCAGTCCCGAGCCCTTGGCGTTGGATATGCCCCGCCTACAAGGTTTCAACTTTGTCGGGGGCGCGACCTTATCGCCTGAATTTGCCGCCTTGCTGGCCGGTTTGGTCACCTATACTTCGGCCTTTGTTGCCGAAGTGGTGCGCTCCGGTATTCAGGCAGTGGGTAAAGGACAGTGGGAGGCGGCGCAGGCGCTGGGGCTGTCCCGTGGCCGCATGATGCGTCTGGTGGTTCTGCCCCAGGCATTGCGTGTGATTGTGCCGCCCATGACCAGCCAATACCTGAACCTGACTAAAAACAGCTCTTTGGCCGTGGCCATTGGCTATCCCGATATTGTGTCTGTGGTGAACACCACCTTGAACCAGACAGGGCAGGCGATTGAAGGCATTTTGATCATCATGGCGGCCTACCTGACGGTCAGCCTGTCGATTTCGGTTTTCATGAACTGGTACAACAACCGCATTGCTTTGGTGGAGCGATAAATGAGCCATACGCCTACATCCACCGTAAGCGGGCCACCGCCGCTGCAGCGGGGCACATTGGGTTGGCTGCGCCAGAACCTGTTTTCTTCCCCCTTGAACGCCATTTTGACGGCGCTGTCGGCCTGGTTGTTGTTGATGACCGTACCAGCGATGATCGATTGGTTGTTCATCAAGGCCAATTTCGATGCACAAACCGCACAGGACTGTCGGGCCAGTGCCGGGGCGTGCTGGGCTTTCATTCGTGAAAAGCACCGCCTGATCCTGTTTGGCATCTATCCCTACGACGAGCAATGGCGGCCCTTGCTGGCCTCTATCTTGCTGACCCTGCTGATTGTGTGCAGTTGCGTGCGCTGGTTTTGGAAACCGTGGCTGCCTTTGCTATGGCTGGTCGGCCTGATCGTCGTGGGTATTTTGATGTGGGGCGGCGTGCTGGGTTTGAGCTATGTGGAAAATAGCCTGTGGGGCGGCTTGCCGCTGACCTTGATTCTGGCTACCTTCGGCATCGCTTTCGCCTTTCCTTTGGGCTTGCTGCTGGCCCTGGGGCGTACCTCGCGCTTGCCGGCCGTCAAGGCGGTGTGCGTGGTCTACATCGAACTGATTCGTGGCGTACCACTGATCAGTTTGCTGTTCATGTCCTCGGTGATGCTGCCGTTGTTCATGCCCGAGGGCTTTAACATCGACAAACTGCTGCGTGCCCAGATCGCGATTATTTTGTTTGCGGCGGCCTACATTGCGGAAACTGTGCGGGGTGGTTTGCAGGCCATTCCAAAAGGACAGTATGAAGGGGCCGCCTCGCTGGGTTTGAGCTACTGGCGCACCATGCGCCAGATCATTTTGCCGCAGGCTCTCAAGATCGTGATTCCGCCATTGGTAGGTATCTTTATTTCCTTGTTCAAGGACACCTCCCTGGTCGTGATTATCGGTATCTTCGATTTGACCCAGGCCGCCAAAGTCGCTCTGGCCGATGCGGCCTGGCGCGGCTTTAGCCGGGAAGCCTATCTGTTCATCGCACTGATTTATTTCGTGTTCTGCTACTCCATCTCTCGCTACAGTCGTTCGCTGGAGCGACGTTTGCAAACGGGTTATGAACGCTGACACAGGTGGCAAAGCCTTGGGTAGCACCGAGGCTTTGCTGGCCAGACAAGGAGTTTTGCATGGCAGACGCCATTATTCAGCTAAAGAACGTCAATAAATGGTATGGGCAGTTTCATGTGCTGCGCGACATTACCTTGGATGTGGCCCCAGGCGAGCGCATCGTTATTTGTGGACCCTCTGGCTCGGGAAAATCCACCCTTATTCGGTGTATCAACCGCTTGGAGGAGCATCAGCAAGGGCAGATTATTGTGGCCGGTGAGGAACTCACCAACGATGTGCGTCAGGTTGAGGCCATTCGGCGTGATGTGGGCATGGTGTTTCAGCACTTCAACCTGTTTCCTCACCTGACTGTGATGGAAAATCTGACTTTGGGGCCGATGTGGGTACGTCGCAAGACCAAGGCCCAGGCTCAGGAACTGGCCATGCAATACCTTGAGCGTGTGCGTATTCCAGAGCAGGCCAACAAGTATCCTGGACAGCTTTCCGGTGGGCAGCAACAGCGCGTGGCGATTGCCCGTTCCTTGTGCATGGAGCCTAAGATCATGCTGTTTGACGAGCCGACCTCGGCGCTGGACCCGGAAATGGTCAAGGAAGTGTTGGAGGTAATGGTCGAGCTGGCGCATACCGGTATGACGATGCTGTGTGTGACCCACGAGATGGGTTTTGCACGTAAAGTGGCAGATCGGGTCATTTTTATGGATCAGGGCGAAATCATCGAGCAAAATACGCCTGATGAGTTCTTTGACTCGCCACGCAGTGAAAGAACACGCGAGTTCTTAAGCCAGATCATCCATTAAGGGTCAGTGGTTGCTCTGTACGGGCTGCTTTACGCAGCCCATATGCATTTTTATTTCAAGGAAAAAAGTGATGTTTCGTGTCTGTAAGTGGCTGCTGGCGGTCTCTGGTGTTGCGGCTGTCATGGCTGCCCCGGCTGTCATGGCAGAGGATTCCTATCCTTCCAAACCGATCCAGTTCGTGGTGCCGTACCCGCCGGGTGGCCCCTTGGATAGCATGGCGCGCTTGCTGGCTGAACGTGTCAAAGACGATCTGGGTACGGTCGTGGTGGAGAACAAATCAGGAGCAGGTGGCAATATCGGTGCCAGCATCGTGGCCAAGGCTGCGCCAGACGGCTACACCTTGATGATGGGTGCGGTGGCGATCAACGCCATCAACCCCTGGTTGTACAAGGCGATACCGTTTGACCCAGTCGAAAGCTTTGCGCCCATCGCGCTGGTTGCCTCGGTGCCTAACATCTTGATCGTAAACAAAGAGTTTGCCGAGCAAAACAAGATTGCCTCGGTGCAGGACCTGATCAACTACGCTAAAGAGCATCCTGGTCAAATGAACTTTGCCTCGGGCGGTAATGGCAGTGCAGGCCATCTGGCCGGTGAGGTCCTGAATACCCGTGCCCAGATCAATTCCGTGCACGTCCCTTACGCGGGTGCCAATCCTGCCAAGACAGCATTGCTGGCTGGCCAAGTGCATTTCATGTTTGACAACCTGGCTTCGGCCGCGCCGTTGATCAAGGCCGATACCGTAAAAGCCTTGGCTGTGACGACTCTGGATCGTTCCACTTTCTTGCCTGAGGTTCCCACTATGGAACAGGCTGGCGTGAAACCATTCGACCTGGGCACTTGGTTCGGTGTGTTCGCCACCGGCGGTACACCTCAGCCCGTTCTAGACAAGTTGCATGCCGCTTACGCCAAGGCTTTGATGGATCCCGCCGTACGTGAAGCTCTGGCTACCATGGGCTCGGATGTTGAGCCTGGCACCATGGCCGAGTTCAGCGAGCTTGTCAGCAATGATCTTAAGAAGTACAAAGAAGTCGTTGCTGACTCGGGTGCCGAGTTGTTTTAAGTATTCAAGGGCGTAGCCCCCAAGGCAATGGGTGACTGAAGTTGGCATGGTCGCTGGCAAGATCAAGAATTGTTAAACAAGGCAGTGAAGTCTGTTTTGAAGTACCTGCTTGGTGTGCCTCTTGCTAGTATTAGAGGCATTCAAGCGGTCTTGGTACTTAACTTAAGATTACGGAGCCAATAATGACAATTTCCATTCGTTCTGCAAAATTAGCAGCATGTGCGGGTGCTCTTTCCCTTTTGGCCGCTTGCGGCACTATGGACAATATGAGCACAGGCGGTCGTACCGCAATGGGTGCCGGTGGCGGTGCTGCTGTGGGGGCGGGTATTGGGGCCTTGATCGGAGATAGCAGCAAGGCAGCCATGATCGGTGCAGGTATCGGCGCCCTGGCTGGTGGTATTGCTGCGTATAACTGGTCTGGCATCAAGAAGGATGTTCAGCAGTCTGGGGCAACTGGGCTGGGTGTGGATGTGACCGAAATGGCTGATGGCAGCTTGCGGGTCAATATTCCTAGCAGTGTGTCTTTTGATACGGGTCGCTATCAGTTGAAACCCGCTTTGCTGCCTGTGCTCGACAGTGTTGCTCGTGCGATGAATCAGCATCCCGAGTTGCGTGCTAAGGCTGTTGGTCATACCGATAGCACCGGTTCGGCGCAAACCAACCAGACTTTGTCGGTCAACCGTGCCAGTGCGGTAACCAACTACCTGACACAGCAAGGTGTGGGGCAAGGTCGTCTGATGGTGGAAGGCCGTGGTCCGAATGCTCCTATTGGCGATAATGCCACGGCTGAAGGCCGCGCCATGAACCGCCGTGTGGAGTTGTATTTGTACGCTCCGCAGAAGTAAGTCTCTGCTTGCCGCCTTAAGGCGTGCTGACAAAAGGCCCGGTTTTTTAACCGGGCTTTTTTTGTGCTCGATCGGGGAGTAATGGAGTTTGAGGGCAGGGTCCTCTGCTTGTTGCTTGTTGTTAGTTGTGAGCTGCCAATTGGCGCTTATCTGTTGTCGCTGATGGCGTCACCGTTGCTTTGGGGGTAAGGCTGATTATTGAGTAGAACCCAGTAATGAGCACGCCCTTGGGGGCGGTGGGGACCCGGAGGGGCTTGAGCACTTGCCGGTGCTGCGCACCGGTCCCCTTGTCGAGGTTCTCATCCGGGCGCACTCTGAACTCGCGGGGTGGTTCGTCCCCCGGACGAACCACAAGCGTCCCGCTCAAACAGCAGAGTGCTTGCATCCCGGATGATGCCCCCCCCTGCGGCAAGTACTCTGAATCGCCCCTCCGGGTCCCCACCCCCCCCAAGGGCTTATACCGTGGCTATTCACGTAATCATGCAT
>NZ_JBFWIQ010000011.1:0-151590 GCF_050255915.1 Alcaligenes sp.
CGTCAATATATCCACTATTACAATCACGAACGCATCAGAACAAAGCTAAAAGGCCTGAGCCCGGTGCAATACCGAAATCAGGCCTTGCTCATCTAATTTAACTGTCCAACTTTATGGGGTCAGTTCATAGCGCGGGCCTTTTCAGTCATACCAATTTATCAAGCCGTTTTTTTCTGGCGCTCCAGAGCAGCTTTGATATAGCTGGTAAACAGCGGGTGGCCATCACGCGGGGTCGAGGTGAATTCCGGATGGAATTGCACACCCATGAACCAAGGATGATCAGGCAGTTCCATGATTTCTGGCAGGTTCTCGGTAGGAGTACGAGCCGAGATTACCATACCCACTTCTTCCAGGCGCGGCACGTACAAGGTGTTGACCTCGAAGCGGTGACGGTGGCGCTCGTTGACTTCTGGGCCATAAATGGCTTCAGCGCGCGAACCAGGTTTCACGGGGCAACGCTGTGCGCCCTTGCGCATGGTGCCGCCCAGATCGGAGGTGCCATCACGGTGCTCAATCTTACCTTCACGATCAGCCCATTCGGTAATCAGGGCTACTACCGGGTGCACGGCGGATGGATCGAACTCGGTGGAGTTCGCGCCCACCAGATTGCCCACATTGCGAGCAAACTCGACCACGGCCAATTGCATGCCCAGGCAAATGCCCAGGAATGGCACGCCGTTTTCACGAGCGTATTGAATGGCGCGAATCTTGCCTTCAGTACCACGTTTGCCAAAGCCACCTGGGACCAGAATGGCATCCAGACCTTTCAAGCAATCCGTACCTTCATTCTCGATCACTTCGGAATCCAGGTACTCGATATTGATACGGGTGCGAGTATGGATACCGGCATGAACCAGCGCTTCGCTTAGCGACTTGTAGGATTCGGTCAGGTCTACGTACTTGCCAACCATACCAATGCGTACTTCGTGCTCTGGATTCTCCTGTGCCTGGACCAAACGATCCCACATGGAAAGATCTGCCGGTGGAGGCGACAAGGCCAAGGCATCGCACACCAAGCTGTCCAGACCTTGCTTGTGCAGCATGGCTGGAATCTTGTAAATAGAATCCGCATCCCACACCGAAATCACGGCGTCCATGGGCACGTTGGAGAACAGCGAAATCTTGGCTAGCTCGTCATCAGGAATGACACGATCGGCTCGGCACAGCAAAGCATGGGGGTGAATACCGATTTCACGCAGCTTTTGCACCGAGTGCTGGGTAGGTTTGGTCTTGAGTTCGCCAGCCGATGCAATGAAAGGCACCAGTGTCAGGTGAACAAAAGCGGTGTTGTTACGGCCCAGGCGTAGGTTCATCTGGCGGGCAGCTTCCAAGAAAGGCTGGGATTCGATGTCACCCACTGTGCCGCCAATCTCGACGATGGCAACATCAGCCTCGCCATTGTAGGCAGCCTTGGCGCCACGAATGATGAAGTCCTGGATTTCGTTGGTGATGTGCGGGATAACCTGCACGGTCTTGCCCAGATAATCCCCGCGACGCTCTTTGCGCAGCACGGATTCGTAAATCTGGCCCGTGGTGAAGTTGTTGACCTTGCGCATGCGAGCGGAAATAAAGCGCTCGTAGTGGCCCAGGTCCAGGTCAGTTTCCGCACCATCCTCAGTAACAAACACTTCACCGTGCTGGAAGGGGCTCATGGTGCCCGGATCTACGTTAATGTAGGGATCCAGCTTGAGCATAGTCACGCGCAAACCGCGGGACTCCAGGATGGCAGCCAGGGATGCAGCCGCAATACCTTTGCCCAGGGAGGACACAACGCCTCCCGTTACGAATACATATTTGGTGGTCATTATAAAAGGCGCCTGAGGTCAAATCAGGCGATAGCGGGAAATTTGGATTATAACGGCAAGCGCCCATGCTTGGCGACCCGACAAGTGGCATTTCACAGCGGAAATACCACTTGTCCTTGCAACTATTGACAACAGCAGACGGTGCGATCAGATCGCCTGCGTCCTTTGCTCAAGCCATGTACGTGCCTCACCCTGAACACGGGGCAAGAGACGTTCGCGCACTTGCTGATGATATTCATTGAGCCACTGACGCTCGGCAGCGGTCAGTAGTGCGGCATCTATACAACGCGTATCAATGGGGCACAAGGTCAGGGTTTCAAAACGCAGAAATTGCCCGTACTCGCTGCGCATGGCTGGTACCGCCGCCACCAGATTCTCGATACGAATGCCCCACTGGCCGGGACGATACAAGCCAGGCTCGTTGGACGTAATCATACCGGCACGCATGGCCGAATGAGGTCCGATACGGCCTCGCCAGGAGATAGACTGCGGACCTTCATGCACATTCATGAAGTACCCCACGCCATGTCCGGTGCCATGACCGAAGTCCAGCCCCTGTTCCCACAAAGGCTGACGCGCCAGCACATCAATTTGCTGACCGGCAATGCCCTCCGGGAACACCAGCATGGACAAGGACACCATGCCTTTGAGCACCAGCGTGAAGTCACGAATCTGCTCGGCAGATACCTGCCCCACCGGCACCACTCGGGTGATGTCCGTCGTCCCCCCCTGATACTGCCCGCCCGAATCGATCAGCAGCAAGCCATTGCCATCAATACGGGCATGGGACTGCTGGGTAGCCTGATAGTGCGGCATGGCGCCATTGGCGTTATAAGCAGCAATCGTGCCAAAACTAGGGCTGACAAAGCCTTCCTGACGAGCACGGGCAGCGCAGATATGTTCATCCACATCCAGCTCGTTCACCTCGCTTTGCTGCTCAAACCAGGCAAAGAACTCGCATAAGGCAGCGCCGTCTTTTTCCATGGTTTCACGAACATGATCCAGCTCGGCATCGGTCTTGCAGGACTTGAGCAATTGAGCGGGATTGATGTACTCCACTACATTCAAATGTGCCGCCAGTTGCGCCGCCCAAGCCGTGGTCCGCGCCATATCCAGCAGGATAGGCATGGACGCGGGTAAAGCACGCATGAAGGACGACAACTCGGTATAGCCTTGAACTTGCACGCCGTCCAAAGCCAGCGCCTCCTGTATGCCTGCCGACAGCTTGTTGCTATCCACAAACAGAAATGCCTGATCCGGGCCAATCAACAAGTACGACAGGAACACCGGGTTATAGGACACATCACTGCCGCGCAGATTCAGGGTCCAGGCAATATCATCCAGTGCGCTCAGCAAATGCCAATGGGCGCCCTGCTCCTGCATGGCGGCCCGGGTGCTGCTCAAGTTTTCCTGACGAGTACGGCAGGCAAAAGGGGGCAGATGCTCCACCACCTGGCCAACAGGCGCAGCAGGCCGGACCGTCCAGATCGGGCTGAGCAAATCGGCTTTCAGCACCCACTCCAGCTCCGGCGTGGCCTTTTGCCAGGCCAGCAGACTTTGTGCCGACACCGACTGGCTATCGAGCGTGACTCGCGACTGGGCAGGCAAATGCTCCGCCAGCCAATTGGCTGGCTCCGGCACGCCGGCCTCGCCGGCACGTTGCAATTGAATGCCGCTACCGTCCAGCTCCTTGGCTGCCTGCTCCCAATAACGGCTATCGGTCCACAAGCCGGCCCAATCGGCCGTCACCACCAGGAGCCCGGCCGATCCGACAAATCCGCTGAGCCACTGACGGCTTTTCCAGCGATCAGGCAGGTATTCAGACAGATGAGGGTCGGATGTAGGCCAGATGCTTGCCTGCACGGACTGAAATTGCATTTGTTCGCGCAGCGCCTGCAAGCGTGCGGCAACGGGGGGATGGGCCATGCCAACTTCCTTTACATAAACAGCGTTCACGCACCGATCAAACATAAAAAAAAGCTCCGACTCGCGCCGAAGCTTTTTAAGCCAGAGAGACCGATCAGGCCACCGCACTGACGTCCAGCGGGACGCCTGTCTTGGACTGAATGTACTCAAGGCTGACTTCTGGTGCCAACTCAAGCAACTTTAAACCATTTTCCGTCACTTCCATCACTCCCAGATCGGTAATGATGAGGTCAACCACCCCCACGCCCGTCAAGGGCAAGGTGCAAGCAGGCAGAATTTTCAGGTCTTCCGTGCCATCTTTCTTGGTGGCCACGTGCTCCATCAGGACCACGACACGGCCAACGCCAGCGACCAGATCCATGGCACCGCCCATGCCCTTGATCATCTTGCCAGGGATCATCCAGTTGGCCAGATCACCCTTTTCCGACACCTGCATGGCGCCCAGAATCGCGATATTGATCTTGCCGCCACGAATCATGGCAAACGAGTCTGCCGAGGAAAAAATGGACGAACCGGGCAAGGTGGTGATGGTTTGCTTGCCAGCGTTGATAAGGTCCGCATCAATCTTGTCTTCGGTCGGAAAGGGGCCAATGCCCAGCAAACCGTTTTCCGATTGCAGCCAGACTTCAATGCCCTCGGGCACGTGGTTGGCAACCAGCGTAGGCAAACCAATACCCAGGTTGACGTAAAAGCCGTCCTGAAGCTCCAGGGCGGCGCGTGCCGCCATTTGATCTCTATTCCAAGCCATTATTATCTTGCCTCGCTAATCAGGAAGAACGAACGGTACGCTGTTCAATGCGCTTTTCAGGCTGTGCATTGAGCACGATACGGTGCACATAAATACCGGGCAAATGCACATCATCCGGGTCCAGGCTGCCGGTCTCGACAATTTCCTCGACCTCGACAATGGTGATCTTGCCAGCCATGGCCACGTTCGGGTTGAAGTTGCGCGCGGTCTTGCGAAACACCAGGTTGCCGCTGCGGTCGGCCTTGTAAGCTTTGACCAGTGACACATCGGGCACCAGGGCCTCTTCCATCACGTATTGCTGACCGTTGAACTCGCGAATTTCCTTACCCTCAGCCACGATGGTGCCCACGCCTGTTGCGGTAAAGAAAGCAGGAATGCCTGCACCACCGGCACGCAACTTTTCAGCCAATGTGCCCTGAGGGGTGAAGTCCAGCTCCAGCTCGCCGGCCAAATACTGACGTTCAAACTCTTTGTTCTCGCCCACGTAGGAGGAAATCATCTTGCGGATCTGACGAGTTTCCAACAACTGACCCAGACCAAAGCCATCCACCCCGGCATTATTGCTAATGCAGGTCAGGTTTTTGACTCCGCTATCGCGCAGCGCAGCAATCAGCGCTTCGGGAATTCCGCACAAGCCGAATCCACCTACCGCGACTGTCTGTCCGTCGGCAACGACTCCCTGCAACGCCTCCTTGGCGCTTGGATAGACTTTATTCAATTGACTCTCCAATAACTCTTTAATTGGCCTAAACAGCAAACTTTGTCCAATAATGCCGCTATGCACCATAAGGTGCTATCAGGCATTCTACGACTTGACTACGCTTTCCGTATACGTAAAGCTTAACCCTGAAAAACCGAGTGTATCTGTTTACGCTCATCTTCGGTCCAAGGTTGAGAGCCACCTTGGGGGTTAATGGACACTAGCACACAGCGACCACGTGCATAAATGACATCAGCTTGATTTGCGTCACCTACAAAGACTTCCAGCTCAATGCTGCTGCCGCCGACTTTCAATAATTTATGCACAATCCGAACAGTCGCCGGATACAGGATCGAACGCAGGAAATCCAGGCTGGCATGAGCCAGCACCCCGGTACGTGGAGAAGGTGGCACCATGCCCAGCTTCATCATTAACTGAACACGCGCTTCCTCGATGTAGCGAAAGTAAACCGTATTGTTAACATGATTCATGGCATCCAGATCGCCCCAGCGCACGGCAATATCAAAAGTGGCTCCTGCACCAGAATCTACTACTTGTGTCATTACATGCTCTCCTTACTGATATTTACTGATGAACCCGGAAGCGGACGGACACCCCCCCTAGCCTCTGAACTCAAAACGGGATTGCTCAGACTACAATACAATCGACCGTACGCACAGTACACGAATTTCACCCGCCAACAATCAAGAACAAAGCGCTAAGCCGTAATAGGAGATCAGCAGCAATGTCTGAACGTGAATCGATGGAATATGACGTTATTATCGTCGGCGCTGGCCCTGCTGGTCTGGCCACCGCGATACGTCTTAAACAGCTCGCCCAAGAAAAAGAACAAGAAATCAGCGTCTGTATCCTGGAAAAAGGCGCTGAAGTGGGGGCCCATATCCTGTCCGGCGCCGTCATGGATACGCGCGCGCTGGACGAACTGTTGCCGGACTGGAAAGCGCAAGGCGCCCCCATTTCGGTAGAAGTGACCGAAGACAAATTCCTGTTCCTGACCGAAAAAGGCGCACGCAGCACTCCCATGTGGTTGCTGCCCGACTGCTTCAAGAACCATGGCAATTACATCGTCCGCCTGGGCAATGTCGTGCAATGGATGGGTGAACAGGCCGAGGCCCTGGGCGTGGATATATTCCCCGGCTTTGCCGCTGCCCACATTCTGTACGACGAGCAAGGCGCGGTACGTGGTGTTTTGACCGGTGACATGGGCGTGGCCCGTGACGGCACCCACACCTCCCACTACCAGCCTGGCATGGAATTGCTGGCGTCCTACACGATTTTTGCCGAAGGCTCGCGTGGCCACCTGGGCCGTGAGCTGACCGAACGCTTCAAGCTGGACGAATCCCGCAATGCACAAAGCTACGGCATTGGCATTAAAGAGCTGTGGGAAGTCGATCCGTCCCAGTCCCAGCCCGGTCTGGTGATTCACACCGCTGGCTGGCCTCTGGATTCAGACACCTACGGTGGCTCCTTCCTGTACCACCTGGATAACAATCTGGTCATGGTCGGGATGGTGGTGGGTCTGGATTATGCCAATCCCTGGCTGTCTCCCTTTGAAGAGTTCCAGCGTTACAAAACTCACCCTGCCCTGCGCGCCACATTTGAAGGCGGCAAGCGCATTGCTTACGGGGCTCGTTCCCTGACGGCCGGTGGTTTGCTGGCACTACCCAAACTCAGCTTCCCCGGTGGCGCACTGGTCGGTTGTGATGCGGGCTTCCTGAATGCCTCACGCATCAAGGGTAGCCACGCTGCCATCAAATCCGGTTCCCTGGCCGCTGAAGCCGCTTTCGAAGCCTTGCAAGCGGGTCGCAAGCAGGACGAACTGTCGCAATACGCCGAGAATTTCAAACAATCCTGGCTGCATGAGGAACTGAACAAGGCCCGTAACTTCAAGCAATGGTTCAAGAAAGGTCGCTCGATTGCGTCCGTCATGACCTTTGTGGAGCAAGGTCTGCTCAAAGGCAAAATGCCCTGGACGCTACGTAACAACAAGCCTGACCACGCCTGTTTGCAGCCGGCAGCCGAATGCGCCCGCATCGACTACCCCAAGCCAGATGGCAAGATCACCTTCGATCGTCTCAGTTCCGTGTTTATTTCAAACACCAACCACGAAGAAGATGAACCTGTTCACCTGACGCTGAAGGATCCATCCGTGCCTGTAGCCGTAAACCTGGCTCGTTACGGTGGCCCTGAAGCCCGCTTCTGTCCGGCCGGCGTGTACGAGTTCATCAAGACCGAAACCGGCGACGACAAGCTGCAGATCAATGCACAGAACTGTGTGCACTGCAAAACCTGTGATATTAAAGACCCTACCCAAAATATCGTCTGGGTGCCTCCACAAGGTGGTGAAGGTCCGGTGTACAACGGCATGTAAAAATAACTCTGGCCTTGGCGATAACACCAAGGCCAGACAGTTTGATGCTGAAAAAAACCACCCACTGAACTGCACCCCAAAAGTTGGACATTGATCCGACCTTTAGGGTGTTTTTCATGGCGAAATACAATAGTCAGTTCACACGCGGGTGGTTTTTTTAAGTTCTTTTTGATTTGCGCGATCGGCTGGGCCAGTTAACGACAAATAGCCCCAGTAGAATCAGGCCAGTTCCCATCAACTCCAATTGAGTGGGCCATTCGTCCAACAGCAACCAGGCCAGCAGAACGGTCAGTGCAGGCACACCCAAGCTGGACATACCAGCCAAGGTCGCGCTGACGCGGCTGACCACCGCCATCCAAAGCAACCAACCCACGCCAGTGGCGATCACACCCAGATACAGCACACCGCTAAACATTTGCCACTCCATCACCAAAGAGCGCTGGGGGATCAAGAAACTCAAGGGCAGGACAATGACCACTCCCAAAAGGCATTGCCAGACTGTGGCGTTAAGCAGCTCAACACGATGACGTTCAAATAGCTGCTTGGAGTAAATTGCCCCCAAGGCCCAACTCACACCGCTGAGCGTTGCCAAAACAGAACCCAGTATGCCGCCCATTCCCTTCCAAGGCGCGATCAGGAGCATCAAACCCAAAATCGCAGGCACCATACCCATTACGTGGCGCTTTTGGGGACGCTGTCCCAACATGGGCCAGGACAGCAACAAGATCCAGATGGGCATGGTGTAAGCCAGGGCAACCATCTTGCCCGCCCCACCCACCTGCAAGGAAAACTGGCTAAGCAGCTGAAATCCAGTGGTCTGGAAAATGGCCACACCCAAACTCAGCTTCCAGGGTGTGGGCCGCAAATGTCCGCCTTTAAGACGCAGCACCAACCATAAGAAAACGAATGCCACTGCATAGCGTGCGGCAATCAGATCAACTGGCCCGATGTAGACGGTCATCGCCTTCATCACGACCCAGCTCATGCCCCAGGTCAGCACCACCAAACCCATCAGCGCCAAAGCACCCCTGTCTGCCTGCTGTTCCCCACTCAAACCTTTCCCCTTTTCTTTGAATTCATGGACCGATGTTTTGACCACGGACTCAATGCTAGGCTAATTCCGTATTGTGCAGGCCTCAAAGACACAATAATCAGAAGCAATAAAAAAACCCTGGCTCCGGAAAGAAACCAGGGTCAAACAGGAACTACCAAAAAACTTAGTGTGCTTCGGACAACTGATCCAAAATTGCTGGGTTTTCCAGCGTGGATACGTCTTGCGTGATCGGCTCGTTATTGGCAACAAAACGCAGCAAACGACGCATGATCTTGCCTGAACGTGTCTTGGGCAGGTTCTCGCCGAAGCGGATCTCACGAGGCTTGGCGATAGGACCAATTTCCTTGCCTACCCAATTGCGCAGATCGGCGGCAACCTTGTCAGCCTCTTCGCCCGATGGCAGATCGCCATTGAGCACCACAAACGCCACAATGGCTTCACCCGTCGTTGGGTCAGGCTTGCCCACAACAGCCGCTTCAGCCACCAGTGGGTGGGCAACCAAAGCCGACTCCACTTCCATCGTGCCCAAACGGTGGCCCGAGACGTTCAACACATCGTCAATACGGCCCATGACCCAGAAATAGCCGTCGGTATCACGCTGCGCACCATCACCGGCCAGGTAATAGCCTTTGAGCTCAGGCGGAAAGTAGCTTTTCACGAAGCGATCCGGGTCACCCCAGATGGTGCGGATCATATTGGGCCAAGGTTTGCGAATGACCAGGAAACCGCCATTGCCGCGTTCGACCTCCTCACCTACCTCATCCACAATCGCCACGTCCATGCCGGGAAATGGCAAACCGCAGGAACCGGGTTTCAATGGAGTGGCGCCAGGCAAGGGAGTAATGACATGACCGCCCGTTTCGGTTTGCCACCAAGTATCCACAATGGGGCAACGCTCGCGGCCCACATTCTTGAAATACCACATCCAGGCTTCAGGGTTGATGGGCTCGCCCACCGACCCAATAATACGCAGGCTATCCAGATTGTATTGTTTGGGGTGAATGGCCTCGTCCGCTTCGGCTGCCTTGGTCAAGGAGCGAATAGCGGTAGGTGCCGTGTAGAACACCGTCACGCCGTGGCGCTCAATCATGTTCCAGAAACGGCCAGCATCCGGATAGGTAGGCACGCCTTCAAACACGACTTGTGTCACGCCAGCGGCCAGAGGGCCGTAGGTGATGAAGGTGTGGCCTGTTACCCAACCGATGTCGGCTGTACACCAGAACACATCGCTGTCTTTGGCATCGAAGGTCCACTGTACGCTCAGCATGGCACCTAGCAGGTAGCCAGCCGAAGAGTGCTGCACGCCTTTAGGCTTGCCAGTGGAGCCAGAGGTGTACAGAACAAACAGAGGGTGTTCTGCATTCACGGACACGGCTGGGCAATCGCTGCTTTGGCCCTTGACGGCATCTTCCCACCACAGGTCACGGCCTTCGTGCCAGGCAACAGGCCCGCTTGTACGCTTGTACACGATAACGTGACGCACGGCTTCGCAGTCGCCTCCGCTCAGGGCTTCGTCAACTGCATTTTTCAAAGGGATGGCACGGCCACCGCGACGTTGCTCGTCAGCGGTAATGACCAAGGTAGCGCCCACGTCCACCGCACGTTCGTGCAAACTCTTGGCCGAGAAACCACCAAACACCACAGAGTGGGTAATACCCAAACGGGCACATGCCTGCATGGCCACAATGGCTTGCACCGACATGGGCATATAGATCAGGGCGCGTTCGCCGGTTTTGTAGCCCAGGGCTTTCAAACCATTGGCAAACTGGCAAACTTGTTCGTACAGCTCGCGGAAGGTCACTTTAGTGACTTCGCCACCGTCAGCTTCAAAGATCAGCGCGGTTTTGTTTTCGGTGGGTGTGCCCAGGTGCTTGTCCAGACAGTTAGCCGAGACGTTCAGCTCACCATCATGGAACCACTTGTAAAACGGGGGCTTGCTATCGTCCAGAACCTGGGTGAAAGGCTTGGTCCAGACCAGACGATCACGGGCCAACTCCGCCCAGTAGCCGGGATAATCCTGCTCGGCCTTCTGGCAAAGCTCCTGGTAGGCTGCCATGCCAGCGATGCGAGCATCGCGTTCCAGATCCGGGAACACGGGAAATACCCGACTTTCCGACAGGACGGATTCAATAGACGTTGGACCGCTCATAGTTTGGCTCCTTTATTTTCCAGATTTGGTGTTTTTTTTGGGATGCGCAAGGGCAGCCCAGCTTAATTTTATATAAACGTAACGTGCCTTACTTACTCAATCCTGACAACTGAGATCGGCTTGATTCTTGGCCAAAATGCCACGCGGAAAATTCAAACGCGACAGGATCAGCAGGCCCGCCAGAAAAAACAATCCCGTGCAGGTCAGAGCCAAACGGTGGTTTCCACCACTTAGCCAAGTCACCAGGCCATAAGACAGCGGACCACATACGGCAGCCAACTGAATGGCAAAGGTCCACAAGGCGAAAAACTCGGCCAAACGGCTCTTGGGTGCCAACAAGCCCACCATGGCCCGACCCGCACTTTGACTACTTCCTATACATAGCCCGGCAACGGCTGCTGCGGTCCAAAATCCGGCCAAAGAACGCGTACTGACCGCAATCCCCACCATGACTAGCCAAGCGCACAGCGTCAGTGCCAACGCACGCCGATGGCCAATGCGATCTTGTACATGGCCAAACAGCAACGCCCCCACCGCTGCCGCGATATTGACGGTAAAAATCAAGGCCATGGTTTGCGCCATCGTAAAGCCCATGGCCTCAGTGGCGTACACCGCTGACAAGGTAATAATGACGGCAATCCCGGCCTGATAGGCAGCACCACACAACAACAAGGTGCGGAAATCGGGAAAATGCTGATGCACATCGCGCGCCGATGCAATCAAACGCGACAGCATGCCTTGCTGCTCTGCGCCACTAGGCGCACTGCGTTCGCGCAGAAACAAAAAAGAAGGCAAGGCCGACAGAGCAAACAAGGTAGCCGTAATCAAAGCAATGCCCGGTACATACTCCTGAGCCGTCCAGCCCTGCGACGTTGCCCAGGTCAAGAAACCGAGAGACAGCCCCAAAGCCAACATACCCCCAAAATAGCCAAAACCCCAGCCCCAACCGGAGACTCGTCCCAAGGCGTCAGGCCGAGCGATTTCCGGTAAGAAAGCGCCGATAACGGACTCGCCTATGCAGTAGCAATAATTGGATAACGCAATGAAAACCAGAGCCCAGACAATGTCATTGGGGCCGGCCCAATACAACATCACGGTTGCCAACACGCAACCTATGGTGCTGCTAAACAAAAGCCGTCTTTTGCCTTGACGGGCATCGGCTTTTGCACCGAGTCCGGGCATGGTCAACATGATGCTTAAATACGAAGCAGACAAGGCCAAGGTCCATGCCAAGGTAGCCCAACTGCGGCCTTCAGCGATCACACCTACAAAATAGGCACTGTAAACACTGGTCAAAATCACGGTGGTGTAGCCAGAGTTTGCAAAATCGTACATGGCCCAAGCCCACAACTCACGCAGCCGTACTCCTTCATTTAGTGCTTTCCCTAGGGCTTGTCCTATAAATCGCATCATTCAATCTCTATAAACAGTAAAACTTCGCTCTATTTCGGTTAATTTCCTGCAAGCCACCCAAAAGAGCACTGGACCCATGAACAGGGCCTAAAAACCGCTGCCAGCCACACTTTGCAACTGTATGATTCAATCGCAAAATACACTCCTACAATGCTTTACGGTGCAATTATCATCCGGTACACTGCTTAGCACTCAACGCACAGCAACGTTCGGCAAAGTATGGTGCTTTTAGCCATACTTACAGCCCTGATACCCATCAATTGCTGCTAATTTCAGCAAAAATAGGCATCAAGGTTGTGCTGCTGCCCACCAAGTCCTTAAAAAAGCCCTGGTCATGCCGCCACATTACCTGAATCCACCCGCACTTTTGCATATTACTTATCGCAGCGCCAAGTATCTTTTGTTAGCCGGTGCGCTAGCCTTAACCGGGTGCGCCACCACTGGAACTCAACAGTCCAGCCAGAACAAAGATCGTGCAGAGCTGGATCACGCTTACTACGCCGATTACGAATTCCAGACCGAGTCCGACCCGTTAGGTACGTATCTGGCCAATCGCGCTCGCAACGACATTAATATTGCGTATAGCAGCGATCGTCGCCAAGGGCGCACCGAAAGCCGCAGCAGCCGAAACGCTTCCTCTAACCATGGCTTGGCCACCACTGCCCTTAATTTTCTGGGCGTGAAGTACAGCTTTGGTGGCGACGCTCCCAGCACTGGCTTTGATTGCAGTGGCCTGGTGTCTTATGTCGCTGAAAAATCCCTGGGACTGAAACTGCCCCGCCAATCCAAAGACATTGCTAAAGAAGGCATCTCAGTTAACCGTAGCGAGCTGCGCAAAGGCGACCTGGTGTTCTTCAATACCCGTGGCGCTCGTTTTTCTCACGTAGGCATTTACTTGGGCGATGACAAATTTGTTCATGCGCCTCGCACTGGCGCCGTAGTACGCGTTGAGAGCATGCAAGTGGGTTACTGGAAAAAACGCTATAACGGTGCACGGCGTTTGGCCGCTGCCGATACCCAGCAATCCGAAGCCCGTCTGCGTAGCGTCAAGTAAAGACCGCCCTGCTGCCATTTCAGGCAATACACAAAAAAGCCACTGTGATGAAACAGTGGCTTTTTTTCTTACAGATTCCTTCTTTGCCCCAGTAAGTCATGCCGCCAATCTAGTGGCTCTTGGACTTACCGAGCGGACAAGACTCACAATAGCCGCATTGGGTTAAGGCTTGCTTCATACTGCAAACCGAGCGTCGGCAGGCGACCACTCGAATACCGGACTTCAAGGCAGCGGCCCGGAAGGTTTTCATGACGTTGTGACCCAGGAAATCGGTCAGGAGAATCAACAAATCGGTGCCCGAAGGCAACTGCAGGGTTTTTTTCTGATGCGCGGGATCACGACCGCTAATATGGTGTTTGATCGAAATATTGTGGATCTTGAGCAGGTCGGGAATATTCCCCAGACGGTCTGCTCCAACCACGACTGCACTGACGTATTGAGACACAGAAAGCTCCATTGGCTAAGAAAGTTGGATAATGATAATCATTCTTATTATCATAGTCAATTGAGCCGATAGCTTGTTTCAATTTTTACTTATAACCTTCGACCATAAGTCTTACCAACTTTGCAATCATCCGCTGGCAGCACAAACAAGAAGAGCCACCGTGTGATCACGATGGCTCTGTTACCAGCCCAACAGCCGCTGCTTTACAACGGGCTACCAGTCTGCTTTTCATCCAGAGCGCTAAGCACCACATCGCGGGTCAATTCCGGTGCCAACATCTCTAGCAACTCGAAAATGTAGTCACGTAAGAAGGCCCCGGCTTTCACCGCTACCTTGGTATGGTGCGCGCCGAACAAATGCCCTGCTGGCAGGCCCACCAAACCCTTGTCACGACGCGGATCGAACGCGATGCCTGCGATGATACCGATACCCAGACCGACATCAACGTAGGTCTTGATCACGTCAGCATCAATAGCTTCCAGCACAATGTCCGGAGTGATGCCGTACTTGGCAAAGGCCTCATCAATCGAACCCCGACCCGAGAAGGCATGGTCGTAAGTCACGATGGGATATTGCGCCAGGGTTTCGATGGACAGTTGCTTGTTGGCAGGCAGATCAGCCAACGGGTGATCCGGCGTCACCACCACCGTGTGCTCCCAGGTGTAGACCGGCAACGCGACCAGGCCCGGCGTCAAGGCCAGGGTTTCAGTTGCAATCGCAACGTCGGCCTGCTCGTGTAGCACCATCTGGGCCAGCACGGGTGGGCTACCTTCCGCCAAGGACATATGGACCTTGGGAAAGCGACGACGGAATTCAGGGATCACCTTGGGCAGCAAATATCGTGCCTGGGCATGGGTACAAGCAATGACCAAAGTGCCCTCATCGCGGCGGGCGAAGTCGTCGCTGACACGCTTGAGGTTGTCGATCTCGCGCATGATGCGGTCAATCACCTCGGCGACGGCTTCGCCCGGTCGGGTCAGGCCCTTAATGCGTTTTCCATGACGTTCAAAAATCTTGATGCCCAGCTCATCTTCAAACTCGATGATCGCCTTGGACACCCCCGGCTGGGAGGTATAAAGCGAACGAGCGGCTTCAGTCAGATTGAAGTTACGTCGGATGGTCTCTCGGACAAAGCGGAATTGTTGAATATTCATATGTTAATAGCCCCAGGTACAGAACTATTATATGTAATAAGAAGCAGCCCGCTTATTGCATTAAGTTATATATATAGATGCAACCATTACGTCATGCTGATGGTTGTATTCATTGTATTGGCGTGAGCCTGCCAGCGAGCCGTAACGGTTTTGGTCTGTGTCCAGAACTGAACAGCCTGTTTGCCGTTCGGGCCCAAGTCACCCAACTTGGACGCACGCGAACCCGTGAAGCTGAACCAGGCCACCGGCACAGGGATGGGGATATTGATACCAATCTGGCCTACGTCGATACGGTTCTGGAAGTAGCGCGCATGGCCGCCATCCTGGGTGAAGATGGACACGCCATTACCATTGGGGTTGCGATTAATGAACTGCACCGCTTCTTCCAGGGTGTTGACGCGCACAATGCACAGCACAGGCCCGAAGATTTCTTCTTCGTAAATGCGCATGTCAGCTTTCACATCATTGAAGATGGTTGGGCCTACAAAGTTGCCGCTTTCATAGCCAGGCACCTTCACGCCACGACCATCGAGCAAGAGGCTAGCACCTTCCTGTACCCCAGCTTCAATCAAGGACTCCACACGCTGACGAGCACGTGGCGAGACCAGTGGGCCCAAATCGGCCTGACGATCAGTACCGACATTGACCTTCATGGTTGCGGCACGCTTGACCAGCTCATCGATCCACTCGCCGGTTTCACCAACCATGACGGCCACCGAAATCGCCATGCAGCGCTGGCCTGCCGCACCAAAAGCAGCACCCAGCAACTGGTTGATCGCTACATCACGATCGGCATCTGGCATCACGATGCAATGGTTTTTAGCACCCATCATGGCTTGCGAGCGCTTGCCTGCCTCCGTCGCACGACGGTGGATCTCGGTGCCGACAGCAGTCGAACCAATAAAGGACACGGCTTTGACTTCGGGGTGAGTGACCAAGGCATTGGCAATCTCTGCACCGCCGTGAACCACGTTCAGCACGCCTGGCGGCAGACCGGCTTCCAGAGCCAGCTCGGCCAGCATCAGACTGGCGCTAGGATCCTGCTCGGAAGGTTTGAGCACGAAGGTATTACCGCAAGCCACGGCCAGCGGGAACATGAAGCAAGGCAGCATCACCGGGAAGTTGAATGCGGTCACGCCTGCACACACGCCCAAGGGTTGGATCAGGGTGTAGACATCAATACCACCTGCGGCGTTTTCTGCATACTCGCCCAACTGCATCGAAGCAATGGAACACGCGTATTCGATCACCTCCAGGCCACGGCCTACTTCACCTTCAGCATCGGGCATGGTTTTACCGTGCTCACGCGAGATGGCCTCAGCCAGCTTGGTACTGTTTTCACGCACCAGACGCTGCAGATTCAGCATGACGCGCATGCGAGCGCCCTGGCTGGAATGGCGCCAGCTTTCATAGGCTTTGGCCGAGCTGGCAATAATGGTCTCCAGCTCTTCCATTGTGGCGTAAGGCACTTGGGCCACCACTTCCTGGGTGGCTGGATTGAGCACATCGTCCCAACGGGTGCTCTTGGATTGAACATGTTGTCCATCGATCAGCAAAGGTACACGAACCACTTCCGTCATAGCATGTCTCCAATGAATTGCTCAGGCGGCTAAGCCTTATTTGTTATCCCACTTGTATGAGGGTTCTCATCGAGTGTAGAAGCCTCAAGACCCGTTTACCATGATGAAAAATGCACAGGAGCTGGGCATTTATGCACAAGTCTTTTTCAAGGCGGGCTCATCACGATGGACTGGGATAATCTGCGTTATTTTCTGGAAGTGGCTCGCTGCCAACGAATCAGCGTCGCGGCCCAGAGGCTGGGCGTGCAACACAGCACCGTAGCCCGCCGTATTCAAGCCTTGGAGCAGGAATTGGGCTTGCGCCTGTTTCACAAGTCCACCGTCAGCGGCTATAGCCTGACCAGTGAAGGGCTGAATCTGCAGCAACGCATGGAGCCAGTAGAAAACCGCTTGCTGGCGGCACGAGATGCGATTACCGGCAAGGCCAGACCTTTGACAGGTAAGCTGCGCCTGGGCTGCACCGAAGCCTTCGGCAGCTATGTACTGACACCCTTACTCAGCATTTTTCAGACTCAGTATCCGGAGCTGACTCTGGAGCTGCTGCCCGTGCCCCGGCCTATCAGCCTGTCACGTCGGGATGCGGACTTGGCCATTGCACTGGAGCGCCCCCAGCGTGGGCCGTACTGGTGCACGCGTTTGGCTGACTACAGCTTGCGGCTCTATGCCCATCAAGATTATTTGAATAGCCACCCACCCATAGAAAGCGTGCAGGATCTGTCTCGGCATCGCTTTATTGCCTATGTAGATGATCTGGTGTTCAGTGACAGCCTGCGCTACCTGGAGGAAATTGTCCGATCTGCCGCCGTACGCTTTCGTAGCACCAGCGTGATTGCGCAATATCAGGCTGCCTTGCAAGGACAAGGGATTGCCGTGCTGCCCTGCTTTTTGGCGAAAACCGATCCACGCTTGCGCTGTGTTCTGCCCGATCAGGTGGAGTTGCGTCGCCGCTTCTGGATGTTCTGCCATGAAGAGCAACGTCAAAATCCCAGCCTGACCCGGTTGTGGCACTTTCTGAAGCAGTCGGTGGAAGAGCGACAAGATTTGCTGGATGGGGCGTAAAGATCAGCTTCCTTCTATACACCTCAAAGCATAGAGAAAGACCGAGCCTGCCTCGGTCTTTTTACATTTACCTCCCTAACTCTTGCAGACCCCGCCTCAGGCGCCGATTCCCAGCCGTAGCCTCACTCCTGAACGCTTAATTCCCTCCTTCCGCATTCTGCTTAATTTTTAAGTAATGCGAATTATTTACATTGACCGACGGTCGGTCGGTAATTACAATCACCTCCGCTTGGCCTTCTGATCTCTCCCACACCTCAGGAAACGTTGTTATGAACTCCCATTGGTTTTCCAGAACCCATTCGGCAGAAATGGGCTGGTCGGCTTCACCTCGTTTGCGCTACACCGCGCTTGCCACCACTTTAATGTTGATCAGCGCACAGTACGCGCAGGCACAAACCACCGCGCCGTCCTCTCAAAAACCCACTACATCCAACGCCCAGCAGTCCGACGATGTGGCTACCCTGCCTTCAATCACTGTCACATCCCAGAGTGGCTCAGACACGGAAAACGGCCCGGTACAAGGTTATGTGGCAGAAAAATCCCGCATCGGTACCAAGACCAGCACCTCCATTCTGGAAACACCCCAATCGGTTTCCGTTGTGACTCGCGAACAAATGGATTTGCAACAACCCACCAGCAGCAGTGCTGCCTTGCGTTACGCTGCCGGTGCGACCAGCGAACGCTATGGTGGCTTTGGCAGCTATCTGGATATGACCCGTATTCGCGGTGTGGACGCGGACTACTACCTGGATGGACTGCGTGTTATCGGCAACCCCGGTAGCTGGCTGCCCCAAGTAGATGCCTATTCTCTGGAACGAATTGAAGTGCTGCGCGGGCCTGCCGCCGCCATTTATGGTCAGGGAACCGGCGGCGGGATCGTGAATCAAGTCAGCCGCAAGCCGCAGG
Organism: Alcaligenes sp.; assembly: GCF_050255915.1. Lineage (NCBI taxonomy): Bacteria > Pseudomonadati > Pseudomonadota > Betaproteobacteria > Burkholderiales > Alcaligenaceae > Alcaligenes > Alcaligenes sp. The sequence continues at coordinate 18,386 of NZ_JBFWIQ010000011.1, forward strand.
ACATCGCCGCCCATGAACTGAATATTCAATATGGCCGCTTCAACCGCAAGCAACTGGGCTTTGACAGCACCGGCCCCATGAATCAGGACGGCACCTTACTGTACCGAGTTACAGCCAGCGGGCTGGATAGCGAAGGCCAAATTGAGGACACACGCCACAAACGGCTCTACCTCGCCCCCGCCATTACCTGGCGTCCCAACACGCAAACATCATGGACAATTCTGGCTACCCACTCGCGTGAGCCCGAGTTGCCCAACTACAACAGCCTGCCCGCTGCCGTTCTGGGTCTGGAGGGCGGGGCTTATCCTGAAGTGGACCGTCATCGCAACTTCACGGACAGCAACTTCGCCCAGTCCTCCCGCAAGCAGAACTCCATCAGCTCCTTGTTCGAGCACGAGTTCGACAATGGCTGGAATTTTGTCAGCAACGCTCGCTATATGTATGTGCAGTCCAATATTCAGCGCGGCGTAGTGTATGGCTATCAGGACGTCAATGGCATGCCGCAGTTGAAAGGCTCGTATGAACTGACGCCCGCCAAGGTCAACACCTTTTCGATGGACAACTATCTGCGCGGCGAACTGAAGTTGGGTGCCACCACGCACACGGTTCTGGCTGGCATAGATTACTCCAAGGGTACCCTCAGAAACGAGCTGTACAGCGTTGGCCCCATCCTGTTTGACCCGTATGGCGACATTCACCACCCAAATATCTACCCGGACTTCACCACCAGCTACGCTGCACCCTGGAAAGTCCAGCAGAACTTCACCCGCGTTGGTGTGTATCTGCAAGACCAGATTGCTTACGGGCGCTGGCGTCTGACCTTGAGTGGCCGCCACGACTGGTCCAAAACCGACGATCAGACCCACAGCTACTCCCCCACTCCGCGCGACACCCATCAAAACGACAAGAAATGGAGTGGCCGCGCCGGTTTGAGCTACCAGTTCGATATGGGCCTGGCTCCCTACATCAGCTACGCCACTTCCTTCGATCCGATCCTGGGTACCAATTACAAAGGTGAAGCCTTTGTCCCTATCGAGACCAAGCAAACTGAACTGGGTATCAAGTATCACCCTGCTGGATCGAAAACCTTGCTGAGTGCTGCCGTCTTTCAGCTTGAGCAAACCAATGTCAAAACAGCGGATGCCAGCCATCTGGGTTTCAACACGCAAGCCGGAAAAGTGCGTACCCGTGGCCTGGATCTGCAAGCTACAACCGAGCTGGCCCGTGACCTGAACCTGATTGCCAGCTACACCTATCTAGACAACGAGCTGGTGCAAGACGCGAGCTATCAAGGCAAGAGCCTGACACAAACGCCCAAACACAGTGCCTCCCTGTGGATGGACTACGCCTTCAAGCAAGGTCTACTCAATGGTCTGCAAATGGGAGCAGGCGTTCGCTATCTAGGCAAAACCTATGGTGATCCCACCAACAAGCTGGAAGTTCCCTCGGCAACGCTGGTGGACCTGGGCCTGAACTACAACCTAGGCATGCTCTCCCCAGACTTGAGCGGCGCGACCCTCAGCCTGAATGTGAACAATCTGACGAACAAGCAGTACATCGCCAGTTGCACCTCTCGCCTATATTGTTTTGTTGGTCAGGATCGAACCATTACGGCCAGCCTGAACTATCGCTGGTGATCCCTTTGTCTGCACAACGCTATACCCGACGCGATGTCCTGACTCGCCTCCTGGCGGGTGGGGCCTTGCTCGCCAGCCCAAGTCTGCGGGCTGGCACTGCCAACGTCATTGAAGATATTGCGGGACGCCGCGTCACGCTTGGCCAACCCATCAAACGGCTTTTGCTGGGCGATGGGCCCTTGGCCTATGTGATGGCCCTGCTCAAACCCGAAGATCCCTTTGGTGGCATTGTGGGCTGGGGAGATAACTTTCGGGCGGCGGATCTAGATGGCTATCAAGCGTATTTGGACCGCTTTCCGAGCATAGACCGCATTCCCACCTTCTCCAGCCGAACAGTGGACTCTATCGGCACCGAATTGGCCATTTCATTAGAGCCCGATGTTCTCATCATGAACCTGAGCTCCAAGCCTGCCGCCGAATCCTCGGGTTTGATGACGCGCCTGACCCAGGCCGGTGTGCCCGTGGTGTTTGTGGACTTTCGCACACGCATGTTTGGCAACACCGCCCGCAGCATCCTGATTCTGGGCGAGCTACTGGGACGCCAGGCACAGGCACAGAGCTTTCTGGACTTTCGACAAACGCAGATTGATCGGGTCAGCACGGCCCTGCAGTCCCTTCAGCACCGGCCCACGGTCATGATTGAACGCGCCGCCGGACTATATGATGACTGCTGCCTGAGCTATGGCGATGGCAACTTTGGCGAGCTGGTTGCCGCAGCCGGGGGCGACAATCTGGGCACCCGCTTTCTGCATGGCACGTTTGGCACGCTACATCCCGAACAAGTCATTGAGTCCGACCCGGATATCGTGTTGGTCACTGGCGCAAACTGGGCTTTGTATTCGCCAACCGGAGATTGGGTCAATCTGGGGCCAGGGGCCGATCCCGAGCAAGGCCAGGCACGCCTGCGACGCTTGATGAAGCGCCCCGCCTACCGCTCCCTGTCAGCCGTACAGAAAGGCCGGGTTCACGCCATCTGGCACCCCTTCTACGACAACCCCTACTACTTTATTGCCCTACAACGTATCGCCAAGTGGCTGCATCCCGAACGGTTCCGCACACTGGACCCGGACGCTACGTTTGACGAGCTGCATCAGCGCTTTCTTCCCGTTTCTTATCAGCCAGGTTATTGGCTTAGCCTGAGCGGAGTTTCCCCATGAATCCCCTCCTTGTTTCGGGGTCAGCCCCGTCAGGTCGGCAGTTTTACACCCGCCTGATTCATCGCCGGCGGCTGTTGCTACTGACTATCAGCGTTCTGACCCTGCTCTGTTTTCTAGCCGACTTGTCCTTGGGGCAAGCGCATTACAGCCCAACCCAAGTGCTGACGGCCTTATGGGATAGCCAAGCGCCCCTCTCCGTCCAGGTGATTCTGTGGGATATACGCCTGCCAGTCGCGTTGACGGCTTTAGTCGTTGGCGCCAGCCTGTCCGTAGCAGGTGTACAAATGCAGACCGTACTGGGCAACCCCTTGGCCAGTCCGTTTACCCTGGGCCTGTCTGCAGCAGCCAGCTTTGGGGCGGCACTAGGCTTGATTCTGGGTGTCAGTATCTTGCCAGCATCCGCCGTCTCATTTGCCATTCCCGTCAATGCCTTTCTGGTCTCCATGCTGGCGGCCTTGTTCATTTACCGGCTAAGCCAAAAACGGGGTATCACCACCGAAATGATTGTGCTGCTGGGCACCACGCTGGTCTTTACTTTCACCGCCTTGCTGGAAGCTTTGCAATACGTGGCCCCCGATCAGGCCCTGTCTGCCGTGGTGTTCTGGACCATGGGCAGTTTGTCGCGCAGCAATTGGCTAAAACTGGCCATCATGAGCGGCATATTGCTGACGGTCTCCCTGATCTTTGCCCGCCACGCCTGGGCCTTGACGGCTCTGCGGCTGGGCGAGGCCCGCGCCAGCAGCCTGGGAGTTCCGGTGGCTCGCTTGCGCCTAAAAGGTATTTTGCTCGCAAGCCTGCTGGCCTCTGTCTGCGTCTCCTTTGTGGGCACGATAGGTTTTGTGGGTTTGGTCGGCCCTCATATTGCCCGTCTGCTCGTGGGTGAAGATCAACGCTTTCTGCTGCCCGCCTCTGCACTTTGCGGTGCCTGCATGCTGTCGGCTGCCTCGGTATTGAGCAAGACACTGGTGCAAGGACAAGCCCTGCCCATTGGCATTGTGACCTCATTGGTTGGGGTGCCTTTATTCTTCATCTTGATTCTGCGTACAAGGAAAGTCTAATGGACCTGCTCAACGTCACCAATCTGTCCGTATCCTTTGCCTCGCGCCAGATTCTGCACAAGCTCAGCTTTGGTCCATTGAAGGCAGGCTCCCTCACCGCCCTGCTGGGCTCCAATGCCGCCGGAAAATCGACACTGCTCAAGTGCCTTGCCGGAGAGCTGGGTGGAACGGGGCAGGTAGAAGTGCTGGGTCAGCCGCTGGAATCCTGGCCCCCTTTTCACCCCCATCGCCCGGCTCATGTTCCACAAGACATATCCATGAACTCGTCCCTGCGTGTCTTTGAGGCCATCCTGTTGGCCAGCAAGCAAGGCGGCGGCTGGGGCGTAGAGGATCAAGAGCTGGATAAGGTCAGCCAGATGCTGAAAACCCTGCAAATTCAGGCTTTGGCAGACCGTGAGCTGGCTGCGCTGAGCGGCGGACAACGCCAACTGGTGTCAATCGCACAAGCCCTGATTCGCCAACCCCGCTTGCTTTTGCTGGATGAACCAAGCAGCGCGCTGGATCTGCAAAACCAGTATGAAGTTTTTGACTTACTGCGCCGTGTCGCTCAAGAACAAGCCATGTGCATTGTCATGGCCATCCATGACTTGAACCACGCCCTGCGCTTTAGCGACTGGGTAGTGGTCCTGCATCAGGGTCAGGTTGAGGCCATCGGACCTCCTTTAGACGTCCTGACCCCGGAGCTGCTGGAAAAAGTCTATGGCGTACAGGCCCGCGTGGAGATGTGCTCGCAAGGCCATCCCTTCTTGCTGGTGGATCAATCTGTACGTAAACAACTGCGCTTTCAAACACAGGTAGCTTCATGATCACTCCCCCCTTGATTCTTTTAGCCATGCCCAGCATTCATTCAGGCGCCTGGCGGTATCCTGGAGCGCATCCGGGGTTCCAGACCGATTTTGAACAAATGAAATGGTTCGCCCAAACCCTGGAGCGGGCCTGCTTTGATGGCCTGTTCCTGCCCGATACACTGGCCATCCGGGCCGCCCCCATGGAAGCACTGATGCGGGGACACAGCACGGTGACGCTGGACCCGTTAACCCTGCTGCCGGCCCTGGCCGCCGTTACCGAGCATCTGGGCCTGATCGCCACGGCCAGCACGACCTACAACGAGCCCTACATGCTGGCCCGCCGTCTGGCCTCGTTGGACCGCATCAGCGCAGGCCGCGCAGGATGGAACCTGGTGACCTCCAGCAATCCCAATGAGGCCGCCAACTTTGACCTGGAAGAGCATATGGAGCACAGCGCCCGCTATCATCGCGCCCGTGAGTTCTGCACGGTCATGGATGGCTTGTGGGAAAGCTGGGAAGAAGATGCCTTTTGTCGGGACACCCAGACCGGCCAGTATTTCCAGCCCTCCAAGATGCAGGTTCTGAATCATCAGGGCGAACATTTCTCGGTGCGTGGCCCCTTGAACGTCGAAAGACCTGTCCAAACCCGTCCCGTCATCGTGCAAGCAGGAGCATCAGAGGCAGGACGCCAGATTGCTGCCGAAACCGCCGAAGTGATCTTTACCTATCAAACAGACCTACCTTCGGCCCAGGCGTTTTATGCCGATATGCAAGCCCGTGCCCAGGCGGCTGGCCGGGAACAGGCTTTGAAAATCATCCCGGCTGTTTTTGTAGTCTTGGGAGACAGCCTGGAGCAGGCCCAGGCCAAACGACGCCAATTAGATGAGCTGGTTGACCAAGCCAGTTGTCTGGCTACCTTGTCCATTGCTCTGGGACACGATATTTCCGGCTATGACCGTAACGGCCCTCTGCCAGAAATACCGGACAGCAATGCCAGTAAAAGCGGCCGTGAGCGTGTGGTGCAACTGACAAAAACCGAAAATATGAGCATTCTGGAACTGGCCAGGCGGATTTGTGGCTATCAAGGTTTAGAGATGGTGGGGACCGCCAGCATGGTGGTTGACCAGATGCAACATTGGCTGGAGCAATCGGCGGCAGATGGCTTCAACATCATGTTTTCCCATCTGCCTGGGGGCGTCTGCGAGTTTGCCGAGCAGGTCGTGCCGGAGCTTCAAAGACGGGCTTTACTACGAACTCGCTATGCAGGCCGCAACTTTCGAGAAAACCTGGGTTTGCTAAAACCGGCTCCAGGTTACTCGCGCCGCTAAGCCTTATAGGGTCAGCCCTGAGTCTGAGCAGCCGGGGCTAGGCAACAGGCGCATACAGGCATCGGCCACCGCCCGTGCAAAGGGCAAGCTATCCGTGGCTTGCGCCGCAATGATCTCATCCGTAGCCCCATGAACGCCCGAATAGATCAGCAAACCCACAATTCTGGGGTTTGCAGGTGCCCACAGGCCTGCGTCCATACCACTTTCAATAATGGCCAGCAGCTGATCCAGAATCGCGTTTTTGGCCTGGTTACTGCGGTCATGATGGTGATGGTTGATATAGACCACGTCGTGAACCTTATAGGTCTCCACATAGACTGTGATGCTGGTACAAATCCAGGCACGCAGCTTCTGGGCCCAATCATCCGCCGGGCAAGCGTCTACTGCTTGTTCCAGACGCTCCAGAAAGTAGTCGGTATAGCGTTTGGCCAAGGCATCCAGCATTTCATTCTTGGATGCAAAGTAGTGGTAGAAAGTGCCTTTGCCAACCTGGGCCCGCGCCACGATGTCATTGATGGTGGTGGCCTCAAAACCCTGCTCAAGAAACAGTGTCTGGGCCGCATTCATCAACTCGTCAAGACGCACCTGCGCCGGTTTGGTGCGGGGGGGCTTCGTATCGGCAGTCTTCAAGGTCATGGTTTGGATTCTCAACGACGTAAAAAAGGGGCTGCTCGCCCCTTTTGTTTCTGAGTAGTTTAACTGGCTGGCGGTTTAGGAGCCTTGATGCGCAATTTACGCCACATCATAAAGACCATGATCAGCAAGAAGATTGCATGGACCAACCACAGACCAATCTCAAAGCCCAACTGCTCATTGCGTATCCAGCCACGCGACAGGTTGATCAGGTTCATATACAACAGTCCGACCAGACCCGCCACCAGAATATTGCCCGACCGACCCATACGCGGGTTCACCGCCCCCAAGGGAATTGCCAGCAAAGCTAAATTCAATGCCGCCAACGGCAAGGCCAAACGCCACATGATCTGCGAGCGTGACTCGGGATTGTCATCACTGAATAACAACGTGGTTTGGCGAGCCTTGATCTGCTGCTCGGCACGGGCACGGATGGTTTCTGCAGTGTTGCCCGCGTCACGGCTTTCCAGACGCATGCCATAGCTTTCAAAGTCCACCATGCGGAACTCGGCCTGACCGGGCTTCAAGTCATAGCGATGGCCTTCGCTCAAGACCAGAAAACGATCGCCATTGGGCTGCTCTTCCATCCGGGCGCTTTGCGCTGTCACAATGCTGAGCCACTGCGGGTCGATCACACGGGCAATCACATTGCCCAGCTCGTCTCCTTCTTTTTCCGGGGAATCCGCGTAAAACACACGGGCGCCGTCATCGGACTCAATAAACTGCCCGGCAGTGACTTTGCTCAGGTCCGAACGCTGCTCAAAACGCTGACGGTATTCGGCAATCTGACGATAAGCCCAGGGCGAAGCCTGCAAGGTCAGTACGGCAATCAGAATCGCAACCGGCACCGCGCATTGCAAAACGGGGGTGATCCAGTTTTTCAAGGACAGGCCACTGGCGAACCAGACCACCATTTCGGACTCTCTGAAACTGCGTGTCACCGTCGTGAGCACGGCAATGAACAGGGAAACAGCCAGAATAATCGGCAAGGCGGTAATACTGGAAAAGGCGGCCAGACCCAGCACCACGTCAGGGCCAATCGTGCCATTGGCCGCTTCGCCTAACAAACGCACCAGAAGTACACTAAGCCACACAATCAGCAAAGTGGACAGTACAACGCCACTGTGACTTAAGATTTCGGATACCGCAGAGCGTTTAAATAGAGACATATGAGAATTTGCGAGATAATCGCAGGTACGATTTGCGACACACTGAGGATAGTTGAATGGAATTTAGCACACAGACATCCGCTTCTTTGCACCAAATTAAGACGGCCGCACTAGGCGTTGGCGTCTTTGCCGAGGGCATTCTAAGCCCTGCAGCGGAACTTATCGACCGCGCCAGCAACGGAGCGGTGAGCGCTGCTGTCAAAGCCGAGTTTAAAGGCAAGCCCAATACCCACCTGGTGCTGCGCAATCTGCCTGGCGTTAAAGCCGAACGCGTTATTTTAGTCGGCTTAGGCGCTCAAGAGGAATACAAAGCAGCAACTCATACGCAAGCCCAGGCCTGCCTGGCTTCTTACTGCCTGAAAGCAGACCTGAAAGAAGCCGTTTCGGCCCTGGCCAGCATCGATTGCAAAGGCACCACCTTGCGCAGCCGTGCCCAGGATGCAGCCGTCGCAGTATGCCGCGCCAGCTACCGCTACACGGCAACACTGAGCAAACCGGAACCCGCCCCCCAGCTAAGCCAGTTCCTGCTGTGGACGGCCCGTACCCAAGCCAGCGAAGCCAAGGCCGGTCTGGAACAAGGTCAGGCTATTGGTAACGGTGTGAACCTGACCCGACTGCTGGCTGACCTGCCCGGCAATATCTGCACCCCCACTTATCTGGGCAAAACGGCCAAACAGTTGGCCAAGGAGTTCAAGACGCTGAAAGCCGAAGTGCTGGAGCGCAAGCAGATTGAAGCCTTGAAAATGGGCTCGTTCCTATCCGTTGCCAAAGGCTCGGATGAACCCCCTGCATTCATCGTGTTGCGCCACACCCCCAACACCAAGACCAAACACGAAGACGGCCCTATCGTTCTGGTGGGTAAGGGTCTGACATTCGACTCGGGCGGTATCTCCATCAAGCCAGCCGGCAATATGGACGAGATGAAGTACGACATGGGCGGTGCTGCCAGCGTTCTGGGCACCATGCGTGCCATTGCCGAGCTGAACATCGACCGCGAAGTGATTGCCGTGGTGGCTTCGTGCGAGAACATGCCTAGCGGCCGCGCCAACAAACCAGGCGACGTCGTGACCAGCATGTCAGGCCAGACCATCGAAATCCTGAACACGGACGCCGAAGGCCGTCTGGTCCTGTGCGATGCCCTGACCTACGTCGAACGATTCAAACCCGCCGCCGTCATCGACATGGCTACTCTGACCGGCGCGTGCGTCGTCGCGCTGGGCCACGTCAACACGGGCCTGTTCTCCACCGACGACGACCTGGCCGACGAGCTGATGCAAGCGGGCAAGCAAACGGGCGACACGGCATGGCGCATGCCCATGGACGATGCCTACCAGGAGCAACTGCGCTCGAACTTCGCCGACATGGCCAATATCGGTGGCCCACCCGCCGGTTCGGTCACCGCCGCCTGCTTCCTGTCCCGCTTCACCAAAGCGTACCGCTGGGCTCACCTGGACATCGCTGGCACCGCCTGGCGCAGTGGCAAGGACAAGGGCGCCACCGGCCGTCCCGTACCTTTGCTGGTTCAGTACTTGCTTAATCAGTGTCGCTAAGCATGAGTCGCGTCGATTTTGCTTTCGGCGCACCAGATCGCTTGCGTACGGCCTGCGAGGTCGTACGCAAGCATTACGAAGCGGGCCGTCAGGTGGTGGTGTATCTGTCCGATGCCCGCCAACTTGCTCGCTTCGATCGGCTGCTCTGGGGGTTTGAATCCACGGCCTTTGTGCCACATGTGGGTGTAGAAGACCCTTTGGCAGCCACCACCCCGGTTTTGTTGACCAGCGCCGCCCCCGTGCCCACTGATGAACAAAGCTGGCTCTTGAATCTGGATGCCCAATGCCCGCCCGGTTTTGAACAATTTGCGCGTATTTTGGAAATCGTGTCCGAACGGGAAGCTGACCGTACCCAGGCCCGCGAACGCTGGCGTGTATACCAGACACAGGGATGCCAGGTACATGCCCACAAACTGAGGGCTTGAATAATAAAGAAGATTCTTGATTATTCAGGTAATTGTCAGTTATCCTTGACCACTGATCTCTCTGTATTCTAAGGACTCATCATGAGCGAATTTCGTCAATCAAGCTTGCCTGAGCATAACGGCACCCTGGGCACCCAGTCGCTGATTGCTCGCAATCGCGTCCTGCGCAACACCTACTGGCTGCTGGCCTTGTCCATGATTCCCACCGTGTTGGGAGCCTTGCTGGGTCTGTCGTCGGGTATTAACCGGGTAATGGGCGCCAGCCCAGGCCTGAGCGCTATTGTTTTCCTGGTCGGTGCCTTTGGCCTGATGTTCTTGGTCGAAAAGAACAAGAACAACTCAATGGGTGTTGTCCTGCTGATGGCCTTCACCTTCTTCATGGGCATCATGCTGTCGCGTCTGCTGGGCTTTGTCCTGGGCATGGGTAATGGCGCACAACTGATCATGCTAGCCTTTGGCGGTACCGCCGCAGTCTTTGGCACCATGGCAACCATTGCCAGCACCACCAAACGTGATTTCTCCGGTATGCAGAAGTTCCTGTTTGTCGGTGCCGTCATTTTGCTGGTTGCGGCTCTGGCCAATATCTTCCTGCAACTGCCTGCGCTGATGCTGACCATCTCCGTGATGGCTATCGGTATCTTCTCGGCTTTCTTGCTGGTTGATCTGCAGCGCGTCATCAACGGTGGCGAAACCAATTACGTATCGGCCACCCTGGCAATCTACCTGGACGTCTACAATATTTTCAGCAACTTGCTGATGCTCTTGGGCATACTGGGCGGTAACCGCGAATAAGATCGCGAACCCGCCTCCCCCAAGCCCCCTTTCCGAAGGGGGCTTTTTTATTGCTGGCTGATTCAAACGCCTTAGCTTGAAAACCCACGTATCCCCCTCATCTGCGTGATCTTGCCCTAAGCGTGAAGTGATACCCTCAGACCTGATTAACGTTCCGACGAATCACCCTGATGAAGCGCCCTGTTTTTCGTGTCCTGGATCAGACGCGCGGGTATAGTAAACCTTGTAAAAAATTTCCCCTCTGGAGAACACTGGTGGCAGTCTTTGAAACTCAACACATCGTCGACAATCTGCGCGGGGCCCGCGAAGAATGGCGACAGGCGCATCAACGCTTGAACGAGCTTGAAGGCCAGGAATTTCCATCCGTCCAGGCATTGATTCAAGTCACCGAGCAGCTCAAAGGCATTTTGTTCCCAATGCGTCTGGGTAGCCCGGAACTGCGCCGTGAGTATGAAGACCACTTTGTCGGCCACCACTTGGGCCAAGCTCTCAACACCCTGCTGCAACAAGCTCGGATCGAGCTACAACGCGCTGCTCTGCTGCGCGGCGACCAACATGACCGTCAGACCATTGAGGAACAGGCTCACAAAGCCATTCAGGCCTTTGCTGACAAACTGCCAGACTTGCGCCGCACCCTGGACCTGGATGTAGTCGCTGCCTATCAAGGCGACCCGGCTGCCCGCAACGTCGATGAAGTGCTTTTGTGCTATCCCGGCCTGCTGGCCATGATTCACCACCGCATCGCCCATACCCTGACCAATTTGGGTCTACCGCTGACCGCCCGCATTATTGCCGAACTGGCCCATAGCCAGACCGGTATTGATATTCACCCCGGCGCACAAATTGATCACTCCTGCTTCATCGACCACGGCACTGGTGTTGTCATTGGCGAGACGGCCATTATCGGCAAACGGGTTCGGATTTATCAAGCCGTCACCCTGGGTGCCAAACGCTTTAGCAAGGACGAGAAAGGTTTGCTGCTCAAGGGCCAGGCCCGTCACCCGATTGTGGAAGACGATGTCGTCATTTACGCTGGCGCCACGATACTGGGTCGCGTCACACTGGGAGCAGGCTCCACGATTGGCGGGAATGTCTGGATTACGGAAGACGTACCGGCGGGTTGTTCGGTCACCCAGGCAAATCTGTTGCGCAATCAACCTGACTGTCCCGAGACACTGCGCTAAGCGGCATATTTGGGCCACGCAGGACAAGCTCCGGTGCCTCCCGGACGATCTCTCCAAGAAGATTTTCATAGTCAAAAAAACGACTCCCGATATGCTCCCCTTTGAAAACCGGATAGCAATCCGAGTTTTTCGGGGGTTATGACAGGAGTCGTTTTTTTAAGAGTCCGCCACACTCAAGAGAAGCCCTCAAAACGTCTTGTTCGGCGCAGACAACCTTGGGTACTAAGCAGACAGGATTCACGCCTTGAGAGGCGGTACAGGCGGTCCGGGCCGCCACATCTTGATAAGCCCTTCCAAAGCCATCAAGGCGATGGCAATCCAGATCGGAATATAAGTCCACCACTGATTCACGCTCATGGGTTCGTCCAGCAGCAAATACGCCACCCAGAACAAGAGCACCGGCTCCACATAGCCCAGGATGCCAAACAAAGCCAAAGGCAGCTGACGGCTGGCAGACAGATAGCTGACCAGCGCAACCGAGCTGATCAGACCCAGGACCGGGACCTGCCACAGCAAGCGCGGCTCATTGCCAAACAGGCCCCACATCTGCGTGTCTTGGACAAAAAGCAACCAGCAGGCGGGCAAGAACAAGAAGCTGAGGTCAAACCACAGCGAAGCCAGCGAACCCAGGCGCAGGTAACGGCGCAACATGAAATAAGGCGGATAGCCCAGGACCACCACTGCTGTCGCCCAGGACACACTCCCTACGCGGAACAGCTCATGCAGCACGCCTAAGCCCGCCAGCACAACTGCAATCCACTGGATAGTACTCAATCTATCTTTGTAGATCACCCGTCCTACCAGCACCATCACCAACGGCAGCAGGAAGTAGCCCAAGGACACGTCCAGCGCCATCTGGTGCAAAGGTGCCCAGACAAAAATCCAAAGCTGTACCCCGACCAATACAGCCGCCAGCAAGAGCAGCGCAAAATAGCGCCAATTACCGGGCCAATGCCGTAGAACCCAACGCACTTCCCGCCAGCGCCGTGCACGGGTAATCACCAACGCCAACGCAGGCAGGCCCAGCACAATACGCCAGGCAAAAATCTGCTCACCACTGAGCGGATGCAGCACGGTGGCGTAATAGTACAAGCAAGCGAACAATGCTGAGGCTAGAACCGACAGCAAAACACCTTGCTTCATGAGTGTGCCTCGTCCATTTTCTGACGCCGCAAATAAGCCTGTCCCACACCGAACAAACGATCACGCTTTAACAAAGTATGCGTATCCAGTGCCTGCGCTTCGGGCGTCAGCATCAAAGCGGGCAAACCATCCAGCAAACGCTGCATCAAGTCCGGATGCGCGGCCATATACAAAGCTAACAACTGATCCGGCTCCCACAGGCTGATCCCCAGGCGTCGCAGCTCGGAGCGATTAAAGTCTTTCAGATTCCGGGTCAGGATACCGACTGGCTGATCAGGATAACGCTGCTGCGCCAGACGGGCAGTGGCGATCACATGCCAGTCCTTGACATCGGAATAGCGCAAATTCTTCTTGAACTCGCTACTGTCGCCTAAATCGGCTTCAGGGTAACGCTGTTGCAGCTCTTCCCACTGCTCCTCGATGGAGAGGGGCATAACTTTCCACAGGCGGCCCGCATTACGACGCCACTCATCACCAATGACGGGACTCCAGACAGGTTTGAACAGTTGCTCATCGGCCAGGGCCAGGAGCAAGCGACGCAGAACGTTGGAGATCAGGACGCAGGTATCCAGAACCAGCACGGAAGGAAGGGAGACGGCCATATCAATAGCGTTGCAACTGCATAAGAACGGATCGGGTATGCAAGGGGCGGCCCAGCAGACTGTTCAAGCGTTCACGCAAGCGTATGCGCAACTCCGGCTCACCGACTGGATCGTTGAAATCAGGTGTGGCCTCATCAAAGCCATAACCTGTTTCGGTCAGCAGCACCCACTCAAAACGCCGCAAGGCCCCCGCCACAGGCGGACGAGGAATCTGTGCCAAATGCACCAGGGCTTCTTCGTAAGCATCGAACAAAACGGGGTGCGGGTCCTCACGCGGCAACAAACGAATCAATAATTCATTCATGTACCAGGCCGACATCAGGGCGCGGCCTTTCAAAGGGCGAATCCCGGCGCAATCCGCCCGCGTCAGTGTCTTGACTTCATTCTTGCCCGACCAGGCCAACAATAAAGGCTGAAACACAGACAAAGCAGGCCGCAAAATAGAATGCGGCCTTTTGGCGCCTTTAGCGACCATCGGCACCAGCCCGTGGTTACGCGTAAAGGCATGACAGATCAGAGACGTTTCACGCCAGGCACTGGTGTGCAGTATGTAGCCCGCTTCGTCCTGATAGCGATGACGGGGATTACTCATACCCCAGGTCGCGCAGGACCGCTTCACGATCAGACCAGCCCTTGCGCACCTTGATGTACACATCCAGGAACACAGGCTTGTCGATCAGCTTGGCAATATCTTGGCGAGCCTCAGTCGCAATGCGCTTCATGTGCATGCCGCCAGCACCCAACAGAATCGGACGATGGCTTTCGCGTTCCACCACCACGCAGGCGGAAATACGGGCACCCTGCTCGTTTTCGTCCCACTGCTCGATGACCACGGTACAACCGTAAGGCAGTTCATCACCTACCAGACGGAAGATCTTCTCGCGCAGCAGCTCCGAGGTAATGAAGCGCACCGAGCGGTCGGTAATGGTATCCGCGTCGAACATGGCCTCGCCTTCAGGCAAACGGGAGGCGATCTCGTCCAGCAAGGGGTCCAGTTGCAGGCGCTTGGCCGCGCTGACCGGAATCACGGCACCGTATTCGAATTCCTGCGACAGGCGGGCGATATAGGGCAGCAAGTCATTCTTGCTCTTGAGCGCATCAACCTTGTTGATGACCAGAATGGTCTTGCCGCCTTTAGGCAGCATGGGCAGCAGCTCGGCATCCGAAGCGGACCACTTGCCAGCCTCGACCACGTGCACCACCACGTCCACATCGGCCAGCGCCTGGGTAACAACACGATTCATCATGCGGTTCATGGCCCCGCCGTGCTTGGTCTGAAAGCCGGGGGTGTCCACAAATACCATTTGATCGTGGTCACGCGTCAACACGCTGTTGATGCGGTGGCGCGTAGTCTGCGCCTTGCGCGACACAATCGAAATCTTGCTGCCGATCAAAGCATTGGCCAGCGTGGACTTGCCGACGTTCGGTCGTCCGACAATAGCCACGAAGCCGCAGCGAAAAGGGGTCTGTGTCATTCTGCTTCCTGCGACACTGCCACAGGCAGTGTCAATTGTGAGGGGCGACGATGGCGACTGGCGCGCGTCGTCTTGGCTGGAAATTCAGCTTGTAAAATAGCAATGGCCTGCGTTGCGGCGGCTTGTTCAGCCGCACGACGGCTGCTGCCACTGGCACGGACATGGATGTTGAGCTTGGCGATCGTGCATTCAATATCGAAAAGCTGATCGTGGGCTGCGCCATGCGTGGCCACCACGGTATACAGCGGCAAATCCAGCTTGCGACCTTGCAGCAGCTCCTGCAGCAAGGTTTTGGGATCTTTCCCCAAGGTTTTGGGGTCCACATCAACCAGCATGGGTTCATACAGCTGAGTGATGACGGTTTGGGCCTGTGTGAAACCCGCGTCTAGAAAAACAGCGCCAAAAATCGCTTCCAGCGCATCCGCCAAAATGGAAGGACGGCGGAAACCACCGCTTTTCAGCTCCCCTTCTCCCAGACGCAAATAATCCGACAAACCCAGACGGGTTGCAATTTCAGCCAGCGCAGCCTGTTTGACCAGATTCGCTCGCAGGCGCGACAAATCGCCCTCATCAATGCGCTGAAAGCGGTCAAACAACAAGGCCGCAACCGTGAAGTTCAGAACCGAATCGCCCAGAAACTCCAGCCGCTCGTTATGACGAGCGCTGTGGCTACGATGGGTCAAGGCCTGCTCCAGCAGGCCGATGTCTTTAAAGGAGTAGCCGATAGCGGCTTCAAGCAAAGCAAGACGTTTCATTAATGGAAGCGACCTATACGGCTAAGTTCGCGGAAATTCATCCAGATAAAGAAGGCGCGTCCCACAATATTCTCATCGGGCACAAAGCCCCAATAACGACTGTCCAGACTATTGTCGCGATTGTCTCCCATGACAAAGTAGTTGCCATCAGGCACCACACACGAAATGCCATTGGAAAAATATTCACAAGAATCACGATGGGGGAAGGCCACGATGGGCATCAAACCCTGAGGCGCAGTTTTGTTCAGCAAGATGTTGTGCTGCACCTTGCCCAGCTCTTCCAGATAACGCCCAATGTAAGCGGAGCGATCCGGTTCGTAGTAATCACCACTGCGCACTTGGGTAATGACCTGACCGTTTACGGACAACACCTTGTCGCGATACTCCACACGGTCACCGGGCACGCCGACCACGCGCTTGATGTAGTCCACGGACGTATCCACGGGGTAACGAAACACAATCACATCGCCACGCTCGGGATGCCCCAAAGGAACAACCTTGGTGCCACTAACAGGCAGACGAATACCGTACTCGTATTTGTTCACCAAAATCAGGTCGCCATTTTTCAGCGTCGGCAACATCGAGCCCGACGGAATGCGAAATGGCTCGATAATGAACGAGCGCAAGACGAATACAAACAAAATGACTGGGAAAAAGCTGACGCCATATTCAATCCACCAGGGCATACGGTTGGCCTGGTCATACGCATCCTGGCGCAGTTGCTGCAAATGCTCAGGGTCTTGAGCTGCCGTTTCCGGTATTGCTTGCATCGCGGCCCGCGCACGCGCCAGACGGCGGGAACGCAGGAAGAATCGATCCAAACACCAGATTACGCCGGTCAGTATTAGCAGTACAAACAAAATCAGAGCGAAATCCCAGCTCATCGGTTTCCTTTAAAGAAATTAAGGCAGTCCTGGCTGTAGTCGGCTTGGGGTGCCGACTACAGCATTACTTATCTTCGACCTGCAAAATTGCCAAAAAGGCTTCCTGCGGAATTTCGACGTTCCCAACTTGCTTCATCCGCTTCTTACCCGCTTTTTGCTTCTCAAGCAGTTTCTTCTTGCGAGAGATGTCACCGCCGTAACACTTGGCCAGCACGTTTTTACGCAATGCCTTGACGTTCTCGCGAGAAATAACTTCGGCACCAATGGCGGCCTGAATAGCAATATCAAACATCTGGCGCGGGATCAAGGAGCGCATCTTGGCGACCACTTCGCGTCCACGGTAACGGGCATTGCTACGGTGCACAATCATGGACAAGGCATCGACACGGTCGCCGTTGATCAGGATATCCACCTTGACCACATCGGCCGAACGGTATTCCTTGAACTCGTAGTCCATGGAAGCGTAGCCACGCGATACGGACTTGAGTCGGTCAAAGAAGTCCAGCACGATCTCAGCCAGGGGCATTTCATAGACCAGATTCACCTGACGGCCATGATAGGTCATATTTAACTGCAAACCCCGCTTGGCTGTACACAGGGTCATGACCGGGCCCACGTATTCCTGTGGCATTAGCAGCGAAACCACAACAATAGGCTCGCGCACGTCTTCAATATGGGACACCTCCGGCATGCGGGAGGGGCTCTCAATCATCAGGACTTCGCCATCACGGCGCTCGACCTCGTACACCACCGACGGCGCGGTAGTGATGATGTCCATATCAAATTCACGTTCCAGACGCTCCTGGACGATTTCCATGTGAAGCAGGCCCAGAAAGCCGCAACGGAAACCAAAACCCAGCGCCTGAGACACTTCGGGCTCGAACATCAGGGAGGAATCGTTCAGCTTGAGCTTTTCCAGGGAATCGCGCAGCTGGTCGTACTCACTGCTTTCCACCGGGTACAAGCCGGCAAACACCTGAGGTTTCACTTCTTTAAAGCCAGGCAGCGCCTTGTCCGCAGGTTTGCCAGCCAGGGTGATGGTATCGCCCACCTTGGCGTGTTCCAGCTCTTTAATACCGGCAATGATGAAACCCACCTCGCCAGCAGACAGATGAGGACGGTTCTCCGATTTAGGAGTGAACACACCGATGTGCTCGACCAGGTGCGTGGCGCGGGTGGCCATCAACAGGATTTTTTCCTTGGGCTTGAGCATACCGTTAACGATGCGCACCAACATGACCACGCCCACGTAGTTGTCAAACCAGGAGTCAATGATCAAGGCCTGCAAGGGCGCTGCCGGATCGCCCACAGGTGCAGGCACACGGGCGACGATGGTCTCAAGGATTTCGTCGATCCCCTGACCCGTTTTTGCACTGGCCGCAATCGCATCGCTGGCATCAATACCGATAACGTCTTCCACTTCCTGGCGTGCCGAATCCGGATCAGCCGAAGGCAAATCCATTTTATTGAGCACGGGAATCACTTCGACGCCCTGGTCCAACGCGGTGTAGCAGTTAGCCACCGTCTGCGCTTCCACGCCTTGGGAAGCATCCACGACCAGCAAGGCACCTTCACAGGCCGACAAAGAACGGCTGACCTCGTAGGAGAAGTCAACGTGGCCGGGAGTGTCGATCAAGTTCAGGTTGTATACCTTGCCATCCTGAGCCTTGTAGTGCAAAGCGGCGGTCTGGGCCTTAATCGTAATGCCACGCTCTTTCTCGATGTCCATCGAATCCAGAACCTGGGTCGACATCTCGCGGTCGGCCAGGCCACCACAGCGTTGGATCAGGCGGTCAGCCAAAGTCGATTTGCCATGATCGATGTGGGCAATAATAGAGAAATTGCGGATGTGGTCCATAAACCCGTTAATAAACAAAGAAAATGTTGAGGCGCAATGCCAGAGAAACGGCACAAGAAAGGGGCGCCCATGACGCCCCTTTTCAGTCCACGCGCCGAAAACGCAAGACCCGTCCTGTCAGACGGGCGCACGTGGAACCATGATCTATTCGGGGCAAAATGCCCCCGCAAATAGTGGCGAAAAAACTCCGGCCCCTGGCCGGAGTTCATCAATGGCTACCATTTTAGCCGTTTTACAGAATTTTTATTTCGATGGCGTAATCAAAACCCATTGCGACTGGCCTGCACGCAAAACCAGCAAGGCCGCAGGTTTGGATTTATCCAAAGATGCAACCATTTTAGCGTATTGATCCGGTGTCCCTACGTCTTTATCGTTGACGCGCAAAATAAGATCACCGGGCTGCAAACCGGCCTCGCTGGCAGGAGCGGTCGCATCCACGACCTGAACAGCACTCTCGACACCTAAACGCTTCAAATCAGCATCAGAGACAGCAGTCACTTTCAGACCAAAGGCATCCGTACTGCTGGCGGTTGGCGCGTCTTTCTGATCCTTGCCGGCGACAACCGGGCTGCTGGAAGGCATTTCCTCGACATCGATCTTGACTGTCTGCACCTTGCCCTTACGCCATATTTCCAACGTGGAGCTTTGACCTGGTTTGGTACCACCCACAATACGGGGCAGATCCGTCATTTGATCAATGGTGCGACCATTGAACTTCAAGATCACGTCACCGGACTGAATACCGGCTCTGGCAGCAGGACCACCCTCTTCCACGCTGCTGACCAAGGCACCCTTGCTGTCTTTCAGGCCCAGTGCTGTTGCCACATCATCGGCCACCGGGGTGATCTGCACGCCGATACGACCACGAGTCACCTTGCCGTCAGATTTGAGCTGCTCAACCACATTCATGGCTTCATCGATGGGAATGGCCAGGGAAATACCCATAAAACCACCACTGCGCGAAATGATCTGGGAGTTCACGCCCACCACTTCACCATTCAAGTTGATCAAGGGGCCGCCGGAGTTACCGGGGTTTACAGCCACGTCAGTCTGAATGAAAGGCAGGTAATCGCCCGTTTCGCGGTTGATGGCGCTGACAATCCCGGAGGTCACCGTGGACTCCAGACCGAACGGCGAACCAATCGCCAGAACCCACTGCCCTTTCTTGAGCTGCTTGGAGTCCCCAATCACCATAGGCTTGAGGTCTTTGGCTTCGATCTTGATCAAAGCCACATCGGTGCGTTCGTCCGTACCGATGATCTTGGCTGGATATTCCTTACCATTGCTCAGCGTGACGAAAATGCCGTTGGAGTCCGCCACCACATGATTATTAGTCAGGATGTAGCCATCGGCCGAGATGATAAAGCCCGAGCCCACGCCACGCGGCACAGTGCGCTCCTGGGGCTGCTGCCCATTATTGCCCCCATGGGGCCGTTGGGGAGCCATGCCTGGCGGCATGAAATCAGGCCCAAAAAACCAGCGGAACATGTCGTAAGGGTCCGAACCGGGGCCCATGGCAGGTGAGCGTACCCGCACCGCCTCTGTGGTGCGAATATTGACCACCCCATCTTCGGTCTTGGCAACAACTCCCGTAAAATCAGGCAGGCCCAATGTCGTGCTTTGGACCTGCTCGCTTGTCGTGACAGGCTGGGCCTGCGCGTAGACCATAGGCGCACCCGTTGCCAGTACCACGGCAGCCGTCAAGGCCGAGAGAACAGGAATACGCATTTTATGACTCGATTTTTCCATTCAAATACTCCTGGTGGACGATAGTCAATGTGTCCGGGATGGTGGGGTGAACTGTGTGCCTTCAAGCAAAGCGCGCAGAGTCTGTACAGGGACAGCCCCCGTACTAGTTAAAACATAATCGTTGATGCGACTGCGGTACATATTCATGGAGCCACGGTGAAAGGCACCCAAGCTATTTTCTTCTGCTTCGGGAGTCCCTACCTTTTCCAGAAACACGGAAATAGCGGCCAGACCGTCAGACATCATCAGATGGGTTACCTGACGACCAGCCCGCATGGGCCGAAGCATTTCGGAGCGCAAGGTAAAACCGGCCGGCATAGCCAAATGCCACCCCAATTCGCTTATATCAATTTTCTGCACTTCGGGCTCAACCACGTCCCACTTGCTGGGGTTCCAGTTGGTGCGCAATTGCTGCAAATCCACCTGCTCTCCAAAAGCGACCGAGGCAAAAGCGATCTGATCCACTACCGCTTGTTGTGGGTCCAAAGTCTGCATTTTCAACAGCAAATGGTGATCGGTATCGGCACACACACGGTAGCCATAACGCTGATCATCCTTGGGGACCAACTCGATCAGATCGCAAGGACGGCCCGCCACGCGCTCGCGCGAAGGCAAACGGCGCATATCGTAGAATTTTGGCAATTGACTGACATCACCGACCAGAAAACTGGGAAAGCGCTCGTTTTCACGCCGCTCGATCACCACCATTTTCTTTTCGGGAATCAGGCATTGGGTCACTTCGTTCTGACGCAGAAACTCACGCGGTTCACCATCCAGAATTTCCAGACGCTCGCGCTCGCCAGTACCATCAATAATGTGAACCAACTTCATGGACTGGCTGGCCTGATCCTGCGTGTAAATAATGACCCCGGAGTAGTCCAGATCGCGCGCCGCTTTGTGAACTTTCTGCAGCCAAGGCAGATCCAGAGGCTCCAGCCCGTCAGCCCCCTGAGCCAGCACCGGTGCACACAACACCACCAGCGAAAAGGCAAGCAAACCCTTATAGAGACGCGCCAAACCCATCTGCGATGGCATACGTACAGACCTCATTGACCCAGGGCTCCACTTTCAAAGGACACATGGCGTACTGGGCCGGTACCAACAAAATCGCGATGCAAATCCGCGTAATCATTCCAGAGCTGATCGTCCTGGGCGCTGGCCACCAAAGTGCCAGGCACTGAAGTCACGCCCATGTAAGGTAATCCCACCCACAAGGCTGCCGCCACCGCTGCCACCACAGCCAAGCCGCTGACACCGTAGCGCTGCACCAAAGGACGTTTCATGGCGCTTGGAGCAAGCACAGTAGGCTCTTCGTCGATCGCTTTGGACAGACGTGCGTAAAAACGGTCCGAAGTACGGATAGCCAGTGCGTCGGTACGCATGACGTCACCAATCAAATGATAGGTATCCCAGACTTGACGCCCATAAGGGGAGTCCAGTTCCTCGGGCCGTATTTCAGCCTCACCATCCACCCAGGAAGACACGGCGGCCTCCCAGGCATTCAGTTGATCTTCATCGGAATGGGATTTCAGGGCTTGCATCATCAATCCTTACCACCGTCGTTCACTATCTTCACCATCCAGTATGGGACGCAACTGCGCAGCAATGGCGTCGCGGGCTCGAAAGATGCGTGAGCGTACAGTTCCTATAGGGCAGTCCATGGTCTGAGCAATATCTTCGTAGCTCATACCTTCTATTTCACGTAGCACGATAGCTGTCCGCAACTCTTCGGGCAGCGCCTGAATTGCTGTATTCACTGTTTCAGCAATCTGGCGGCTGACCATCATGGATTCTGGCGTGCTTATATCGCTTAGGTTGTCGATTCGGTCAAAAGTTTCACCTTCTTCGGTTTCGACGTTCTGCAAAGTGTTGGGACGTCGTGCGGCCGAGGCCTGCCAATTACGGGCCGTGTTGATCGCAATACGGTACAGCCAAGTGTAAAAAGCACTCTCACCCCGAAACTGAGGTAGAGCTCGGTACGCTTTGATGAAGGTTTCCTGAGCCACGTCTTCAACTTCAGACGGGTCACGTACCATACGGCTGAGCAGACGCATGATTTTGCGCTGGTACTTCAGTACCAGCAGGTCAAAGGCTCGCTTATCCCCACGCTGAACACGTGCAACTAGTTCGGCATCGGTATCGCGTTCACTCATTAAGAATCCTTATTCTGAGCACGGACCTGATGGGACAGCCGGTTAGCACATAGACACAAGGCCCACCAGGCCTGCGACGGCTGAGTACGGCGCCATACAGTAATCGTACGGCAGGCCCTACCGGCGCAATCAAAACGTAAGCGCAAAGTCATGAACCAAGCACACCGCCAGATCTGCTCTATTTGCACGGACGCCTTTGCTGTGCCCTCGTACTGCAAGAAGTATAGCCCTGCCCGATGCGCTAGTGTAGCGCGCCCACCCCACACCCGACGACTGCGAGCATACAAAAAATTAGCCCACAAAGCACCTGCGAACAGACAAACAGCCCAGGGCCATTGCCAGCTGTACATCGCCCAGGCCAAGCCTGACGCAAGCAATACATAAACAACAACGCCCAGTCGGCGCACCGGGGCCGGAGCTCC
Organism: Alcaligenes sp.; assembly: GCF_050255915.1. Classification (NCBI taxonomy): domain Bacteria; kingdom Pseudomonadati; phylum Pseudomonadota; class Betaproteobacteria; order Burkholderiales; family Alcaligenaceae; genus Alcaligenes; species Alcaligenes sp. The sequence goes on from NZ_JBFWIQ010000011.1 coordinate 41,148, forward strand.
GATCGACAAGGACTGGGCGTCAAGAGTGGGACGGTCTAACTTAGCGAAGACGACGAACCACCATCGAACCGTTAGTGCCGCCAAACCCAAAAGAGTTGGACAAGGCCACGTCAATCTTCATATCACGCGCCTGGTTAGCGCAGTAATCCAGGTCACAAGCAGGATCCTGATTGAAAATATTGATCGTTGGAGGCGAGATCTGGTTATACACCGCCAAGGTGGTGAACACCGCTTCAATACCACCGGCAGCACCCAGCAGGTGACCCGTCATGGACTTGGTGGAATTGACCACCAGCTTGTAAGCGTGATCGCCAAAGGCCAGTTTCAATGCTTCGGACTCGTTCACGTCGCCCAGCGGCGTGGAAGTACCGTGTGCGTTGACGTACTGAACCTCGTCGGCGTTGATACCACCATTGCGCAAGGCATTCATCACGCCACGACGCGGACCGTCACGGTCTGGCGAGGTGATGTGGTGAGCATCCGAGCTCATGCCGTAGCCGGCGAACTCGCCGTAAATGCGGGCGCCACGTTTCTTGGCGTGTTCGTACTCTTCCAGCACCAGCACACCAGCACCCTCGCCCAGCACAAAGCCGTCGCGGTCCATATCCCAGGGACGCGATGCCGTTTCCGGGTCGTCGTTACGGGTGGACAGTGCACGCATGGCCGCAAAACCGCCAATGCCCAGCGGGGACACAGTGGATTCGGCACCACCCGCAATCATCACATCAGCGTCGCCATACTCGATCAGACGAGCAGCATCACCAATGGAGTGCAGACCGGTTGTACATGCCGACACAACCGCGTAGCTAGGACCTTTCAGGCCCAGACCGATGGACAACTGGCCGGACACCAGGTTGACCAGAGAACCAGGCACAAAGAACGGGGAAATCCGACGTGGCCCCCGTTCCAGATATTCTTTTTGGGTTTCTTCAATACGGGGCAAACCACCAATCCCCGAACCTACAATAACGCCAACACGCTCAGCATTGATGCTGTTGATGTCCAAGCCGCAATCCTTCCAGGCTTGCATACCTGCTACCACGCCGTAATGGATAAAGGTATCCATCTGCTTGGCTTCTTTGACTGAAATGTAGGGTGCTAATTCAAAACCTTTGACCTCACCCGCTATCTGGGCTGTTAGGGCCGAAGGATCGAAACGGGTAATACGCCCGATGCCCGAACGCCCATTGACGATGTTATCCCACGCGGTAGGAATATCGTTGCCGACCGGGGAAACAATACCCAGCCCGGTAATCACGACACGTCGTTTCACGGATGACTCCTAAACACAAAAAAAGCGGTTTAAAGGGAATAACTGCGTCTTGCAAGCTAAAGCCGCCGGGCACAAGCTACTCTCTGGAAACCGCTCTGGAGCGAGGGCGTGCACATGCCGCCCACCCTCTTAATTGAACTTACTGCTTGCTGTGAGAATTGATGTAGTCCACAGCTTGCTGGACCGTCGTGATTTTCTCAGCTTCTTCGTCTGGTATTTCGGTTTCGAATTCGTCTTCGAGCGCCATCACGAGCTCGACCATGTCGAGCGAGTCGGCACCGAGGTCGTCGAGAAAAGAAGATTCGTTTTTGATCTCGGCTTCGTTAACGCCAAGTTGTTCAGCGACGATCTTCTTGACGCGCTGTTCGATGCTTTCCATGCAGATTCTCCAAGTTGGGAAAAATTCCCGCAAATTATAGCCAATCCATACTACTAAGAGGGATAAGCTATGACAAAAAACGGCGTTCTTGTATGAGGCCTAACGTTATTCGTACAACGCCGGCTCAAGCAATAGGCCCCAAATAATCCCGCAATTTTACCTCAGCCGGGCGCGATGCCAAGCCTTACATATGCATACCACCATTCACATGGATGGTGCTGCCCGTAATATATTGCGCTTGCGACCCGGCCAGAAAGGCTACCGCGTTGGCGATATCCTCAGCAGCACCCAGTCGTCCCAGAGGGATTTGCGACAAGATTGCCGCCGACTGCTCAGGGGTCAAAGAGCGTGTCATATCCGTATCGATAAAGCCCGGAGCGACACAATTAACTGTAATGTTACGGCTACCGAGCTCGCGCGCCAAGGCGCGGCTCATGCCGGCCACACCGGCTTTGGCAGCGGCGTAGTTGGCTTGGCCAGGGTTACCACTCTCGCCCACCACCGAGGTGATGCTAATGATGCGGCCCCAGCGGGCTTTCATCATGGGGCGGATAACGGCACGCGACAGGCGGAATACGGCACTCAGATTAGTCTGGATAACTGCATCCCAATCTTCATCTTTCAAGCGCATGGCCAGGTTGTCACGCGTAATACCGGCATTATTGACCAGGATATGCGGACCGCCATCTTCTTTGCTCAAGGCAGAAATCAGCGCTTCGCAAGCAGCCGGGTCGTCCACATTCAATACATGGCCATAGCTGCCATTCTGGTCCAGTACAGCAGAAATCGCCTGCGCGCCGGACTCGGACGTGGCAGTACCAATAACCTTGGCGCCACGTGCCATCAATTCTTTAGCAATCGCCTGACCGATACCGCGCGATGCGCCAGTTACCAGGGCAGTCTTGCCGCTTAGATCCAATTCTTGCATTTATGCTCCCTCCAGGGCTTCCAAAGTGGCCTGCAAGGATGCAGGGTCGCTGATCGACAAGGCAATCAGATCACGGTCAATACGCTTGACCAGACCGGTCAGCACTTTGCCTGGACCACACTCGACTACATGGGTAACACCTTGGGCCTTCATGGCCTGGATGGTTTCCACCCAGCGTACAGGATGCCAAGCCTGACGAACCAGCGCGTCTTTAATCTGCTCAGGGTCGGTAGGTGCGGCTACGTCCACGTTATTGATGACAGAGACCGTGGGAGCCTTCACATCCACCGACGCCAGCGCCTGAGCCAGCACGGTGGCAGCCGGTTCCAGCAGGCTGGAGTGGAACGGGGCCGACACGGGCAGCACCAAGGCACGCTTGGCACCGGCCTCTTTGGCCAGAGCACATGCACGATCTACCGCTTCTACATTCCCGGCAATCACAACCTGAGCAGGCGCATTGTAGTTAACAGCCTGAACAATCTGCTGCCCCTCGGAGGCTCGCGCACATACATCGCGCACCTGATCATCATCCAGACCCAACACGGCAGCCATGGTACCCGCACCGACGGGCACAGCAGCCTGCATGGCATCGGCACGAATACGAACCAGCGGGACAGCCTGTTCCAGGCTCAACGCACCGGCAGCAGTCAGGGCCGAGTATTCACCCAGGCTATGGCCGGCCATCACGGCAGGAACGGGGCCTCCGGCCTGAATCCAGGCCTGGTACATGGCCACGGCGCTCGCCAGCATGACAGGTTGAGTATTGGTAGTCAGATTCAAAGCCTCAGCAGGCCCTTGTGCCATCAACTGAGCCAGGTCCTGACCCAGCGCCTGGCTGGCTTGTGCAATGGCTTGCTGTACGACAGCGGACTCGGCCCAGGCATCGAGCATGCCCACGGACTGCGAGCCTTGTCCTGGAAAGACAAACGCAATTTTCATGGTAGAAAAACTCAAAGAGATGAGGCGGTAATCCGAATCGCGCTACTTAGCAGCGGACCAGCACCGAACCCCAGGTAAAGCCGCCACCCACGCCTTGCAACAGCGCCAGATCACCGGTACGGATACGACCATCCCGGCGAGCAGCATTCAGGGCCAAAGGCACACTGGCTGCCGAGGTATTGGCATGTTGATCAACCGTGATAACCACCTTCTCGGAGGGGATACCCAGCTTACGACCTAGAAAATTGATGATGCGAACGTTGGCCTGGTGCGGAACCAGCCAATTGATGTCAGACAAGGAAACACCAGCCTGTTCGCAGACTTGATTGGCCGAAGCGGCCAGTGAAGTGACAGCCAGTTTGAACACAGCCTGACCGTCCATACGCAGGAAGGGATCACCCACAACCTGACCGTGCGAGACATTGCCTGCCGCGCACAAAATACCCATTTGGCTGCCATCCGCATTGAGCTGGGCGGCCAAAATACCGGGTTCATCACTGGCTTGCAGAACCACAGCGCCCGCACCGTCGCCGAACAGGACGCAGGTAGAGCGGTCGTTCCAATCCAGGATGCTGGAGAACACTTCAGCACCGATAACCAGCGCATTGCGCGCACGGCCTGCCTTGATCATGGCGTCGGCGGTCGTCAGTGCATAGACAAAGCCGCTGCACACCGCTTGTACGTCGTACGCGGCCGCGCCCTTGTTGCCCAACTCGGCTTGCACCAGGCACGCCGTGCTGGGGAAAACGTAATCGGGAGTGGAAGTAGCCACCACAATCAGGTCCAGATCCTGGGCAGCAATGCCCGCATCTTCCAGCGCCTGACGCGCGGCGTGTGTTGCCAAATGACTGGTACGAACACCGGGATCAGCAAGATGACGCTGGTGAATACCGGTACGCTCGACAATCCATTGATCGGAGGTTTCGATACCCTTTTGAGCCAGCTCAAGCGCTAGATCATCGTTAGACACAATCCGAGGAGGCAGATAGCCACCTGTACCGATAATCTTGGCAAATATCGTCATTTTATGTTCCCGATCAAGCCCGTTCTTATGAGGACGAGGGCTCTGAAGTATGGCGTGTATCTGGTTCGCCGCTTTGCTGTTCATGCAAGCTCACACTTTGCATGATGCGTTCGACTGCCTGGCTGGTACCGCTGAGCAGACCATTGAGCACCGCACCGCGGGCTCGTTGCAAAGCATAACCGAAAGCGTAGGCATCGGCAGAACCATGACTCTTGATAACAATACCGCGTAAACCCAAAAGGGCTGCACCGTTATGACGGCGATTATCCACCCTGTCGCGGAAACGATTCAAGACAGGACGAGCCAGCAAAGCGGACACTTTGCTTAAAGGGTCACGGGTAAATTCGTCGCGCAGCATACTGCCGACCATCTTGGCCAGACCTTCAATGGACTTGAGGACCACATTGCCCACGAAACCGTCACACACGACCACGTTGACAGTACCTTTACAGATATCGTCACCTTCTACGTTGCCGTAAAAATTCAGTCCGCTAGAGCGTAACAATTCAGCCGCCTTTTTGACGACCTCGTTGCCTTTGATGACCTCTTCCCCAATGTTGAGCAAGCCCACAGTGGGACGCTCATGGCGATCCACGATACTGGCCAGAGCAGATCCCATAATGGCGAACTGCAAGAGGTGTTCTGCAGAGCAATCCACATTGGCACCCAGGTCCAGCATGATCGTGGCCCCGCCCTTTTGGTTCGGGATGGACGTAGCAATGGCTGGGCGATCAATCCCATCCAAAGTTTTGAGTACGTAGCGCGAAATTGCCATCCAGGCGCCGGTATTACCCGCAGAAATGCAGGCATCAGCTATCCCGTCCTTGACAGACTGGGCAGCCACTCGCATGGAGGAATCTTTTTTGCGGCGCAGGGCCACCTCGACCGAATCGGCCATGGTGACAACTTCGGATGCGGGAAGAATGTCGTACCAGGAGGTATCGACATTACCTTGCGCACGCAATGTTTGCTCGATGGCCTGAGGCTCGCCAACCAATAAGCAGTGCACATCCGGATAGCGCTTGGCAAAAAGCAGCGCTGCAGGGACAGTGACGGACAAACCGATATCGCCGCCCATGCAATCGATGGCAATACGTATTTTTTTGTTAGACATCAAGCATGCAACCTATGTTGCTTGCAACGACAAAGAGACTATTACTCGTCGTTCTTTGTCTTCAGCACTTTACGGCCACGATAGATGCCGTTGGGGCTGATGTGGTGACGCAGGTGCAATTCGCCAGTCGTAGGCTCGATAGCCGTCGAAGGACCAGTAAGCGCGTCGTGCGAACGACGCATGTTACGCCGGGACGGGCTCTTTTTATTCTGCTGAACAGCCATGATGACTCCTGTAGATGGACAACCCCGAATAAATGGGTGCAGCCCGAAAAATTAACGAATTAGTAACAAACAATCAAGACTTCTTGAGCGAACCCAGCACAGCAAACGGGGATGGCCGCTCAAAAGCGGATTCATCCAGGTCGTCTGACTTAGCTTCCATGGACAGCGACTGAGCGTCGGGACAAACCTCATGGCGCGGCACATAAGGCACGCTGAGAATCAGTTCATCCTCGACCAGCCCCAGGACATCCAACTGGCCTTCACACAAGATACGATCAGGACCTTCCGTATCGTCATCGTCCAGCTCCAGTTCTTCCTCGGTTGCCACAATCTGCACTTCGTTAGAAACATCGATGGGCCACGCAAAAGGCTTCACACAGCGCTGGCATTCCAAAATGACACTACCTTTGGCCTGCACATGCACAAACCGACGCCGGGCAGAATCCTCCCGACCCGAAACGCTCCAGTCAATGCGCAAATCGCCTTGATCGGGCAAATCGGATACCAGACGAGACAAATCCTCCACCAGCACCTGGCCCGACATTTCCTGAGGGGCACGGGCGAGATTCAAGGTGTCGATATACTGTGTCGTCATAAGTATGCTTAGGGCATCAAACCGCGGTCTTGCCAGGATTTGGATACCGCTTGTTTGTTTTGCTTGTCGCTTGTTTGCTGCTTGTTTGTTTTACTGCCTTGGTATCGCTTGGGTGCGCTCTACCATTTTTCTTGTACTGCTTCTTTTCCCTGCCCTTCGGTATTGAAGCATGTAAAACCTCGCTGGCAAACTGCCAAGCTAGCCCACAACCATTTCAATAACGAAGAAAACATTAGATAATACCGTGCTAAGCACAAGGCAGTCAAACCAAAGCACAGCTAAAACACACCATGCGTCTCATCCTTGCATCAAGCTCAGTCTATCGCCGCGCTATGTTAGCGCGTTTGGGCCTGCCTTTCACCTGTCAGTCTCCCGACATTGACGAAACCCCACTTCCTGGGGAGGCTCCTGCACAGCTCAGTCTGCGTCTGGCGCGTGAAAAAGCCACCCGTATCAGCCAGCTAAACCCAGGCGCACTGGTGATTGGCTCCGATCAAGTTGCCACGTCGGGCCAGGACGCCATCGGCAAGCCCGGCGACCACGCTGGTGCACAGAAACAACTGCGTCGCCTAAGCGGTCAACACATTGATTTCCATAGCGCCTTATGCGTGACTGACGGCCAGGAACTGCTGTGCAGCGATATTGTTACCAATTGTCGTTTTCGTGCATTAAGCGATGAGGAAATTGAGCACTATTTGCTGCAAGAAAGGCCTTATGACACTGCTGGCAGCGCCAAAGCCGAAAGTCTGGGGATTGCTCTGATGGAATCCATGCGCTCGGACGATCCGACCGCGATCATCGGCCTGCCCCTGATCGAGCTGTGCACCATGCTGCGTCACTTTGGATTAAACCCCTTGCGCCCCAACCTTCTTACCCCTTCCGTTTAGGACTGATTCGCCATGCCCCAAGCCGCCCCCTTGCATCTGATCCCCGTAGGCTTAAGCGAGAGCCCGATCAGCGGCTGGCTACCCGCCGACGTCAAAGCCTTGACGCGCGAACTGACCGTCTTTATTGCCGAGAACGCCAAAACCGCCCGTGCTTTTCTGAAACTGGTCGAGCCAGTGGTGCCTTTGCAGGAAATCACCATTCATACCTTGGACAAGCGCGGCAACAAACCCGGTGAAATGCGCGAGTGGTTGAAAGTCGCCCTGCAAGGCCAGGCGATTGGCCTGGTGTCAGAAGCTGGCTGCCCTGCGGTGGCCGACCCCGGCGCGCTAGTGGTGGCCATGGCCCACGAAATGAAAATCCCTGTGCGTCCACACGTTGGCCCCTCCTCCATTTTGTTGAGCCTGATGGCCAGCGGCCTGGACGGACAACAGTTTGTATTTCACGGCTATGCGCCTGTCGATGGCGCCGCACGCGCCAAGCAGCTCAGACAATGGGAAAGCCAGTCCCAGACCTTGAAACAAACTCAGATCCTGATCGAAACGCCTTACCGCAACCAGGCCATGTACAGCACCCTGCTGCAGGCACTGAAGCCCACAACACGCTTGTGTCTGGCACGTGATCTGACGGGTTCGCGTGAATTGATCCAGACCGCCACGGTGGAACAGTGGCGCGAACGCCCAGCGCCCGCCCTGGACAAAACCCCCTGCATTTTCTTGTTTCTGGCGGGTCGTTAAGATGAAACCCCTGTCTTGCCTTACCCCCGCCTTGAAACGCAGCCTTCGGATTGGCGCGCTCAGCCTGACGGCCTTATTGGCGGCTTGTGGCGGTAGTGGCCCCTTCAAACTTGATGACAGCCACAGCGCCCAGGGCCAAAACAGCCGAGTGCGATATCTGGTCATGCACTACACCGCCGGCGACCACGCCACGTCTCTAAAAGTGCTGACACAACGCGATGTCAGCGCCCATTACCTGGTCAGCGACGAGCGTCGTCCTACTGTCTACCGCCTGGTTCCGGAAGAGCGCCGCGCCTGGCACGCTGGCATAGGCTCCTGGTACGGCTTCACGGATCTGAACACCGGCTCTATCGGCATCGAAATCGTGAACATGGGACGCCTGGCAGATGGCCGCTGGGCCCCGTATACATCCGGGCAAATTGAGGCAATCAAAGTATTGTTAAAAGATCTGGCTCAGCGCCATGGCGTGTCTGCTCGCAATATTATTGGTCACAGCGATGTGGCCCCACAGCGCAAGCTGGATCCCGGCCCCCATTTCCCCTGGAAGGAACTGGCCCAAGCGGGCATAGGCCGTTGGTACAAGGAATCACAGGCTCACGCGCTGCAAGCACAGTACGCTACGCGCCCCCTGCCCTCTGCTGCTCAAACTCAGGCTCTGCTGCGAAAAGCAGGCTATGAGACTCCGGACAGTGGTGTTTTCGACAAGGCCACACAAAACGTGATTGCCGCTTTTCAGATGCACTACCGTCCGGCCCGCTATGACGGTATTCTGGACGCCGAAACAGCCGCCATTTTGCAAAGTTTGGATTAAGAAAAAAAACAGGTAATGGGCTAGTGCTCATTACCTGTTCTTTTCAATACTCTGTCTTATTCAGGGTGGGCCAGCGGCGCAAAATCAACAAACCCGCCAGCACCAAACCATAAACATAGACCTCCACCACATCATTTTTACCGATACGAATCAGATAAAAATGCAGAATGGATAGGACCGCCGCCAGATACACCGTCTGATGCAAACGACTCCAGCCACGCCCCAAACGCTTTTGCCAGCCATTCGTGGAGGTCAGGGTCAAGGCCAATAAAATCAGCACAGCCACCACACCAATAGCGATCAAGGGCCGCTGTACCACGTCCTGCCACATGGACAGCCAATCCCCCGAACGATCCCACCAGGCCCAGGCCAGCGTATGCAAAGCAGCATAAAAGAAACTGAACAAACCCAACATACGACGCCAACGCACCAAAGCGGGTTGCGCCAGCAAACGCCGTACGGGGCTCAAGGCCAGGGTCAGCAATAACAGCACCAAGGCCCAGACCCCGCTGGAGCGCGTCAAAAACTCGGCGGGATTCGCACTCAGACCATTATTGAAACCCAGCCATACCCAGCGCCCCAAGGGAAACAAGCCCAACAAAAACACCAGGGGCTTGAGCCTGTCTAACTGGGCGGCCTTCCAGGTAGCCATTAGTAAAACCGCCTCAAATCCATATCGGCATACATGCCAGCCACGTCTTGTGCATAGCCATTGAAAGGCAAGGTCGGCTTTTTAGTGGCAAAAAATCCCGAACCAATGACTCGCTCAGTCGCCTGACTCCAGCGCGGATGCGGCACCTCGGGGTTTACATTGGCGTAAAAACCATATTCATGAGGAGCCACCTTCATCCAGCTGGACTCGGGCATGGTGTCCGTCAGGGTAATTCGCACCAGGGACTTGGCCGACTTGAAGCCATACTTCCAGGGCACGATCAACCGCACAGGCGCTCCGTTCTGAACAGGCAGGCTTTTTCCGTAAAGACCGGTAGCCAGCAAGGTCAACGGGTGCATGGCCTCATCCAGCCGCAATGCTTCCACGTAAGGCCAGTCCAAGATACGTGAGCGCAAGCCCGGCATGGTTTCCGGGTCTGCTGCCGTTTCAAAGCGAACAAAGCGGGCTGAGCCTTGGGGCGACGCCTGTTTTAACAGGGTCGACAAGGAATACCCTACCCAAGGCACTACCATGGACCAGGCTTCCACACACCGCAGGCGGTAGATACGCTCTTCCAAGGGGGCGAGCTTCAAGATCTGATCCATATCCAGGGTCAGCGGTTTGTTCACCAAACCGTCGATCTGCAAGGTCCAGGGTTCCGTCTTGAATTTCCCCGAGTGACGCGCAGGGTCTTCCTTGCCCGTGCCAAATTCATAGAAATTATTGTAGGTGGTGACATCGGACTCGCGGGTGGGCGTCTCGTCCAGCTTCCAACGCTGGGAAGGCGTGAACGTCAAGGCCTGCCCCACAGGGACGGCCTGAGCCTGACCCGGCAAGCTGGCCGCCAAGCCCAAGGCCCCCGGAGCCTGCAACAGCAGACGGCGGCGAGCCCGCCAGACCGACTCATCAGTAATTTCAGAGGGACGTATGGGCTGCGAGCGTGATTTGAACATCTCCATCTCCTTGAACCTGCCGGCAAGGCGGCCATCAAACCCGCTTGCCTTGTCTTAAATCCGTGCCAATACCCAATCGCGCATTTGCGCCACATTATCAACCATGACCGTAGGCTCTGCCTTGGCCAAAGTTTGAGGATCGTGTGCGCCATATGTGACAGCCACACTATCCATGCCCGCATTGGCCGCCATGTGAATATCATGCACGGTATCACCCACCATCAAGACCTGTTCGGGCTCCAGCATCAATTCAGCCAGCAATTGATGCAGCATTTCCGGATCCGGCTTGCTACGGGTTTCGTCCGCACAACGGGTCGCATCAAAAAAAGTGCTGAGTTTGACCTGCTGCAACACCCTGTCCAGACCTTGACGACTTTTACCTGTTGCCACTCCTAAGGCAATCTGACGGCCACGAAGTTCACCCATGAAAGGTAAAATTCCGTCAAAAAGCTTGATATGAGGGTCACGCTGCATGAAATGATAGCGGTAACGCTCCAGAAACAGCGGCATCTGCTCGGCAGTCAAATCCGGTACAGCGCGGTACAAGGCGCTTTCCAGCGACAAACCAATAACCCAACTGGCTTGCTGAATCGAAGGCACAGGCAATTGCAGGTCCGCACTGGCCAACTGAATAGAACTGGCAATTGAGTACGTCGAATCCATAACTGTGCCGTCCCAATCAAACAGAACGGCGGCGTAACGCGTCATAACAACTTCTCCAAACGCTCAAGAACGGCCTGACAGGCCGCTGGCAAAGCCGCCTCCAGAACCAGGGGCTGTCCGGTGACAGGATGATTGAACTCCAAGCGTCCCGAATGCAGGAACATGCGCTTGAAACCTTGACGGGCAAATTGATCGCGGATGGCATCGTCGCCATATTTATCATCACCCACAATCGGAAAACCCGAATGGGCCAGATGAACACGAATCTGGTGAGTACGGCCGGTTTTCAGCTCGGCCTGCACCAAGGTAAAGCGGCCAAAGCGGCGCTGCATGGTGATGATGGTATGCGCAGGCTTGCCAGCCGGGTCAACCTTGACGCGCCGCTCGCCACTTTCAGTCAGCCAGCGCAGCAAGGGGAAACGAATATGTTGACGATCGTTCACCCAATCGCCCTGCACCAGCGCCCAGTAAAACTTGCGGGCACGGATTTCACGAAACATATCATGCAAGCCGACCAAAGCCGCGCGACGTTTGGCAATAATCAGCAAGCCGGAGGTGTCACGATCCAGACGGTGGGCCAGTTCCAGAAAGGGTGCCTGAGGGCGCGCCGCACGCAACTGCTCAATGACACCAAAAGACACGCCACTGCCACCATGCACAGCCACACCGGCAGGTTTGTCGATCACCATCATGTGCTCGTCCTCGAACACCACTGGAAAAACGGCAGCGGGGACGGGACGGGCCTGCTCGGGTTCAGGCAGGCGCAGAGGCGGAATCCGCACCATATCGCCATCTTGCAAGCGATAGTCGCTGCTGATGCGGCCTTTGTTCACGCGAACCTGACCGCCGCGAATGGCTTTGTAAATGTGGCTTTTTGGCACCCCTTTACATTCGCGTAACAAAAAATTATCTATACGCTGACCCGCCCGCGTTTCATCAATGCGTAATATTCGCACTTGAGGGACTGATCTTTGTGATTCATGAGGTTTGCACATAACAAAAAGGGGCATATAATCGCTTCAGCCTATAGAAGCTGAGACTGGGTCCAGCGTAGAGATGCAAAGGGTGCGTCTCCGTTGGATAACCAAGGACTGATAATTGTATCCTTGAGTTCCAGCTTCCGGGTCATAAGGTCGCCGGGGTGAGTCCGAAATAACGAAAGTCGTGTGGCAAGAAGGCCCGCTTTCCTAGAGATGCTTTCCTCCCGCGTGCGGCGCTGAATTCCTGCACAGATTGTCCCGTTCTTTTGCACCAGCCGCATGATTTATGCGACTGCCGTTCCCCCAGCAATTTTATATTCGTCAAACACACACTGTGACTCTGACCCTCCTGCTGATTGAACTTCGCGCTTTGGCGCGACTCGTGCCTCCCAGACTATAAGCCGGTAGGCCGATTTTGCCTGCCTGCCCCAAACTGATGCAGCTATAGCGCTACACACCTGTGACCCGCGGTCGTGCGCCGATATTTCGGTGCTCCATGACAACGGAGATCCACACTCATGAAACGCATGTTGTTCAATGCGACGCATCAAGAAGAACTACGCGTCGCCATTGTTGACGGTCAAAAACTCATTGACCTCGACATCGAAACAGCCGGGCGCGAACAGCGCAAAGGCAATATTTACAAAGGGGTCATCACCCGTATCGAACCCGGCCTGGAAGCCTGCTTCGTCAGTTACGGTGAAGAGCGTCACGGCTTTCTGCCCTTCAAAGAAGTGGCTCGCAGCTACTTCAAAGAAGGGGTTGATGTACGCAGCGCCCGCATCCAGGACGCCCTGGTCGAAGGCCAGGAACTGATCATCCAGGTTGAAAAAGAAGAGCGTGGCAACAAGGGCGCTGCCCTGACCACCTTTATTTCCCTGGCAGGTCGCTATCTGGTTCTGATGCCCAACAACCCTCGTGGGGGTGGCGTATCGCGCCGCGTGGAAGGCGAAGACCGCCAGGAACTGCGCGAAGCCATGGACCAGCTGGATATCCCGCAGGGCATGAGCATCATCGCCCGCACCGCAGGTATCGGCCGCAGCGTCGAAGAACTGCAGTGGGACCTGAACTACCTGATGCAGCTGTGGACCGCCATTGACGGCGCGGCCCGCGACAATGCTGCCCCTATCCTGATTTATCTGGAATCCAGTCTGGTTATCCGGGCGATACGCGATTACTTCTCGCCCGATATTGGCGAGATCCTGATCGACACGGATGAAATTCACGAGCAGGCCGCCGCCTTCATGAGCGTGGTCATGCCCGACAACTTGCATCGCGTGAAAATGTACCGCGATGACATCCCCCTGTTCTCGCGCTTTCAGATCGAACACCAGATCGAAACTGCTTACTCACGTACCGTGCAATTGCCGTCGGGTGGTGCTGTCGTTATCGACCATACCGAAGCGCTGGTTGCCATTGACGTGAACTCGGCCCGCTCCACGCGTGGTGCCGATATTGAAGAAACCGCCCTGCGCACCAACCAGGAAGCAGCCGACGAAGTGGCCCGCCAGTTGCGTTTGCGTGACTTGGGTGGCCTGATTGTTATCGATTTCATCGATATGGAAGACAGCAAGAACCAGCGTGCTGTCGAACAACGCCTGCGTGACGCCCTGCACCTGGATCGTGCTCGTGTTCAGATGGGCAAGATCTCGCGCTTTGGCCTGATGGAACTGTCTCGTCAGCGCCTGCGCCCTGCCCTGAACGAAGGCTCTCACATCACGTGCCCACGATGCACCGGTACCGGCGTGATTCGCGATGCTGAATCCAGCGCCCTGCATGTTCTGCGCCTGCTGCAAGAAGAAGCCATGAAAGAAGGCACTGCCGCCCTGCACGCTCAAGTGCCGGTGGACGTGGCTACTTTCTTGCTGAACGAAAAGCGCGCTGACATCACCAAAATCGAATCGCGTCTGAACATCGCCCTGATCCTGATTCCCAACAAGAATCTGGAAACCCCGCACCACATCATCGAGCGCCTGCGCCACGATGACCCACGCCTGGACGAACTGCGCAGCAGCTACGAGCTGGTTCAGCAGCCTGAACAGCAAGACAGCCTGGTGCCGCACCGCAGCCACGAAATCAAGCCTCGTCCAGAAGCCCTGGTCAAAAGCACCACGCCGGCCCAGCCTGCTCCCATGAGCAAGCCAGCTGCTGCTGCCGCAGCCGCCAGCGCCGCTGCCAGCGACAACAAACCCGGCCTGCTCAAACGTTTGCTGAGCTGGTTGTCCGGCACACCCACGGAGCCCGTGACCGAAGCCAGCAAATCCGAAGAGAGCAAATCTCCTTCCGGTCGCCGCCAAGGCCGTCCAGGCCAATCCCACGGTGGCCGTGGTCAAGGTGGACGTGGTCGTCGCCAGTCCAACCGCCCGGAAGCAGCTCAGGAAGAAAAAGCCAGCACGGAAAGCACCAGCGCGAATACCCGTGGTCGCCGCCGCAATGCCTCGGCCAATAACGAAGCCGCCTCGGAAGCCCCGCAAAGCACCAGCACGACTACGACGCCTACCACCGCCGACGAAGGCAGCAGCAACAGCCGCAACCCACGTAACCGTCGAGGCCGTGGCCGTCAACGCCGCGAAGAAGGCAGCACAGAAAACGTCGAGCTGAACAAAGACCTCAACAGCACGGCCGCCCAGCCCGAACAGGCTGTTGCCAGCATTGCCGCAGCCTCTGCTGTTGCCGCCACCAAGCAAGAAGCACAAAAACGTGCTGAACAGCTGGCTGAGGCCGACAACACTGATACCGGCGACAACTCGGATACTGAAACGGACGAAAACAGCGAGAACGGCGCCCTGGATCCAGAGCGCAAACGTCGCCGTCGTCGTAGCCGTCGTGGTCGTCGCAACACAGACGCCAACGCAGTGGCCGAAAACGAAGAGAGCAGCGAAGAAGGCAATACCAGCGCCTACGTTGCTCACGCAACACCCAGCTTTAACCCCGCTGCCCTGGATGCCCAGGAACAAGCCGCTGCCCAAACCGCAGCAGCCGAGCCTGAGCAGCCCCAAGCAGCCGTAGAGGCACCAGCAGCCCAAGAAGTGACGGCTGTCGCCGCTCAGGAAGCTCCAGCCGCTGCCGAAGCTGCACAACCTGCTCAAGAAGTCGTCACGACTCAAGCAGCCGCAGTTGAAACCGCCTCAGCTCAGGAAGAAGTAGCCGCTCCAGCCGTTCAGGCCGAAGTTGCTCCAGAAGCTCCTGCTGCTGAAGAAACTGTTGCTCCTGTGCAAGCAGAAGCTGCTGCCGAACCTGCAAAAGCAGAAATCGTTGAAGCTCAAGCCGAAGCCGTAGAAACAGCTGCAACTCCAGCAGAAGCCCAAGCCGTGGCAGAAACCCCAGCCGTTGAAGCTGCTCCAGTGGAAACTGTCGCCGTCGAAACCGCTGCTGCTCAGAAAGAGACAACTGTTCCCGCCGCCGAAGCCGCTCCAGAAGCTCCTGCAGCTGAAGAGGCCATTGCTCCTGTACAAGCAGAAGCTGCTGCCGAACCAGCCAAAGCAGAAGTCACCGAAGCTCCAGCTGAAGCCGTAGAAACAGCCGCGACTCCTGCACAAGCCCAGTCCACAACTGAAGCCCCAGCCGTTGAAGCCACTCCAGTGGAAACTGCAGCCGCAGAGACTCGCGTAGAGACTCAAACCGCTGCCGCAGAAACTCCTGCCGCCGAACAAGCACAGAAGCCCGCTGCCGCTCCTCTGGAAGCCGTACTGAACGCCGCAGGCATCGAACTGGTGGAAACCGCTCGCTCGGCAACACAGGACGACTACCAGCCTGCACCAGTGCGCCTAGGTCGCCCACGCAAGCAACGTACTGCAGAAACCGAGAGCAGCGAACCGCTGCAACAGGTCGAAACGCAGTAAACAGCAAGACTAAAAACGCCGCCCTCCAGGGCGGCGTTTTTTATGCCTGTCGTATCCACAAAGAGCAATCACCTGAGCCCCCTTCTCCTTCTCCCTTCCCGCTAATCCAAGCCACTCCCCCAACAAGCCCCTATCCTCTTTCGCCCAAACTCCAGCCTAGCCCCACCCACCTCGGCATCTAGCCCAGCATTAAACCCGCCCTAGCCTTAACCTCAAACCCACCACTCTTTCAACTCCAGTTGCATACAAAGCCGAAGATAGGAATAAAGAGAAAAAACAAAGCTGAAGCCAACAGCGCAGAAAACGTACGCACATACACAACCGAACGAGGCATAGGCCAAAACACAGGCTCAGACACAGGACAGTTGCAGGTGCAGACAGCAGATACAGCCCTCTATTTGAGCCCTCTGCGATATTCCCTTTTTCTTGAGGTAGGGAGTACAGCCCGAATGCGAGTCAGAGCTTTGGCCGCGGGCTATTGAACAATCCAGGGTGCAAACCCAGCGCTGTTCGGGCCAGACGCTTGTACTTGGTCCGAGGGGACCGAGTACCTGGCGAGTTCACTGGGCGCCTGGGTTGTTCAATAGCCAAGAGCACCCGTGCGCAGCACGGGCCAAGGCCCCGCCCCCAGGCCGTACTCCCCCCACCCCAAGAAAACCAAGCCAATCTCGCCCTGAAGTCTCAACCAAGAGACCAACGTTCCAATAGCACAACCCCCTATGCAAAAAAAACTACAGCGGAGTAGGCAAAAAAAAACGCCACCTGAACCCAGATGGCGTTTTTCCCTAAGCGTCAAGCCGTGGCAATCAAGAATGACGCGACACAGCCTCAGCCGGTTGACGAGTCAACAAAGCCAGCAGCTCCGCCAGTTCACGCTGCAACTCACGACGGTCCACCACCATATCGATCGCGCCCTTCTCCAGCAAGAACTCGGCACGCTGGAAGCCTTCAGGCAGCTTCTCACGCACAGTCTGCTCAATCACGCGAGGACCGGCAAAGCCAATCAAGGCATTAGGCTCGGCAATCACCACATCGCCCATAAAGGCAAAACTGGCCGATACACCACCCATGGTTGGGTCAGTCAAAATACTGATAAACGGCAAACCCGCCTCGGACAGTTCGGCCAGGATAGCCGTGGTCTTGGCCATCTGCATCAGGGAGAACAAGCTCTCCTGCATACGCGCGCCACCCGAAGCGGCCACACAGATGAAAGGACTACGGTCGGCAATAGCCGCCTTAACACCACGTGTGAAACGCTCACCCACCACCGACCCCATGGAACCGGCCATGTATTCAAACTCGAAGCAAGCCACCACGGCTGGCACAGACAAAATCGTGCCGCTCATGACCACCATCGCCTCAGTTTCGCCCGTTTGTTTGGCTGCCTCGGAAACGCGTTCGGTGTATTTGCGCGAATCGCGGAACTTCAAGGGGTCCATAGGACGGGTGTTAGAACCAATTTCGGTCTGGCCTTCGGGGTCCAGCAAGGATTTGATCCGGCCACGCGCACCAATACGCATGTGATGACTGCACTTGGGGCAAACATTCAAAGTTGCCTGGAGATCTTCCTTGTAGAGCACAGACTCACACGACGGACATTTCACCCACAGCCCCTCGGGAACGCGACGGCTGCTTTCGGGGTTACGGTTAATTCGCGGCGGGAGTATTTTCTCGATCCAGCTCATTGTTAGATCCTGTTTTCGCTTGGCCGGCACCCGGCCCACCAAACTCTTTATTCTGAAAAAAAGCGCCTGTTCCTCAAGAACAGGCAGATGATTCTATACGCGGAATAGGTATTTAGGCTAATTATCCAGCGCCTGACGTATCTGTGCGAGCCATTGACTGGCCGCGGCAACCGCCGCTGCGTCCTTATCCTTTTGCTCTTTGCCCGCGTTTTCTTGCACGGCCTGCTCCATAGTCTGAATCAGCTTGGAACCAATAACAACTGCGTCCGCACAACGGGAGATGGCTTTGGCACTTTGCGCATCACGAATCCCGAAACCTACTCCGACCGGAATTTTGACGTGCTGACGAATGCGCTGCAAGTGGTGTTCCACATCAGCCACATCAATCTGGGCCGAACCGGTCACCCCTTTCAGGGAAACATAGTACACATAGCCTTGAGCCAACTCGGCCACCTTGGCAATGCGTTCGTCCGTGGAAGTGGGCGACAGCAGGAAAATGGTGTCCACGCCCTGCTCGGTCAGCAAACGGGTGAAATCCTCGGACTCTTCAGGCGGGTAATCCACCGTCAGCACGCCGTCCACACCCGCCTTGCCCGCCATCACGGCAAACTCGGCCTGACCGATACGTTCGATAGGATTGGCGTAACCCATCAGCACAACCGGCGTTTCCTCGTCGATCAGGCGAAACTGCTGCACAATCTCCAGCACTTTACGCAAGCCGACACCACGGCTGATGGCACGTTCAGCGGCTTGCTGAATCACCGGGCCATCGGCAGTGGGATCAGAAAAAGGCACACCCAGTTCAATGACATCTGCCCCGGCCTGACGCAAGGCATGCATCAAGGCCACGGTAGCGGGCACCGAAGGGTCTCCGGCCGTAATATACGGCACCAGGGCGCAACGCCCATTCAAACCTTCAAACGTCTTTTGCAGACGCACATTACTCGACATATCAGTTCCCGATTGCTTACAGAGTCAAGCCGCCGTACTCGGCGACCGTATGCATGTCCTTATCGCCACGACCGGACAAACTGACCAGAATGATTTTATCCTTGGACAAAGTCGGAGCAATGCGAGCCGCATGAGCCAGCGCGTGCGAGGACTCCAGCGCAGGCATGATGCCTTCGATGCGGCAGCAATCGTGAAACGCTTTCAGAGCGTCTTCATCGGTGCAGGTGGCGTAGTGGGCGCGGCCACAATCTTTCAGCCAGGCGTGCTCGGGGCCCACACCCGGGTAATCCAGACCAGCCGACACCGAGTGCGTAGGCATGACGTTGCCGTCATCATCCTGCAGTACATAGGTACGGTTACCGTGCAGCACACCCACCAGTCCCTTGTTCAGGGAAGCCGAGTGCTCCAGCGTATCCAGGCCGCGTCCAGCCGCTTCCACACCGATCAGCTCCACGTCCTTGTGCTCGATATAGGGGTAGAAAATGCCCATGGCATTGGAACCGCCACCGACTGACGCCAAGACGTAATCAGGCTGACGACCAGCATCCTCAGGCATTTGCTGCACGCACTCTTCACCGATCACGCATTGGAAGTCGCGCACCATCATCGGGTAAGGATGAGGACCAGCCACCGTGCCAATGATGTAGAAGGTATTACTGATGTTGGTGACCCAGTCACGCATGGCCTCGTTCAGCGCATCTTTCAGGGTGCGCGAACCGGATTCCACGGGCACAACCGTCGCACCGAGCAGCTTCATGCGGTACACATTGGAAGCCTGACGACGCACGTCCTCGCTACCCATGTAGACCACACATTCCAGACCGTAACGGGCAGCGACCGTAGCCGTTGCCACGCCGTGCTGGCCTGCACCGGTTTCAGCAATAATGCGTGGCTTGCCCATGCGGCGAGCCAGCAGGATCTGACCAATACAGTTATTGATCTTGTGTGCGCCAGTGTGATTGAGGTCTTCGCGCTTGAACCAGATCTGAGCTCCACCTAGTTGCTCCGACCATCGACGGGCATGGTACACGGGGCTGGGACGACCGACAAAATGCTTGAGTTCGTAATGAAACTCGCGCAGAAACTCAGGATCGTTCCGATACTGTTCGTAGGCTGCTTTCAACTCGTCCAGGGCGTGGACCAGCGTTTCAGCGACAAACGAACCACCAAACTGACCAAAATGTCCATCCGGGTCGGGCAAGGTATAGGTTTTCAAAGCTCGCTCTCTTGATTGACAAGAACAATCGCGGGCACAACACCCGCGAGGTTTAGGTTTACCAATTTTAGCAGTTCAGGACGAGTAGCGGCGGGCGCTAACACCCGATAACTCGTTCAAGGCCGCTAAAGCCTTTTGAATTTGCTCGCCATCACGCACTTCAATGGTAAATATCATGCGTGTCAACGAACGACGGCTCAAGGTATTAATACCCGTTACGTTCAAGCGCAGGCGGGCAAATACTTCAGACAGATCACGCAAGAGGCTGGGATGCTCCTGAGCCTCAATCGCCAGATCCACCGGATACTGAGTATCCCCCGTATCGCCCCAATCAACGCTAATAGCCCTTTCAGGTTGTCTGTCAGCCAGTTCCTGATAAGACTTGCAGTCGGCACGGTGTATGGACACTCCCCGACCACGGGTCACAAAACCGGCAATCAGGTCAGGCGGTGCGGGACGGCAACAGCGGGCCAGCTGTGTCATGAGGGAGTCCACGCCCACCACCAGCACACCGCTTTTCCCGGTTTTGGAAACACTTTCCCGGGCCGCATCAAACACGCGCTGTACGGGTTCTTCTTCCTGCACATCCTCACGGAACAAGGCGTCCACTTGGCGCAGACTGAATTCATCCTTGGCCACCGCCACATACAAGTCATCCGCCTTGGCAAAACCCAGTTGCTGGGCCATCTGTTCCAGATTGACGGCGGTACGGCCCAGCCTTTGCAGCTCTTTTTCGACCATGCTCTGGCCTTGGGAGATACGCTGCTGCAATTCAATCGCGTTGAACCAGGCCCGCACCTTGGAGCGCGAACGCGGGCTGGCCAGAAAGCCCAGTTGTACGTTCAGCCAGTCACGCGAGGGGCCACCGGATTTGGCCGCCACAATCTCTACCGTCTGGCCCGTCGACAAGCGCGTGGACAAAGGCACCATCTGCCCGTCAACCCGCGCACCACGACAACGGTGGCCCAGGTCGGTATGCAGATAGTAGGCAAAGTCCACCGGCGTCGCCCCCACAGGCAGCTCGATAACGCGAGCCTGCGGCGTCAGCACATAAATATGCTCGTCTTCCTGAGCCTTCAAAGGCCGGGCAACAGCCGGTTTCTTACTGGCGGCGGGTTCTACTGTCTTTTCGGAAGCCGACTCTTTGCTGCTGTCTGCTTGCGGACCAGGCGCGGTAGCGTTTGACGTGGACGCCTCCCTGTCCCAGGCCAGCAATTGACGCATCCAGGCGATCTTTCTATCGTCCTCACCATCGGCCACCTGCTGCCCGCCTTGGGCTCCCGCTTCCTTGTAGCGCCAGTGGGCAGCCATCCCGTATTCCGCGAACTGATGCATGTCGCGCGTGCGGATCTGAATTTCAAAGCAACGCCCCTGCGCATCCGCAATGACGGTATGCAAGGAGCGATAACCATTGGGCTTGGGGCGGGAGATGTAATCGTCAAACTCCTCGGGCACGGGTGTCCACAGCGAATGCACCACAGCCAACGTGTGGTAGCAGCTGCGTTCATCCTCAACGATGACGCGCAAGGCGCGCAAATCAAACAGTTGTTCAAAGTCCAGATGCTTGTTACGCATCTTGTTCCAGATGCTGAAGATATGCTTGGGTCGGCCCGAGACCTCGGCCACGATATGCTCGCGTTTCAAGGCCGCCAAAAGTTGATCACGAACCTGACTGATCAGGGTTTCGCGCTCCACGCGCTTGTCTTCAAGCTGACTGGCAATATGTTTGTAAACCTCGGGGTTCAGAAAACGAAAGGCCAGATCCTCCATTTCCCACTTGATCTGCCAAATCCCCAGGCGGTTAGCCAGCGGCGTATACAGCTCCAGCGTTTCGCGCGCGAACCCTACCGGACAGACATTTCTAGACTGTCGGTACCAGCGCAAGGACTGCAAGCGCGAGGCCAGGCGCATCAAGACAATGCGCAAATCGGCGGCCATCGCCAGCAGCATCTTGCGCTTCATTTCTTTTTGATCACCCCCGCCCGTCTGCTCCTTGGCCTGGCCTGTCAGCGATCCCAGGCGGTACAAGGCGCGCGAGCCACGCACCAGGGTCATGACCTCGGCACCAAAGGCTTTTTGAACCGGATCCTGTTTGATCTCCGGCCCAGGGGCGGGGGTGACGGCCAACAAGGCACTGGCACGGGTTTGGGCATCCACACCCAAACCAGCCAAAATAAGCGCTACCTGAGCGCAATGGCTGTCCAACGGTTCGCCGGTACTTCCGGCCAGATCCAGCAAAATAGGCCCCGCCCAGTCGGCAGCCGCCTGCAATAGCGTACGCCCTGCTTCATCCAGTCCGTGGCTGGCTTGCGCGAACCATAGAGGGTTGAAGGCCGACTCGGCCATAGGGGGAGAAGCGGTGTGATTCATGTGAATTACGTCGATGTGGCCACTCAGCGCTGAGGTGGCTCTCTATACTGTAGACGCTAGTCTATCACCGCGAGTAAGAGCTTATGAGTCTGAACACATGCCGCCAACTTCTATTGATTTGGCACTCCCGTACCGGCGCGGCCCGGCAATTGGCTGAACAGGCTGAACAAGGCGCGCTGGAGGTGCTCCAGGAGTTGGGAGGGCTAGAACAGATCCGTATCAAACGTTTGCATTGCGATCAGGTGCAAGCGCAGGATTTGCGCGACTCCCACGCTTATCTGTTCTGCGCCCCCGAAAACCTGGCCAGTCTGAGCGGGGCCATGAAAGAGTGTCTGGACCGGAATTACTACGAGGTGCTGGATCAGCTAAATGGCCGTCCCTACTCTGCCTTGATCAGTGCCGGTAGCGATGGACAAGGAGCCCAGCGACAACTGGAGCGGATTTGTACCGGCTGGCGGCTGGAGCTGGCCGCCCCGATCCGGATCTTCAATTTTCACGCCCAGACGCCTGAGGCCATTCTGGCGCCCAAGACCTTGAATGAGGAGCACATTGCCCAGGCACGTGAAGCCGGAGGGCACCTGGCGGCCCTGCTTTGTCTATGAAAAAAACCCTTTGCGTGTGCAAAGGGTTTTGAAACAACATTAACGCCTCAGGTCGCCAAAGGCTTACGCTGGCGGCAACTGAAAAACCTGCCGCAAATACGCCAGATACGCCGGATCATCACACATGGTCTTTTCCGGAGCATCGGACACTTTCGCCACCGGCTGACCATTGCAGCGCACCATCTTCATGACAATCTGCAAAGGCTCATGGCCAAGGTCATTGGTCAGGTTGGTGCCAATCCCAAAAGACACCTTGCAGCGACCTGCAAAACGCAGCGCCAGCTCAATGGCTTTAGGAATGGTCAAACCATCAGAAAACACCAAGGTCTTGGTACGCGGATCGGTACGGTTAGCCTGATAGTGCGCCAGCAAGCGCTCACCCCAGATGAAAGGATCGCCAGAGTCGTGACGGGCACCGTCAAACAGCTTGCAAAAATACATGTCAAAGTCGCGCAGGAAAGCATCCATGCCGTACACATCCGACAAGGCAATGCCCAGGTCACCGCGATATTCTTTGGCCCACACCTCCAGGGCGAAAATCTGCGAATCACGCAAGCGAGGGCCCAGAGCCTGACAAGCCTGCAAGTACTCGTGTCCCATGGTGCCCAGCGGCGTTACCCCATACTTCATGGCCAGCCAGACGTTGCTGGTGCCGGCAAAGTGCGGTTTCATCTGCTCGATCATGGTGGTGACCACCTCTTCGTGCCACTGCTTGGAAAAGCGGCGGCGCGTGCCGTAATCAGCCACACGAAAGTCACTTAAGGCCGGATCATCCACCACCAGACGCATCTTGGACTGCAGACGCTCGCGCCCTTCCGCCCATTGTGGTTGTGGACATTCGTTGCGAAAGTAGACCTCGTTCACGATGGCCAGCACAGGGATCTCGAACAGAATCGTATGCAGCCAGGGGCCTTGGACCGAAATTTCGATCTCGCCGGGAACAGCCCCAGCCTGCACCTGAATACAACGCTCGGGCAGATGGAACAGACCCAGAAAATCGACAAAATCGCTTTTGATAAAGCGCAGGCTGCGTAAATAATCCAGCTCGGCGTCTGAAAAACGCAACTGGCACAGGGCATGAATTTCCGCCCGGATCTCGTCCAGGTACTGGCTTAAATTAATATTGGGAGTGCGGCATTTATAGCGATACTCCACATGCGCAGCCGGGAAATGATGCAAGACAACCTGCATCATGGAAAACTTGTACAGGTCCGTATCAAGTAAAGAGGTAATGATCATCACAAACCTACCGATTTTGATTGCGCAACCATAGCACGGGCGCCAGTTCTTGCGTACCGCTATCTAGCAGATGAGCTATTGCGCCATCTCAATAAGCAAGAAGCTGAATATTCGTTAAAATCGAAAGATTCGATTCAAATCCCATTTTTATCGTTCAGGCCCTGTGCGTTGTCGCGCACCCCATCCACGGCCTTTTGCCGTGATCAACCGCCTTAGCGATACCGCAGGAGTGTTACTGAAATGACCCACGTCGTCACCGAAAACTGTATCAAGTGCAAATTCACCGATTGTGTGGACGTGTGCCCCGTCGACTGTTTTCGTGAAGGCCCGAACTTTCTGGTGATTGACCCGGACGAGTGCATTGACTGCGCCGTCTGTATTCCCGAATGCCCGGCCAATGCCATTTTTGCCGAAGAGGACGTGCCCCAAGATCAGGTGCACTTCATCGAACTGAACGCTGAATTGACGCCTGTTTTTGGCAGCATCAACCGCTCCAAAAAACCGCTGGAAGATGCGGACGACTGGAACGGTGTGGAGAACAAACTACAGTATCTGGAACGCTAAGCACGTCGCTCGCTCTATATAGACCCGACTCGGTGGCTGCGTTTGTATCCAGCCACTCTTGCGCCCAATCTCGCCTTTTGATAAAAAAACCTGCCGCACCGCAGCAAGGGAAAATACCAAGGCCAGAGGAACGATAAACGTCGTATTGTTTCCCACAAGGAAATAAGCATATACATTCCTCTGTATCAAATTAGGCAACACCAAGGCGCACACTATGCTTTACGATCTGCACGAACTTCAGCGGTCCTTTCTGGCTCCGCTCGCCGCCTTTACCGGCACCGGCTCTCAATGGTTTTCCAACCCCTACAGTCCACTGGCCTATACGCCCCTGTCGCGCCAACTGGCGGCGGCCTCTGAACTGGTACACCGTATCGGCAAGGATTACGAAAAACCAGCCTGGGGGCTGGACGAAACCCAGATCGACGGCCAAACCGTCGCCGTGCAGGAGGTCGAGCACCTGAGCAAACCGTTCTGTAGGCTGATCCACTTCAAGCGCGATCATCCCAAAGCGGATCAGGACCCCACGATCCTGCTGGTCGCGCCTCTGTCCGGCCACCACGCCACCTTGCTGCGCGAAACCGTACGCGCGCTGCTGCCCGATCACTCGGTTTATGTTACTGACTGGATTGATGCCCGCATGGTGCCTCGTTCAGCCGGCCCCTTCCATCTGGACGATTACGTCCTGTATGTGCAGGAATTCATCCAGGCACTGGGCCCGAAAGTGCACGTCATGTCGGTTTGTCAGCCCACGGTGCCGGTCTTGGCTGCCGTCTCCTTAATGGCAAGCCGTCGCTCGGCCGTGATGCCACGCAGCATGATCATGATGGGTGGGCCTATCGACACGCGTCAGTCACCCACCGAGGTGAATCGTCTGGCCACCACCAAGTCCTATTCCTGGTTCGAAAACAATCTGATTCACCGGGTGCCCACCAAATACCCTGGTGCTCACCGCCGTGTGTACCCCGGCTTTTTGCAGCACGCCGGTTTTGTCGCCATGAATCCGGATCGTCACGTCAGCTCACACTACGACTTTTATCAGCACCTGATCAAAGGTGACGATGACGATGCACAAGCCCACCGCCGTTTCTACGACGAATACAACGCCGTGCTGGACATGCCCGCCGAGTTCTACCTGGACACGATCCGCATTGTGTTCCAGGAGCACCGTCTGCCCAAAGGCCAATGGCACGTGCATGGCGAACAAGTCCGTCCCCAGGATATCGATGGCGTGGCCTTGTTTACTATTGAAGGCGAATTGGACGATATTTCCGGCCAGGGCCAGACTCATTCGGCTCAGGGGCTATGTTCGAAAATCGCGCCTGAACTCAAGCAACAATTCACCGCGCCCAACTGTGGTCATTACGGGATTTTCTCCGGAAGCCGCTGGCGCACGCTGATCTGTCCTAAAATCAGGGACTTCATCCGTCAGCACAACTGATATTTGGCTAAGGCCGTTTCTGACGGGGCCAGACGGCCCCGTTTTTGCATTCATGTCCAACACCTTAATACGGCGCATTGACGCCCTGCTCCCTCAAACCCAGTGCACCCGCTGTGGTTACGATGCCTGTTTGCCCTATGCCCAAGCCATTGCGCTTGAAGGCGAGGCGATCAACCGCTGCCCGCCCGGCGGCCAGGAAGGCGTGCAGGCCCTGGCCGAGCTGCTGGGTCGTGAAGCCCTGCCCCTGGACCCTTCCTGTGGGGAATTCACCGGCCCCAGCCGCGCAGTCATTATTGAAGAGCACTGCATTGGTTGCACGCTCTGTATTCAGGCCTGTCCGGTGGACGCCATTATCGGTGCCAACAAATTGATGCACACCGTACTGGCTGACCGCTGTACCGGCTGTGAGCTATGTGTGCCGCCCTGTCCAGTAGACTGCATCAGCATGATCCCTACGGATGAATGGAGCAGCGAACAGGCCATACAGGCTCGCCTGGACACGGAACGACGCCGCGACCGCCTGCTGGCCCGACACCAGGAAAGCTCGGATCTGGCTGCCCGTACGCTGGCTAATAAACCCGTCCTGGCCAACTCGGCCGATCAGGCCGATAAACGAGAGGCCTCCATTGCCTCTGCTCTGGCCCGCGCCCGTGCGCGACGCGCCGGCAAGACTGCAAGCGAAACTACGCCATGAACGCTGCCAAGCGCCACGAGATTTTCAGCCGTTTTCAGGCCGCCAACCCCAAGCCCACCACCGAACTGGAATACGCCGACACCTTTCAACTGCTGATTGCGGTGATTCTGTCGGCCCAGGCCACTGATCGCTCCGTGAACCTGGCTACTGCCCGCTTTTTTCCCGAACACGGCACACCGCAAGGGATTCTGGCTATGGGTGAAGAAGGGCTGCGTGAAGCCATCAAGACCATTGGCCTGTACAAGACCAAAGCCGCCAACGTCATCAAGACCTGTCGGATTTTGCTGGAGCAGCATCAAGGCCAGGTTCCCTGTGACCGCGCAGCACTGGAGGCTCTTCCTGGCGTAGGACGCAAAACCGCCAACGTGGTCTTGAATACCGCTTTTGGCCTGCCCACCATTGCCGTGGATACCCATATTTTTCGCGTTGCCAACCGCACCGGCATTGCGCCAGGAAAAAACGTGGTCGAAGTGGAAAAGAAGCTGGAAAAAGTGATTCCCAAGCCTTTTTTACTGGACGCCCACCACTGGCTGATTTTGCATGGCCGCTACATTTGCGTGGCCCGCAAACCCAAGTGTCCCCAGTGTGGTATCTCGGACTTGTGTGACTTCAAGCCGAAAACCGTTAACACTTAAGTAACACATGCCTGGTTTAACAACATTTGTTTACCAAACAGTGCATTAAACCGATCTCTCCTATGACAAACCCGCATGGTTTTGCTTCGTTGGCGCTTCCATACTGAAACACATGAAGAACCCTGCCTAAAGTTCGCTGGTGATGGAATCACCACAATCAGCGGCGAAGGACACGTAACGGAATCCTGAGCCGACCAGCCAACGTACAGGCCCATATTGACGCCTTACGACAAGGAGCATTCTCATGACACGGGCTGCCCTGGATATTGAGAATCTGTACGCCTGCCAACGAGAGTTTCCGCTCTTGCGCGGATTGAGTTTGCAGGTTGCTGCGGGCGAGATCTGCACTGTACTGAGCCGAAGTCGGGCCGGCCGCAGCGCCATGTTACGCGCCATCGCGGGATTAACCGATAGCCGCCGAGGCTCCATCCGTATTCAAGGCACCGAAACCATACACCTGAGCCAACACCAGTTGGCAGATCTGGGAGTGGGCTACAGCCCTTACGAACAGAGCATCTTCACCGGTCTGAGCTGTGAGGAAAACCTCTTGCTGCCGCCCGCTATAGGGACTGCCCTGGGTGGTGGAATGTCACTGGTGCAGATCTATGAGCTGTTACCCAGCCTGGAGCAACGTCGCCACCATATGGCCACCCATCTGTCTACCGGCGAACAAAAAATACTGGCCATTGCGCGCTTGCTGCGCACAGGTGTGAATCTACTGCTGCTGGACAAGGTGTCCGAGGGACTGGCTCCGGTACAGGCCCAGGCACTTGGCAAGCTGATCTGCACCTTACGCCACGAAGGCTACACCATTGTGCTGGCCGAGCAATGCCCACAGTTCTCGGCAGAATTCAGCGATCAGTTTCATGTCTTGGAACAAGGGCAAATTATCGAGCGATTCAGCCGCAGCGAATTAAGCCATAAGTACGACGCCCTGCACGCACTCCTGGGGGTGTGAGCCCATCATCCGAGCTCTCCCACGCCCGCCTTTCTCTTTTCCAGCTCGTTACCAGGTGATGCAAAAAACACACATAGGGGTGAATTTGGCCCCGTATGAATTCTACTTACTTGATCTACAACAAGGTCAGGCGGTCAACTACCCCTGAAGCTTGCTTTGGATCAAATCTGCAAACCCAGCCCTCATTCACTCTGTAGGCTTTACACCCCCCTACGGAGTCATTATGAAAGCCCGCCACTTGTTTCCCGGTCTGCACCTGTCCTTGCTCGCGGTAGGACTGGCCGCTGTTTTGTACGCGCCTCAAGGCCAAACACACGAAGCGGGTGATTTCTTGCTCAAAGGTGGCGTGACCTGGGTATCCCCAAAATCCAATAACGGCTCTGTGGCTGACGGCACCGTCAAGCTGGACGTAGGCAATAATGCCCGCCCCAGCTTCTCGCTGACCTATATGGCCACCCGCAATATTGGTATTGAACTGCTGGGCGCTTTCCCCTTCCAGCACAATATTGACAGCAATCTGGGCCGTATCGGCAAAACCAAGCACTTGCCCCCAACCCTGAGCCTGCAATACCACTTCCTGCCTGACAGCGACTTCCAGCCCTATGTGGGCGTGGGCGTGAACTACACCATGTTCTTTGACACCGAATCGCGCGGTGCGCTGGCGGGCTCCGACCTGAAACTGAAAAACAGCTGGGGTTTTGCAGCCCAGGTCGGTGTGGATTACAAGCTGGACAAGAACTGGTTCCTGAACGCCGATGTACGCTACATCAGCATCCGTCCAGACGTGAAACTGAACGGTCAGTCCATTGGTAAGGCCAAGCTGGACCCCGTGGTTGCCACCATCGGGGTCGGCTACCGCTTCTAAGCGCTCGCTTCTTCCTGCTCGCGTTTGCCCTGCCCCAAGCCCAGATAGCTTTCTATCACTCGGGGATTATGAGCCAGGTCAGACGCGGGCCCTTGCAGCACCACATCGCCCGTCTCCAGTACATAACCGTAGTCAGCCACTTGCAAAGCGGCACGAGCATTTTGCTCGACCAGCAAGATGGCCACGCCGGTACTGCGCAGTCGGGCGATGATCATAAAGATCTCCCGCACCACACGCGGCGCCAGGCCCAGGCTGGGTTCATCCAGCATCAGCACTTTGGGTTGCGCCATCAAGGCACGGCCTACGGCCAGCATCTGCCGCTCCCCGCCTGACAAAGTCCCTGCCAGCTGAGTACGGCGCTCTTTCAAACGTGGAAACAAGGTGTAAACCTTGTCCATGGTGTCGCGCCAGCCGGGATGACGGGCGCGATACAGGCGAAAGCCGCCCAGCAGAAGATTGTCTTCCACCGTCATGCTGCCAAACAGCTCGCGGCGTTCCGGCACCAGGGAAATACCAGCCGCCACGCGACGCTCCACTTCCCAATGACTGATCTCCTGCCCTTCATACTGCACCGAGCCTGTGCTGCGGCCCACGCTAGGCAAAGAGCCCATCATAGAGTTCAGCAAGGTGGACTTACCTGCACCATTGGCGCCGATCACCGTCACAATGCTGCCTGCCCGAACGTCCAGACTGGCTCCCGTCACGGCCGTGACTTTGCCGTACTGAGCCGCCAGATTGTCTACTTTCAGGATAATGTCTTTCGATTGTGCCGAACTCATAGCGCTGCTCCTGCCGAGGCGGGCTCATTGACCTGATCCAGATCCAGGTCGTCATCAATACCACCCAGGTAGGCTTCCAGCACCGCTGGATTTTCCTGAATCTCCTTGGGCAAACCTTCGGCCAGCTTGGTGCCAAAATCCATGACAACCAGCTTGTCCGTCAAATTCATGACAAAGTCCATGTCATGCTCAACCAGCAAAATGCTCATGCCTTCGCTACGCAGCTGATCCAGCACTTTGGCCAGTTCCTGCTTTTCCTTGTAGCGCAAGCCAGCAGCCGGCTCGTCCAGCAGCAAGAGCAGCGGATCGGAAGCCAGGGCACGGGCAATTTCCAAAATACGCTGTTGGCCCAGGGCCAGATTGCCCGCCTCTTCGTACAGGTAATCACCCAGGCCCACGCGCTGCAGCTGAACAGCCGCTTCGTGCAAAAGCTCGGCTTCGCTACGGCGCTCAGTATGCAGAACGGCGGACACCACACCGACATTGCGACGCAAGTGAGCGCCCAATGCCACGTTTTCCAGAACCGTCATGGTAGGCAGCAGTTGCACGTGCTGGAAGGTACGGCCTACGCCCAGACGAGAAATCTCGCGTGCAGGCTTGCCATCAATCCGCTGCCCCAGGAAGCTGACCTGGCCGCTGGTGGCCGACAGCACGCCGGTAATCAGGTTAAAGGTTGTGCTCTTGCCCGCGCCGTTAGGACCGATCAGGCCCATGATCTGACCCGCATTCAAGGTGAAGCTGATGTCATTCACGGCGACCAGACCACCGAACTCCTTGCGGATCTTGTTCACTTCCAGAACCAGCGAGCCGGCCTGGGGACGCTCACGCTGAGGCAGAGCCTCGGCTTGCGGAGGAGCCGCCTGATTGCGCTTCTGCGCACCGAAAACCTGTTCCCAAGCCTTGTGCAAAATGGGCCACAGACCGTCGCGAGCGTATTGCAGAATCAGCACCATCAAAATACCGAAAACGATCAGCTCGAAGTTGATGTCGGTATTGAGCAGCTTGGGCAGCCAGTTCTGCAATTGATCTTTCAGGCTCAGCACGAGAGCCGAACCCAAAACAGCACCCCAAACACTGCCTGCCCCGCCCAGCACAGCCATGAACAAGTATTCAATACCGTAGTTCAAGCCGAAAGGACTGGGTGATACCGCGCGCTGGTAGTGCGCATAGAGCCAACCGGATACGCAAGCCAGCAAGGCAGCGTAAACGAACACAATGACCTTGTAATTGGCCATGTTCACGCCAAAGGATTCGGCCATGCCGCTGCCATGCTTCAGAGCACGAATGGCACGTCCGGGACGGGAGTTCAGCAGGTTGCGCGTACCCCACATCGCCAGCAAGGCGAACGCCCAGATCAGGTAGTAAATATCCCGGCCCGAGGACAGGGAAATACCGAAGAACTCCAAAGGAGCAATACCGGAAATACCGTCGTACTGACCCAGGAACTCCAGGTTGCCGAACAGGTAGTACAAGGCCAGCCCCCAAGCCAAGGTACACAGGGGCAGGAAGTGGCCGGACAAGCGCAGTGTGATCGCCCCCAGAATGTAGGCCACCATCATGGTGATAGCCATGCCAATCAGCAGATTGAACCAGGGCGACCAACCCAGACGAGCCGTCAGATAGGCCGTGGTGTAGGCACCCAGACCCACAAACGCGGCCTGACCAAACGAAGTCAAACCACCCACGCCGGTCAACAGCACCAGGCCCAGAACAACCAGGCTGGTCAAGCCAATATAGTTAAGCTGGGTAATCCAGAATTCGGGCGTTGCGCCCAACTGCGGCAAAACCAACAGAACCGCAATAAACAGTAGCGTCAGCAAGTGTCTCATGTGATTTACTCCTCATCATCCACGTGCTTGCTACCGAAGGAGCGCCACAACAACACCGGTATCACCATGGTAAATACAATAACTTCTTTGTAGGCACTAGCCCAGAAAGAGGAAAACGCCTCCAGAACACCCAGGAACAAAGCGCCCAACAAGGTGACGGGGTAACTGATCAAACCGCCAAAAATCGCCGCCACAAAACCTTTAAGACCGATCAAAAAGCCGGTGTCGTAGTAGATGGTCGTCACAGGAGCGATCAGCATGCCGGACAAGGCACCAATGGCTGCAGCCAGCGTGAAAGTCAGAGAGCCGGACATATTGGTGCTGATACCCACCAGACGGGCACCACGACGGTTCACCGCCGTTGCACGCAAAGCGCGACCATACAGGGTCTTACCGAAAAAGCCCCACAAGGCCAGAATCAGCAACACGCAAGCGCCCATCACAAAAAAGGTTTGGGCCGACCAGCTTACTGCGCCCAGGGACACTTCGCCCTCCATGAAAGGAGGCGTGCGCCAGCCTTCCGGACCGAAGAACACCAGACCCAAACCGGTCAGCGCAAAGTGCACGGCTACCGAAGTAATCAGCAGCACCAGCACGCTGGCTTCGGCAATCGGCTGGTACACCAGGCGATACACCATGGGACCCAGCGGGATCACAACCGCCAGCGAGAACAATACGGCCACCCACAAGGGCAACTGCGAGCTGACAATGGCAGGGGCGGCAAAGTAAACCGCGACAGGAATCACGATATTGACCAGAAACTTGCGTGGCATGCCTGTCAGGCTGCGACTGCGCAAGGCAGAGAGCAACTCCAGCAAGAACACCAGAGCACCGGCGATCAATAACAAAATAACGGTTCCCGGCATGCGGCCATTGACCACGAAAGCCAAGGTCAAGGCGCCAAAGGTGACGAACTCACCTTGTGGAATAAAGATGACGCGGGTAACCAGGAAAACCAGAACCAGGGCGAGCCCGAGCAAAGCATAGATGGCGCCATTCAATATGCCATCCTGCAACAAAATCAAAGCGATGGTGGTATCCATGTCGGACAACATCCTGTACAACAAAAAGGGCAAAGGGCTTACGGCAAACGCAGGCCTGTAGCGGGAACGGGCGCCAGGATCCTCAGGCACCCGCCTTGGAAAAAACCGGCTTGGGAGCCGGTTTTTGCCTGTCAGATATTACAGATCAGGCTGATACGTCCATTTACCGTCGACCACTTTCACAATCACGTGGGCCCGCTTATCCAGACCGGCATGATCTGTTGCAGACATATTGAACACGCCTTGGGAAGCGGCCAGTTCCTTGGTTTGCTCCAGAGCATCACGCAAGGCTGCGCGGAACTCGGGGGTACCTGGCTTGGCACCAGATTTCAGGGCCTCTGGAATGGCTTCGGTCACGAGCAGACCGGCATCCCACATATGCCCACCAAAGGTGTTGATGGAGCCAGCACCATATTTGGCTTCGTATTTTTCCTTGTACTCCATAGCCGTCTTTTTCACCGTGCTGCTGTCAGGCAGTTGTTCGGCGACCAGCAAAGGACCGGCTGGCAAGATCATATCGTTACAGTCCTTGCCACATACACGCAGCACGTCGCTGTTGGCGGCACCGTGTGTCTGGTAAATGATGCCTGCAAAGCCACGGCCTTTCAGTTCACGCTGAGGCAAGGCAACTGGAGTGCCGGAACCGGCGATCAAAATGGCGTCGGGTTTGGTGCCCAGCAGCTTGAGAACCTGACCGGTCACACTGGTATCGTTGCGGCCATAGCGCTCGGCACCCAGCACTTTAATGCCCTTGGCTTGAGCCGCTTCAGTAATCACGTTCAGCCAGCCATCACCGTAGGCGTCGTTGTAACCAATAAAGCCCAGGGTTTTGACGTTTTGCTTGACCATGGCCTCTGCCAAGGCACCGGCCATCAACTGGTCATTCTGGGGAGTTTTGAAGACCCAGGTACGAGCGCCTTCGACAGGCTCAACAATCTTGGCGTTGGCAGCCACGCTGATCATGGGAGTCTTGGTTTCACCAGCAACGTCCACCATCGCCAGGGAGCCGGGAGTCACGGACGTACCGATCACCACGTCCACTTTGTCGTCCGTAATCAGCTTGCGCATATTGCGTACGGCCACCGTGGTATCGGTGGCATCGTCCAGAACGATGTACTCGATTTTCTGGCCGGCCACCTCAGTAGGCAACAGGCTGACGGTATTGCGTTCAGGAATGCCCAGCGAGGCCGCCGGTCCTGTCGCTGCCACCGTCACACCCACTTTGATCTGCGCAGACACGGCGACGGGCAGACTCAAAGCCAGGGCTGCAGCCAATGTCGTCAGACGACCAGTAGTAATGCAGTTCATCCTTTTCTCCCAATATTTGTTCGTTGTTGTGGACCGATTTCACGGTCAAAAAATCGTAATACAGATAATCACCAGCAGATACCAGAAACGTATCAAGTCACACGAATTTCAGATATTGGTGTTTACCTTAAATATTAAAAGTTTAAATAGTGCACTAACTAAAGTGATAGCTCACTAAGTAAGTGCCCTGTACCGCTATTTTCTTGACTGGGCAGTCAGGACAGGCTGCACTTTGGAACCCTCTGTTCCAAACGCACTCTAATTGTCGATTACTATGTAGGACTGCGCCTCTTGTAGGCATTGATCTGTTTTTCATAAGGCAGCACACGTGGAAAAAGTACGTAAAACCGAAGCCGAGTGGCGCGCCCAACTCAGCCCCGAAGAATTCTATGTCACGCGTCAGAAAGGGACGGAACGTGCCTTTACCGGCCGTTACTGGGACACCACCACGCCCGGCATTTACCGCTGTGTTGGCTGCGGCACGCCCCTGTTTGCTTCTGACACCAAGTTTGATGCCGGTTGCGGCTGGCCCAGCTACTTCACTCCCCTGAACCCGGACAATGTGCGCGAGGAACTGGATACCAGCCACGGCATGCGGCGCACCGAAGTGCTGTGCAATGTCTGCGATGCTCATTTGGGCCACGTCTTTGAAGACGGCCCCCCACCCACTGGGCTACGATATTGCATTAACTCCCTGTCCATGACCTTTGAACCTGACGCATGAAGAAGCTTTTATTTGATCTGTTCCCGCTCGTTCTGTTTTTTCTGGCGTTTCGTTTCTCCGACATCTATGTCGCAACCGGCGTGGCCATGGCCGCCTCGGTATTGCAGATACTCTGGTTAAAACTCACCAGCAAGGCAATCGAGACCTCGCACTGGATCAATCTGGCCGTCATTGTGGTCTTTGGCGGTGCCACCTTGTTTTTCCACAACGATGTCTTCATCCGCTGGAAACCGACCGTGCTGTATTGGATCTTTGCGCTGGTGCTGCTGGGCGGACGCTATCTGATGCATCGCAACCTGATGCAAAAATTCATGGGCACCCATCTGGTATTGCCCGGCCATGTTTGGGACAAATTAAACCTGGTCTGGGCCAGCTTCTTTGTCGCCATGGGCCTGGTGAATTTGTACGTTGCCTTCTCGGGCCACTTTACCGAGTCCCAATGGGTCAACTTCAAAGCCTTTGGTCTGCTGGGTTTGATGCTGGTGTTTGTCGTTGCCCAATCCTTGTGGCTGGGCCGCTACCTGCAAGACTCGTCCGACAACTCCACTCCCCCAAAATCTTGATTTCACCATGACAGACGCACTCGCTTCCCTGATTCACGAACGGCTCCAGGCTCTGGACCCCTCTGAACTGGACATCATTAATGAATCCCATCTGCATGCCGGCCACGCCGGTGCTCAAGGGGGCGCAAGCCACTTTCGGGTGATCATCGCCTCGAAACAATTTGATGGAATTTCAACACTGGCACGACACAGACTTGTGTATGATCGCGTCCACGATCTAATGCCTTTCCCGATTCACGCATTGGCTATTCAAGCCAAAACTACTGCTTAAGGATGCTCATGAAACGTATTGCCGCATTTGCCTTGACCTGCGCTATGGCTGCTCCGGTCTATGCACAGACGATTGCCACCGTAAATGGCAAAAACCTCACGCAAAAAGACCTGGATCAGTTCGTCGCCGTTCTGGTCGAGCAAGGCGCCAAGGACTCGCCCGAGCTGCGTGAGCAAGTCAAACAGGAAATGGTCAACCGTCTGGCCGTGGTGCAAGCCGCTGAAAAAGCCGGTATCGACAAGACCAACCAGGTTCAACAAGAGCTGGAACTGGCTCGCCAGAGCATTCTGGTCCGTGCCTTGATGGCCGATTACCTGAAAAAGAACCCTGTTACCGAAGCCGATCTGACCAAGGAATACAACACCATCAAGGCGATGGAAGAAGGTCAGCAGGAATACAAGGTGCGCCACATCCTGGTCAAGGACGAAGCGGCTGCCAAAGACCTGTTGGCAAAGATCAAGTCCAAGAAAGTCAGCTTTGCGGATGCCGCCAAGAAAGACTCCATCGACACCGGTAGCGGCCAGCAAGGCGGCGATCTGGGCTGGGCGCCTAGCTCCACCTACGTACCGGAGTTCGCTCAGGCGGTAGAGAAAATGAAAAAAGGCGAACTGAGCGCAGCACCTGTACAGTCCCAGTTTGGCTGGCACATCATTCAGGTAGACGATGCTCGTCCTGTGACCTTCCCGGCCATGGCTGAAGTCAAGCCTCAACTGGAAGAGATGATGCGTCAGCGCAAGCTGGCCGAGTACCAGCAGAAAATCCTGAAAGAAGCCAACATCAAGTAACGGCTTTGACGGCCGCTTTGTCTTTCCGATAAAACGGCTGGCAGGAAAACAAATATGGCGCCCTTGAGGCGCCATATTTATTGCTCATGAAGTCGGATCATGCCTCTTTCGGAACCAAGGCCAAGGATAACCCCTCGGTCAATTCACCTCGGGCTTGAAACAAGAGGTAAAGCGCCAGCAACTCTACGCTTGTTCTCCCGCAGACAATAACAGGAATAAGACTCTGCTGGACCGCTGGCTTCAGACAAGAGCACTCCGCTCCTCATGCTCGCCAGACACTGACCTTCATACACCAGCGCCTTACTCACCCGCCAATAAAGCCAGAAACTGGGCTTCGTCCAAAATAGTCACGCCTAATTCTTGTGCCTTGGTCAGCTTGGAACCGGCCTCAGCTCCCGCTAGCACATAGGCGGTCTTTTTGGAGACTGAGCCACTGGCCTTGCCGCCCGCCTCTAATACGCGGCGCGTAGCCTCGTCACGGCTCATGCTGGGCAAGGTTCCCGTGATGACAACCGTTTTGCCCGCCAGCGGCAGATTAGCGCTATTGGCACGGGCTTGTGCCTGTTGAGGTGTCACCCCAGCGGCCAGCAAATCATCCAGGGCTTCACGATTATGAGGTTCCTGAAAAAAGTGCCGTACGGAAGCCGCGACAACCGGGCCC
Organism: Alcaligenes sp.; assembly: GCF_050255915.1. NCBI lineage: Bacteria > Pseudomonadati > Pseudomonadota > Betaproteobacteria > Burkholderiales > Alcaligenaceae > Alcaligenes > Alcaligenes sp. The sequence goes on from NZ_JBFWIQ010000011.1 coordinate 78,327, forward strand.
ACTTCGTTAACTTGCAGCAGCGCCTCTTCATCAGCCTGCTCCAAGGCCTGCAAGGAGCCAAAATGCTGTGCCAGATCGCGTGCCGTAGTCTCGCCAACATGGCGGATACCCAAGGCATAGATCAGACGATTCAAGGCTGGCTCACGCACCTTGTTGATCGCCTCGATCAGGTTCTCGGCGGACTTGCGTCCCATCCGCTCCAGCAGCACCAACTTCTCTACCTTCAGCTTGAAAATATCGGCCAAGGTATGGACCAGTCCGGTTTCCACCAACTGGTCCACCAGCTTTTCACCCAGACCTTCAATATCCAGGGCTTTACGGCTGGCCGCGTGAATCAGCGTTTGCTTGCGCTGGGCGGGGCAAATCAAGCCACCGGTACAGCGCCAGGCGGACTCACCGTCCAGACGCTCCAGCGCCGAATGACACGCCGGGCACTCCTTGACCATCTCGAAGGGCAGACTGCCTTCAGGGCGCTGCTCTAGCACCACGGCAACAACTTCCGGAATCACATCTCCGGCACGACGAACAACCACGGTATCGCCTGCGCGCACATCTTTGCGACGTACCTCGTCTTCGTTATGCAGCGTGGCATTGGTCACTGTAACGCCACCCACAAAGACCGGTTTCAAACGTGCGACTGGCGTGACAACACCGGTGCGACCCACTTGAAACTCGATGTTCTCCACACGCGTTATTTCTTCCTGCGCGGGGAATTTGTGAGCGACAGCAAAGCGTGGCGCACGTGCCACATAGCCCAGGACACGCTGCGCGGCCAAAGAATTGACTTTGTACACCACACCGTCAATTTCAAAGGGCAAACCGGTACGGCGCTCTTGCGTCTCGGTATAAAAATCCAGCAGGCCCTGCACGCCCTTGACGACTTTTCGGTCGCGGCTCAAGGGCATACCCAGGCTTTCCAGCCAGTCCATCATGCCCGATTGGGTATCACGGGGCAGCGCATCGCCTACGGGTTCGGCAAACAAGGCATGTTGCGGCTGAGTCACGGCAGGCATAGGGCTGACTTCCCCCCAGCCATAGGCAAAAAAGCGCAAAGGCCGTTTAGCAGTGATTTTCGGATCCAACTGGCGCAAGCTGCCTGCGGCCGCATTACGCGGATTCACAAATACTTTTTCGCCACGCTTGGTCTGGTTCTCGTTCAGGCGCTCAAAGTCCGCCCGATTCATCAAGACCTCGCCCCGCACCTCCAGCACGGCGGGCAATTGCGCCGCATCGCCGCGCAAGCGCAGAGGAATGGATTTAATGGTGCGAATATTGCTGGTGACGTCCTCACCCGTGGTGCCATCACCGCGAGTCGATGCTTGTACCAACAGACCTTGTTCATAACGCAGGCTGATCGCCAAGCCGTCAAACTTGTATTCGGCCAGATAATCTACCCGGCGGTCTAAACCCACCACACCGGCCTCGACCAAGGTATCGGCGACGCGCTTGTCAAAAGCCTGCACCTCCGCATCATCAAAGGCATTACCCAAAGACAACATGGGAACGGCATGCTCAACAGTGTCAAAGCCGTCCAAAGGTGCTGCGCCCACGCGTTGCGTAGGAGAGTCCGGGGTAATCCATTCCGGGTGCTCGGCTTCCAGCGCCAGCAGCTCGTTCATCAATGCGTCGTATTGCGCGTCCGAAATGCTGGGTGCATCCTGAACGTAATAGGCCCAGTTATGCTGGGCCAGTTCTTCATGTAACTGCTGTACTCGCTTCAAACTCACGAAAAAATCCTGCCTGTACGTTCCTGGCCTGCCGTAAAGCCAGCTTGCTCCAGGCGTTCGTACAGATTGCTTAGTTGCTCATCAATGTTTTGATCGGTGCTCTCGGGCAAGGGGCGACCTTGGTCATCCAACACCACGCCGTCCAGACGGCTGGCCAGATCACGGGCCACCGTTGCCATACGGCTAAAGGCATGATCGTCCGCCGGGCTGTTGGGTAAGTCCAGCAACAAGTCAATACGCTCAATGCTGGCCGACTGAATATCCCTGGGTTGGGCGCCGTCGAACATGGCGGTAAAACGGGGCTGGCCCGAATCGGCCAGCCAGGCCAGTTGCTGACCAAAGGGTAAAAAACCGGCGTCCTTGACCATCTGAATCACGGAAGAAGCCGGCATAGGGCCGGGCAAACGCACCGACACCCCCACCAACGCGTCCAGATCGGCGCAGGTATTGTCCAGGGCAGTTGCACGACGCAACACATCGTCCTGTTCAGGACCTTCTACCGAGCCATCAAATTGTTGCGCCAACGCTTGCGCGGCCATCCAGACCTGCGACCACTCAATGGCTGACAAGGGACCGCTGCGATTGGCCAGCAAAACGGCAATTTGCATGCTGGCGTAGGACTCGCCCGAACGCAAACGAGCACGATGACCGCCCCCTTCGCACTCGGCAAAGTAACGCACGGGCTTGGCGCCCGTACGCGAGATGGACTGCAAGGCCTGAGCCAAATCCTGGGCGTCCACTGGCTGGCTGAAACTGATGTCAATGACGGCCTCGGTGGTGCAATCGGCCTCAGCGGCATCGTGCTCGCTGCCAGCAGCCGCAGCATCCCCGCCACGCGTTATGCTGGGCTCGCGACGTTCCAGCTCGGTGAGCTGGCTCATCAAAGGATCCGTATCCCCATCCGGGAATTGGCTTTGCATCTGCTGGCGCACTCGGCGGTCTTGCCACCAGTTAAAGACCACCACGAGCAAGATGAGCAAAATGCCCAATAAAATCAGTGCGATTTGCAAATCACTCATTGTCAGTTCCGTCGAATCAACACTAGCGGATTAAAAAAAACAGGCTTACACACTGCTCATTTGCATGGCAGCGTCTACGTCCACTGCCACAATTCGGGACACACCTTGCTCTTGCATGGTGACACCGATCAGTTGTTTAGCCATCTGCATGGCAATTTTATTGTGAGAAATAAACAAAAACTGGGTTTGTTCACTCATGCTGGCCACCAGATTGGCATAGCGTTCGGTATTTGCATCATCCAATGGCGCATCCACCTCGTCCAGCAAACAAAAGGGGGCAGGATTCAGTTTGAAAAAGGCAAAAACCAACGCTGTCGCGGTCAAGGCCTTTTCACCACCAGAGAGCAAATGAATCGTGCTATTGCGTTTACCTGGTGGTTGAGCCATGACTTGCACCCCGGCTTCCAGCACTTCATCGCCCACCATCGTCAGTTTAGCCTCTCCACCACCAAATAGCCTTGGGAAAAGCTCACCAAAGTGCTGATTAACGATGTTGAATGTTTCCATGAGCAACTGGCGCGTCTCGCGGTCAATCTTGCGAATTGCATCTTCCAGGGTCTCGATGGCATCACTCAAATCCTTATGCTGGGCATCCAGATAAGTCTTGCGTTCTTGCGCTGTAGTCAGCTCTTCAAGGGCCGCCAGGTTCACCGGACCCAAGCCTTCAATCTGGCGCGAGATACGCTGCACTTCAGACTGCAACCAACCCACGCGCTGCCATTCCGGTGTCTTTTCCTGTAACAAGCTCCACAGTTCGGAACGGTTTACCTTTCTGCTGTCCAACTGTTCAGCAAACTGTTCGACCGCCAGACGCGACGCTTGTTCCTGCAACTGCAATTCAGTGACTTGCTCGCGCAAAGGTCCCAGATTCTTTTCATGCTCGGCACGGGCCTGTTCATGCTCGCGCAATTGGGCTGCCAGTGTATCGAGCTGGATTTTTGCCAAGCGTACTGCTTCCTCGCGTTCGGCACGCAATTCCAGCGCATCCTGCAAACCGGCTTGTGCGGCCGAGGCATCCAGATCCAGCAGTTCGCCTTGCAAACCTTCCAACTGGCCGGCAGTGCGTTGTGCCTGCTCCTGCGCCAAGGCCAGATTGCGCTCCAGTTCGGCCATACGTTGCACTAAGGCACGTTCGGCAAACTGGGCATCGTGCACAGCACGTTCGCGCTCGTGGACTGTGCGCCGAGCCTGCTCAGCCTGCTCGGCGCCCTTCTCGCCTTCCATCTGCGCTTCGGCAAATACCCCCTGATGCTCGGCCAACTCTTCGTCCAGCGTTTCAAAGCGGGCCTCGAACTCCTCGCGGTTCGCTTGCAGCTCTTCGCGCTGCACCGCCAGTTCTTCCAGTTCCTCGTTGATACGACCACCGCGCTCTTGCGATTGCTGCGCTTGCTGAGCCAGCTTGGAGTGTTCCAATTGCACATCGTGCATACGAGCGGTCAGCTCGCCCACGCGGGCTCGGGCCGGAACCAGACCATTACGCACTTGCTGCAAGGCCATTTCGGCCTGGGTGCTGGTATGGCCCAGCTCGTCCACAATCAATTGAGCGCCACGCAGCTCTCGCTCGAGATGCGCAATTTCCTGCTGACGAGCCAGCATCCCGGCTTGCTCGGAGTCCGGTGCATAAAAGCGAATGCTGTGCTTATCCACCAAATGACCGCCACGCACCACAATGGCCATTTGATCCGTCAGTTGCTCGCGCAGGCTCAGGGCCTGCTTCAAATCCTGGCAGACATAAACCTGGTGCAACCAGTTATCCAGCAAGCTGCGCAAACCGCCTTCCTGCTGTCGCAGCACCGAGGTCAGCAAGGGCAAATCCAGCGCGGGCTTGGCAGGCGCCCCCGCTTCGGGCAACTGGTAAAAACTTAAACGAGCAGGTGGCGCATCGCTGGCGAACGCAGCCGCCATATCCAGGCGACGCAGCTCCAAAGCCGTCATGCGCTCACGCAGCACGGCTTCCAGCGCGGTTTCCCAGCCCTTCTCCACGTCCAGGCTTTGCCAAAGACGTTTCATGCTCTCCAGCCCGTGCTTGGCCAGCCAGGGTTCCAGAGTCCCCTTGCGGGCCACGTCTTCCTGCAAACGGCTCAAGGCCAGATGACGCGCTTCCAGACGGGCCATGTCCTGCCCGCCTTGCACAGCTTGTTCCTGCGCTTCTTTGCGCTCTTGTTCCAATCGAGGAAGCTGGGCTTCCAGATGCTGCATATGCTCCTGAGCTTGCTGCAACTGATTTTGCAGCATGTTCAGATCGCCTTGCAGACGTTCCAGATTGTCCGGGTCCGGGGCATTGAGTTCGCGCAGTTCCTGCTTCAAACGCTCCTGACGCTGCTCCACGCCTTGGATCTGGCGGTCAGCATCGCGCTGCGATTGCGCAGCCAAGGCCAGATTCTGCTCCAGACGCGCCAAAGCCATGCGCATTTCGTCCCGACGCTGGGCCTGTTCGCGTACACGCCGCTCCAGATCGGGCAAGGCTCCTTGCGCCTCTTCTAGCTGAATCTGTAACTCCTCCAGCTTTACCGCCGCTTCTTCACGCTGCTGTTCGCTGTTTTCCAGCTCCTGCTGACAATGTTCTTGTTGCTCGACCCAGTCGTGCTGTTGTTGCTCCAGTTGCTCGCGACGCTGCGCCATGCGGCTGCGCGAATCGAGCACGTGGCGAATTTCCGCCTCCAGGCTAGACACTTGGGAGCCGGCCTCATACAACTGGCTTTGCGCTTGATGTAAAGCGTCCCCAGCCTGCAAATGCGCCTGTCGCTGAGACTCCAACGCAGACTCGGTATGCCGCAAACCTGCAATAGATTCTTCCAGCTTGGTCTGGGCTTGCTCAATTGCCAGGAAACGGGCTTTCTGATCGCCCTGCGCATTGGACTCTTTGAGCAGCCACAGCAGATTTTGCTTGAGCTCGCCATCTTGCTGCAAATCACGATACTGGCGCGCCACTTCGGCCTGCGCCTGCAATTTCTCCAGTTGCGCATCCAGTTCTCTTTGGATGTCTTCTACCCGCAGCAGGTTTTCGCGGGTGTCGCGCAGGCGACTCTCGGTTTCGCGACGACGTTCCTTGTAGCGCGACACGCCCGCCGCCTCTTCCAGAAATACGCGCAGCTCTTCGGGCTTGGCTTCAATCAGGCGGTTAATCATGCCCTGCCCGATGATGGCGTAACCACGCGCCCCCAGGCCCGTACCTAAAAAGATGTCGTGAATGTCACGCCGACGAACGGCCTGATTGTTCAGAAAGTAGCTGCTTGTCCCGTCCCGACTCAGGACACGCCGTACCGAGATCTCGGCATAGGTGCTCCACTGGCCTGAGGCCCGCCCTTCGGAATTATCAAAAACCAGTTCAACCGACGCACGGCCAGCCGGTTTACGTTGCGATGAACCGTTGAAAATAACGTCCTGCATGGACTCGCCACGCAACTCGGAGGCTTTGCTCTCGCCCAGCACCCAACGCACCGCATCGATGATGTTCGATTTCCCACAGCCATTGGGCCCGACAACACCCACCAACTGACTGGGAGTTGGGATGGAGGTCGGGTCCACAAAAGATTTGAAACCAGCGAGTTTGATCTGGGTTAGACGCACAGGGTAGAAGTCAGCTCAGAAAAGACCAATTTGAACAGGCACACGGCGCCATTTTGATCTGCCTGGCACCGCGAGTCGTATGATACCGCAGCACCTGCCACCCACCGCAAAGACAGCTAAAAAACAAATAAAAACCACGGCTCGGCTGCTGAAATAGTAAGGCAGCCCCCATCGCCCGCCGTCAAGCCCTGTTTACCCTGCGTGGCAAGCGGGGCAATAGTGTCGAGCAGACCATTTACAATAGTGCTTTGGCAGTGCCCGCTCGTCCCGAAAATCCAAGCAGACAAACACATGCAATGAATTTCTGATACCACTGCCCCCGCAGTCCCTGTTATTCTTGCTCCCCATCTCTGTTCGTAAATTTCGCACCGGCACAGGTTTTTCAGGAGAACCGTGGTGAGCAGCCCCCGGCCAGCTCGTCCTGCCTGATACCTGGCCTAGATTCGTGCTTTGCAGCCACCATACTGTTTTCAAAAAGCACACGCATTCGGAATGTATTTTGAATAAAGGTTTTTATCTGGTCATGGCCGCGCAGGCATTGTCATCAGTTGCTGACAATGCCTTGCTGATTGCCGCTATCGCCCTGATCGCAGATTTGCACGGACCTATCTGGATGGTCCCGATGATGAAATGGTGGTTTGCACTGTCCTACGTCCTGTTGGCGGCGTTTGTAGGTGCTTTTGCCGACTCGTATCCCAAGGGTCGAGTCATGTTCGCCACCAACGCCATCAAGCTGATTGGCTGTATGTTGATGTTCTGCCACCAGTACTTTGGCATGAACGACTCCCAGCAGTTGGTTCTGGTCTTTATCTCCTACACCCTGGTTGGTATCGGTGCTGCCGCCTACTCCCCCGCCAAATACGGCATCGTCACGGAAATGCTCAAGCCCGAATTGCTCGTCAAGGGCAATAGCTGGATTGAAGGGCTAACCGTTCTGTCCATCATCGGCGGCACGGTGTTGGGCGGTATCCTGATCAACCCATCGATCGCTAGCGCGCTGGCCGAACACCCTCTGATTGCACCGTTGGCCCAGACGCGTGCCGAAGTCGCTATCTTGCTGATTTCCTTTATTTATCTGTCTGCAGCACTGTGCAATCTGCTGATTCCCCGCACCAATATCGACTACCCACCTCAACAAAAAAATCCCATCTTGCTGCTCAAGGAGTTTCGTTCCTACGTGTGCATTTTGTGGCAGGACAAGCTGGGCCAAATCTCACTGGCCGTCACTACCTTGTTCTGGGGTGCCGGTGCCACCTTGCAATTCATTGTGATCGAATGGGGCGCCCAGCATCTGGGCTACCGTTTGGATCAGGCCTCGGTGCTGATGGGAGTAGCAGCCTTGGGGACGGTTTTTGGCGCTGTCTTTGCCGCTCGCGTTCCCTTGAAGAAATCCCTGGCCGTTCTGCCGGTGGGCGTGGCCATGGGCTTTGTGGTTTTGCTCATGCCGTTGGTCCACGAAAAATGGGCGGTCTATACCCTGCTGATGGGTATTGGGGGCTTATCCGGCTTTTTCGTCGTCCCCATGAACGCCCTGCTACAGCATCGCGGCCACGTCATGTTGTCGGCCGGTCACTCCATTGCCGTCCAGAACTTCAATGAACAACTGAATATTCTGTTCATGCTGGCGCTGTACAGCCTACTGCTGTGGCTGCGTTTACCCATCAACTACATCATTGTGTTCTTTGGCCTGATGGTGGCATCCTTGATGACGGTATTCATCATCTGGAAAAATGCCAATCTGCGCGCCCATCCCGAGTTGGAAGCCTGCATCGGACAAGAAGGACATGGGCAGGCATTGACGGCCAAGTAAGCAAAAGCGCCCCAAAGGGGCGCTTTTGATCGGGGGCGCCGAGCCTTGGGGCGGCCCGGCGATAAAAAATACCCCCACGCTGCGCCTGTGGCTTGCTGCCCCCCAAGGGGGCGCTTTTTATCTTGGGGCGGCCCGGCGATAAAACATACCCCCCACGCTGCGCCTACGGCTTGCTGCCCCCCCAAAGGGGGCGCTTTTTATCTTGGGGCGGCCCGGCGATAAAAAATACCCAAAGGACCTGTATCAGGGCTGGTTTTGCAATTCGCGCAGCAAAGACAAATCCCGCCAGGCATTGGCTTTGTGCTGCGGGCGCAACAAGAGCGAGGCCGGATGGTATGTCACCACCAAAGGCAGGCTGCGCCCCTGAGCATCGGTATACGTTAAAGCCTGACCCCGCAAGGTTTCCAGATCCTCATCACGACCACTTAGTGCCACCGCCGCCAAATGGCCGACGGCCAACAAACGACGTGGCTGTACCAAGCGAATTTGCGCGTCCAGAAAAGCCCGGCATGCAGCCAACTCTTCCTGTGTGGGGGGACGATTGCCCAGGGGGCGGCACTTCACCAGATGCGTTTTATAAACCGAGGCATTGGGAATCGCGCTATTGAGCATGGCTTGCAAGAGCAGACCCGCCTTGCCATCAAAAGGCTTGGCGCTACGATCATCGCTCGTGCCCGGTGCTTCGCCAATAATCATCCAGTCCGGCTCGGACAAGAGCTCTGAACCAAACACTACTTGAGCTCGCCCCGTGTGCAAACCACATTCCTGACAAGCCTGTACTTGCTCCAGCAAGCTGGCCATATCCTGCGCTTTTTCAGGCTGAATCAGCACGGCAGGCCGCTGCACCACTTCCTCGACAGGAGCTGCCGCTACCGGTCTGGCACCGGATTTACGCAAGACAGCCAGCGCCTGATCTCGGGCCGACATGGCATCCGTAGCCGCTGCGGGGGCTGAGGGGGACGGACTGCCCGCATCATTAAGATGCCGCTCTACCGGCTGAGCCGTCTGCATCGCTGCTGCGGCCTCTTGCGCAGGGGCGGCCACAGGGGCGGACTGCCCACCAGGCTGCGCCTGGGGCAGACGCGCCAAAAAAGCACGCTCCAGCCCCAACTCCAAAAGCCAGGTGCGCTGCAAAGGGGAGATAGGCTGAAAATCGATCATGCCCCTGCCTTGCTGGCCAAGCTCAGGCTCATCAAGACCGCGTCTTCACGCCGTCCATCGCTAAGCGGATAGTAGTTTTTACGTAAACCATCCGCCTTGAAACCATACTTCTGATATAAGCCGATAGCCGGCGCATTTGAGGCTCGCACCTCCAGAACCACGCGCTCGAGCTGCTGCTGACGGGCCCATTCCAGGCCATCGTCCAGCAATTGCCAGGCCAGACCGCGGCGCTGCTGCTCGGGGGACACCCCAATCAGCAGAAGTTCAATCATATCGGGGGCTTGCAACCAAATGGCATAGCCTTGAACCTGCCCTTGCTTGTGAATGATTCGGGAGCAATACGCACTATTGCCCAAAGCATCCGTGAAATTACCTGCCGTCCAAGGGTGTGTTTCCACGCAGCGTTCAATATCCAGCACAGCAGATACATGGCCTGCCTGCATGGCTTCAATTTGCAGAGGTTGATCCAGAGCGGCCGGGTTTCCACCCAAGCCCTGTTCACGTTCCTGAATGGTGTAGGCAACTTTCTCGCGCACATACAATGGCATGGCCAGGTCTGGGGAGACACCGCGTCCTTCGTCCAGATCATGCAAGGCCAAATGCGCCACACTGGCACCGGTTGCACGCCACGGCTGGCCCACTTCCCAGCCCTGAGCCAGAACGGCTGGGGCCAGATCAGGAAACTGCTCCAGAGCGTCACCAAGGACACAAATGGGCTGTTGCTGGGCAATCAACCCTTCCGCTTGCAAACGAACAATCCAGGTAGTGACCTGGGCGGCATCGAGCAAGACCGGACTTTGCAGCACGGACCAGGAACCCTTGGCCGTCCAACTGTACACAGCGGCATACACCTCTTGCATGCGCGCATCCTGCGCCACCACATAAGCCGTCCCCTCGATGGGCGTGCCGCAAGCGGCAGCCGCCAACAAGGACGAGACCGGCAGTACCGGCAAGCCCAAGGCAAAAGCCATACCCTGAGCCACGCCACAGGCCACGCGCAGCCCGGTAAATCCACCTGGGCCTTGCCCGAACGCAATCGCGGTCAAGGCGTGTCTATCTACCCCCGCCTGCTCCAGCAGTTGCTCGGCCATGGGCAAAAGGCGTTCGGCGTGGTCGCCGCTCCCCTCGTGACTCAGCTCCACAAGCGAAATACCCGCCTGTGTGCGAGATAACAAGGTCAGTTCACAGAGATTGGAGGAAGTCTCCAAGGCAAGAATATGTGCATCCATCGCGCTATTTTAGTTTAAGCAGCCTCAAAATAGGCAGCTCCCTGGGATCGGACAAGGACAAAACACTCCACAGCGCAACTCAGAGCGCATTTCTTCTCTGACCGCTCTTTTTTTTGACTTGGCTCAAACCGACCAATCAGATTATTTGCCACCATACAATCGTCTTCTAAATCACCCTAAACCTGCTGCAAGGCGCATAAATAGTACAAAACACTTAATGTGTAATATTTTTCTACACCCCCCTATACGCGCTTTCTGATGCCTGTTACATTTTCGCTATGAATACGCCGACACCCCCCCTCACCCGCAAAATCCTTGTCGTTGACGACGATCCCCGGCTGCGCGATTTGCTGCGCCGCTACCTGTCTGAACAAGGATTCAACGTCTTCGTTGCCGAAGACGGTAAAGAAATGGCCAAACTCTGGCAACGTGAGCATTTCGATCTGCTGGTACTGGATCTGATGCTGCCAGGCGAGGATGGCCTATCCATCTGTCGCCGGCTGCGCGGCGGTCACGACAATACCCCCATCATCATGCTTACCGCCAAGGCCGAAGAAATCGACCGTATCGTGGGCCTGGAAATGGGTGCCGATGACTACCTCATCAAACCTTTCAACCCCCGCGAACTGCTGGCCCGTGTCAACGCTATCTTGCGACGCCGTGGTACCGAGGAACACCCCGGCGCACCTAGTCAGGAAAATGAATCGATTGAGTTCGGTCCTTATGTGCTGAACCTGTCCACTCGAACACTGACACGCAATAACGAAGTTGTCCCCATCACAACGGGCGAGTTCTCCGTGTTGAAAGTGTTTGCCCGTCACCCCAAGATCCCCTTGTCGCGCGACAAACTGATGGAATTGGCGCGTGGCCGTGAATACGAAGCCTTTGACCGTAGTTTGGACGTCCAGATTTCGCGTCTGCGCAAGCTGATCGAACCCAATGCTTCCAAGCCCGTGTTTATTCAAACGGTCTGGGGCCTGGGCTACGTTTTTGTTCCAGACGGCGGTAACTGACCTTGTCTTCCGGTCAGCAAGACGGGCGGCCCGCCGTGGCCGCCCAACGCCGAGCAACAAAAAACTCAAGTATCCGGCTGGGTTTATTCAGCCGGTCTTTTTTATTGCTCGCAGCGTTAATGCTCGTCAGCCTGGGTGCCTGGCTGCAAGTATTCTTCAGTATGGAAGAAGGCCCACGCGCAGCCCAAATGGCGCAGCGCGTGGCGTCCATTGTCAGCATCACCCGTTCGGCCCTGGTGTACGCGCCCCCAGCGGTACGCCCTGCCCTGTTGCTGGATTTGGCTACCAAGGAAAGTCTGCGCGTGCAGCCACGCGAGAACACGGACGAGCTTGAACCCCTGCCGCGCTCCAACTACTGGCAGCATGTCTCTACCGAAGTACGTGGCGCATTAGGCAGCCAGACCTTGATCATGTGGTCGGTCAACAGCGTGCCGGGCATCTGGGTTTCGTTTGATATCAATGACGATCAGTATTGGCTGGTCTTTGATCGCGAACAATTAAGTCTGACTGCCGGAGTGGAATGGCTGGGCTGGGGCGCTACCGCCTTGCTGCTGGCCCTGATCGGTGCCGCTGTCAGTGTGCGCTTTGTGAACCGGCCTTTGGCCCAACTGGCCAAAGTGGCCCAGCAGTTGGCTCGTGGTGAAACACCCAGCACCCTGCCTGAAAAAGGCCCGGTTGAAATCCGTGACATGAATATCGCCTTTAACCGCATGGCCCGAGATATCCGCCAAACAGAGGCGGATCGAGAGATCATGCTGGCCGGTATTTCGCACGATTTGCGCACACCACTGGCCCGCATGCGTCTGGAAATTGAATTAAGTCAGGTATCGGACGAGACTCGTGCCGCCATTGACGAGGACTTGGCTCAGATTGACCACAGTATTGGTCAATTGATGGAATATGCCCGTCCTGCTGCGGCTGTGCCCGAGCATGGCATTGATGTGTCCGCCGTGCTCAATGATGTCTACGAGCGTGAGCGCACGCATACCGAATCGCTGGGTGGCATTTTGACGGCCTCCGTCGAACCCAATCTGTATGCCCGCATCAGCGCACACGATTTGAAGCGCATTGTCTCTAACCTGATCGAAAATGCCCGCCGCTATGGACGCAGTCCCGAAGATGATCGGGCACGCATCGAGCTGTCGGCGCATCAACATGGCAATATTTTGATCATCGCCGTCAAGGATCAGGGAGCCGGTATTGCAAAAAGCGACATCCAGCGCCTGCTACGCCCCTTCTCGCGCGGTGTCTCTGCCCGCACAGGTGTCAGTGGTGCTGGTTTGGGACTGGCGATTGTGGAACGTTTGCTAGGACAGGTCGGAGGGCACTTTGAACTGGTCAGTGCTCCGTCCGAAGGCTTGACCGCCCGTATCCAGTTGCCACGTATCCGTGCCAGTCGCAATGCGCCTGGAACGCAGAGCGATAAGGACAGCAAAGCTTCCTGAGCCGAATAAAACTTGGGCAGGGATTTTCCCTGCCCAAGGCTAGTCTCAGACCAAAACCACTCAGGCGCGATACAGCAGAGCCACGGCAGTGACCGCAATCCCTTCCTGGCGCCCGACAAAGCCAATCGCCTCGTTTGTCTTGCCCTTGATGTTCACACTGCCAGGCTCCAATTTCAGATCGGCCTCGATATTGGCCACCATCGCCGGGGCATGTGGTGCGATCTTGGGTTTTTGCGCATGAATCGTGGCATCTACATTCCCAACCAACCAACCCGCAGCGCGCACCTGCTCATAAGCATGACGCAACAAGACACGGCTATCAGCGCCCTTGTATTGAGGGTCTGTATCGGGAAAGTGGCGACCAATATCGCCCAGGCCTGCCGCCCCCAAAATCGCATCGGTAATGGCATGCAGCAAGGCATCGGCATCCGAATGCCCCATCAAGCCATGCGTATGCGGGATGGTGACGCCGCCCAAGATCAAAGGCCGGCCTTCGCACAGCACATGCACATCAAAACCTTGTCCTACGCGAATTGGCATGCTCATAACCACTTCTCCATCAATTCAAAATCTTCAGGCCAGGTGACTTTAAAATTCCGCGCCGACCCCAATATTAATAAGGGTTGGCTACCCGCCAATTCCATGGCGCTAGCCTCATCCGTCACCACAAAACCCTGCTCTTTAGCCGCTTGTAAGGCCCCACGTAAGGCACGGGCGGGAAACAACTGGGGAGTCTGCGCCAGCCAGAGTCCTTCTCTGTCCACCGTTTCCAACACCCCCACTGGCTCCGCAGGCGTTGCGCGCTTGACAGTATCAGGCACGGGCAAGGCCAACAAGCCACCACGTTGCGCCTGCAAGCAGGCATCAATCAAACGTGCCAGGGCCTGCTTGGGCAAACCGGGGCGAGCGGCATCGTGAACCAGAACCCAGGCCTGTTCGTCCTTATCCAGGCTCTGCACAGTATTGAGCACCGTTTCAGCCCGCGTGTCACCACCACAGGGAAGGCAAACCGTACGCGGCAAGCCGTCCAGTGCCGCCGTCGCCCAGGTATCACCGGGGGCCACGGCCACCCGCACCTGGCTGATGCGCTCATCAGCCAGCAAAGCCTGTACCGAACGGCGCAACATGGGCTGCCCGCCCAGCAAACGATATTGCTTGGGCACGCCTTGCGTCTTCGTGGCAGAATCCAGGGCGCGCGAGCCAATACCGGCGGCTGGAACAATTGCAATCAAGGTAGTCTTCATAGGTGGGTGATTTTATAATGACAATCCTGATGGAAACCGAAAAACAGCACTCCCTGTCCCTGCCCAGCACTCAAGATGTGCTGGCCGCCTTACGCCCCGGTCAACGCTACTCGCAGCCCATGCCTCCTGGCTCGGGCGATGCCTGCCTGATTGCCGACCTGGCCCGCCAGCATAAAGAGCCTATTCTGGTACTGTGTGCCGATCCCTTGACCGCCCAAAGGCTGGCCGAGGAAATCCTGTTGTTTGGACCCGCCCTGCGCGTGCGCCAGTTGCCAGACTGGGAAACCTTGCCCTATGACAGCTTCTCTCCCCACCAGGATCTGATCTCCGAGCGTTTGCGCACCTTGCATGCCCTGACCATGCACGAGGTTGATGTGCTGACGGTTCCCGTCACCACCGCCCTGTATCGTCTGGCACCGCCTTCTTTTCTGGCCGCCTACACCTTTTCCTTCCGCCAGGGCGATGAGCTGGACGAGGCGCAATTGCGCGCCCAGTTGATGCTGGCCAATTACACCCACATGACACAGGTCAGCGCTCCGGGCGAATTCAGTATTCGCGGTGGCCTGATTGACCTGTTCCCTATGGGTTCGGTGCTGCCCTACCGTCTGGACCTGTTCGACAACGAGATCGAAAGCATACGCAGCTTTGATATCGATACCCAGCGCAGCCTGTATCCGGTCAAGGAAATCCAGCTCTTGCCCGGTCGTGAATTCCCTATGGACGAAGAGGCGCGCACGCAATTCCGGGCGCGTTTTCGCGAGTTTTTTGAAGGCGATCCTTCACGCGCCCTGCCCTATAAAGATGTAGGCAATGGCATTGCCTTTGCGGGCATCGAATACTATCTGCCGCTCTTCTTTGAAGAGACCGCCACCTTGATGGACTATGTGCCAGCAGGCAGCCTGGTCATCACGCACGGGGACGCACAAAACGCGATTGGCCGCTTCCAAAGCGATACCCATAGCCGTTTTTCCTTCCTGAAAAACGACCGTGAGCGCCCGATTTTGCCTCCAGAAAGCCTGTTTCTGTCTGATGAGCAGTTTTTCAACGGCATCAAACCTTTTAGTCGCCTCAGTCTGAACACGCAAGCTGACGATCAGCCCATTGCCCACCCAGACTTCGAGGCTTTACCCCTTGTCGCAGTCAACCGGCGCGACAAGGATCCGTTGGCTCAATTGCGGCAAGAGGTGTTGGACCCAAAGAACCGGACGGTGCTGTGCGCTGATTCGGCGGGCCGTCGGGAAACCTTGCTACAAATGCTGCGTGACCACGATCTGTCGCCCGCAGCCGACTGTCAGAGTCTGACCGATTTTCTGGAGTCGGACGCCGCTTTTGCCCTGATCGTCGCCCCCCTGTCGCGCGGCTTTGCGCTGGTGCACGACAGTCTGAGTCTGCTGACCGAAAATGACCTTTACCCCTCCCAGACACGCACACAAAGCAGCCGCCGCCGCAACGAGCGCAGCAGCGATGTGGAAGCGATGGTGCGGGATCTGTCGGAACTGCGCGAGGGCGACCCCGTGGTTCACGCCGAGCACGGGATTGGTCGCTACTGCGGTCTGAAAGAAATGGACCTGGGCGAAGGCCCGGTCGAGTTTCTGCATCTGGAATATGCCAAGGGCAGCACCTTATATGTCCCTGTGGCGCAGTTGCACGTCATTGCCCGCTACAGCGGTGCCG
The DNA here is from genome assembly GCF_050255915.1 of Alcaligenes sp. NCBI lineage: Bacteria > Pseudomonadati > Pseudomonadota > Betaproteobacteria > Burkholderiales > Alcaligenaceae > Alcaligenes > Alcaligenes sp. Next base: position 94,219 of record NZ_JBFWIQ010000011.1, read on the forward strand.
ACCCCGAACATGCGCCCCTGCACCAACTGGGCTCCGGTCAATGGGATAAAGCCCGCCGTCGCGCGGCCAAGCAAGCGCGTGACAGCGCGGCTGAATTGCTGGCACTGTACGCCCAGCGCGCTGCTCGTGAAGGCTTTCAATTCAAACTGCCTCTGAATGATTATCAGGCCTTTTCCGAAGGTTTCGGCTTTGAGGAAACACCGGATCAGGCCGCTGCTATTGAGGCAGTCGTAAACGACATGACCTCCGGCCAGCCTATGGACCGCCTCGTTTGTGGGGATGTGGGCTTTGGTAAAACCGAAGTCGCCCTGCGTGCCGCTTTCCTGGCCGTGGCCAATGGCAAACAAGTGGCCTTGTTGTGCCCAACCACCCTGCTGGCCGAGCAACACACACAAACATTTTCAGATCGTTTCGCCGACTGGCCTATCCGTGTTGCTGAGCTGTCTCGCTTCCGCTCGACCAAAGAAACCCAAGCCGCCATTGCGGGCCTGCGCGACGGCAGCGTCGATATTGTGATTGGCACGCACAAGATCCTATCCTCGGACGTACGCTTCAAGCAACTGGGCCTGGTTATCATCGATGAGGAGCACCGCTTTGGTGTGCGCCAGAAAGAGGCCCTAAAGCAGTTGCGGGCCGAAGTCGATATCCTGACCCTGACCGCCACCCCTATCCCCCGTACCTTGGGCATGTCTCTGGAGGGTATACGGGACTTCTCCGTGATTGCCACGGCGCCGCAAAAACGTCTGGCGATCAAAACCTTTGTACGTCGTGAAGATGGCAGCACCATACGCGAGGCCCTGCTACGCGAATTAAAACGCGGTGGCCAGGTCTACTTCCTGCACAACGAAGTTGAAACCATCCACAACCGCCGCGCCCGTCTGGAAGAGCTGGTGCCTGAGGCCAGTATTGCCGTGGCTCATGGTCAAATGCCCGAGCGCGAGCTGGAAGCCGTCATGAAGGGCTTTTACCAGAAGCGCTACAACGTGCTGCTGTGCACCACGATTATTGAAACCGGCATTGACGTGCCAACCGCCAACACCATCGTCATCCACCGCGCGGATCGCTTAGGTCTGGCTCAATTACACCAGTTACGTGGGCGCGTCGGCCGCTCTCACCACCAGGCATACGCCTATCTGCTGACCCCCGGCGAAGATGCCATCACCAGCAATGCAAAAAAACGCCTGGAAGCTATTCAAGCCATGGAAGAGCTGGGCGCAGGCTTTTTCCTGGCCATGCACGATCTCGAAATTCGGGGTGCCGGTGAAGTACTGGGCGAGTCCCAGTCCGGAGACATTCAGGAAGTAGGCTATTCCATGTATGCAGATATGCTCAACACCGCCGTCAAAGCCCTGAAAGCCGGTGAAGAGCCTGACTTGGATTCGCCCTTTGCCTTGCAGTGCGAAGTGAACCTGCACACGTCCGCCCTGCTGCCGGCCAACTACTGCCCGGATGTGAATGCCCGTTTGGGGCACTACAAGGCCCTGTCACACGCTCGTACAGAAGACGATCTGATCCATATCCATGAGGAACTGATCGACCGCTATGGCTTGCTGCCAGAGGCGGGCGAGAACCTGCTGGCGGTGCATCGCTTGCGCATCAAGGCCGAACCATTAGGGATTGTAAAAATCGATGCCAGCGAAGCCCAGGCAACAATTCAGTTTTCTTCCAAACCCAATGTAGACGCAGTCAGCATTATCGAGCTGGTGCAAAAGAACAAGCAGGTGCGCCTGGCTGGACCGGACAAGCTGAAGATTGAAATTACCAAGGGCGAGGAAATCAAGAACCGCATCCAGGCCGTACGTAATGTGCTGAACAGTTTGCGCAAAGAGAAATAAGCCTTAACAACAAGGCTGGACATAAAAAGAGCGCTGCCACTGACAGCGCTCTTTTTTCGACGGTAAAGGCTGACTGCTTGAGTGTTTACTCTAGCCAATGAGGCGTTCTGAATACGGATCGAACCATTGCACTGTTTGCTTGGCAACAAACCGAATTCCGGGCTCAAGAGAAGCGCCCAACACTATAAGGAAATAACCGGATCGACGCATCGTTCCATTGCCCCTCTTTCTGCCTGGCCTGGTTCTCAGGTAGTTTGCTGCGCTGCGTTTAGCTTTACTTTGCATCGCCAGACTACGCTGGCGATCCACCACCATCAAACATCCAGGCGGAACCAGTTCAGTACGGCATCCAGTGGAGAGTGATTCAACGCAAAGCTGGCTTGCTCCTGCACCACCGGTTTGGCACGGTAGGCCACCGAGTACTTGGCCTTGGACATCATGGGCAGGTCATTGGCCCCGTCGCCTATCGCAATACATTGTTCCGGACCAGCGCCCAGTTCCACAGCCAGTTCCTGCAAGAAGCGAGCTTTGGCCTGACCATCTACGATTGCGCCCAGCACCTTGCCAGTCAGCGTGCCGTCCACCACTTCCAAGGTATTGGAGTGGGCGTAGCTCAAGCTGAAACGGTCTTTCATACGTTCGGTAAAGAAGGTGAAGCCACCCGAGACCAACAAGGTTTTCACGCCATGGGCATGAGCCGTCGCAATCAAGCGGTCTGCGCCCAGATTGGGTTGCAAACGCTCTTCATAGACACGAGTCAGATCACTGACAGGCACACCTTCCAGAAACGCAACACGACGATTCAGGCTTTCGGAGAAATCCTTGATCTCGCCGCGCATGGCTGCTTCGGTAATCGTGGCAACCTGCTCTTTACGGCCAGCCATATCGGCAATCTCATCAATACACTCGATATTGATCAGCGTGGAATCCATGTCCATTGCCAGCACACGCATTTCTTTCAGGCGGTCAATCTGCTCCAAAAAGGCAAAGTCCATCGCGCCGGTCTTGCACAAGGTTTGCACGTGGGCACGTTGCGTGGCGTCAGCACCCAACAGGCGTACGGCGGTAGGCCCCAGCTCCTGCACTCCATCGGCCTGCACCACTGCGGCAATTTTTTCGATGATGGCGCTATCTAGGCGCGGCCCTTGAAGAATGAGATGAGACATCAGATCGTCCACAAAGCAAAAAATACAGCACAGCCATTGTGCCAAAAGACGATTATTGTAGCCTGCTACGGGCCCTGCACACCCCAAGCTGTACACGACGATGTCAGTTTCCAGCCTGAACCCATCCTGCTACGATAAACGCTATCGCGAAATGACGAGGACGCCTTTCATGTACATCTGGCCCAACAATACTTTGCTGGATCTGCTTCACATCGAGCAACCCATCGTTCAAGCCCCTATGGCAGGTGCCCAAGACAGCGAACTGGCTATTGCCGTTGCTCGCGCGGGCGGTCTGGGATCTCTGGCCTGCGCCATGCTCAGCCCAGAACAGATTCGGGAACAAGTGGGTTTGTTCCGGCAAGCTGTCTCGGCCCCTATCAACCTGAACTTCTTTTGTCACGACGATCTGCGCCTGGAGCCAGAGGCCCTGCAAGAGTGGCGGCTGCGATTAATCCCCTATTACCAGGAATACGGCCTGGATCCGAATCAGGAACTGCCCAAAGCAGCACGCGCACCGTTCTCCAACCCACATGCTGAATTGGTTGAGGAATTAAAACCTGAAGTCGTCAGTTTTCACTTTGGTCTGCCCTCCCCCGAGCTGCTTGAACGCGTGAAAAAGGTCGGCACTCTGGTCATGTCCAGTGCGACTTCCACGGCCGAAGCGGTCTGGCTGCAAGAGCACGGTGCCGACATCATCATCGCCCAAGGCCTGGAAGCCGGTGGCCACCGTGGCATGTTCCTGGACGATAAGGTGCATACACAAGTAGGCACCCTGTCTTTGGTTCCCCAAATTGCTGATGCTGTCAGCATCCCCGTGATTGCTGCCGGAGGTATTGCCGATGGGCGCGGTATTGCTGCTGCCCTGGCCTTGGGTGCCAGCGCCGCTCAAATTGGTACTGCCTATTTGTTCTGTCCTGAATCCAAGATCACCCCGCTGCATCGCCAAGCCCTGTCCAATAGTCGTTCAGACGGCACAGCGCTGACCAATTTGTTCTCTGGCCGCCCGGCTCGCAGCATCCGCACTCGCCTGATGGATGAAATCGGCCCGTTAAGCACCAGTGCTCCGGTATTCCCCCATGCGGGTTCGGCACTGAGCCCGCTACGTATCGAAGCCGAGAAACAAGGTCGCACTGAATTCAGCTCCCTGTGGAGCGGACAAAGTGCTGCCTTGGGCCGTGCCCTGCCTGCCGAGCAACTGACGCTGGTACTAGCTCAAGAGGCTCAGGGCGTCTGCAAGCGACTGGGAGTGGCTGGTGCCACCCATGCCCCTTTGGACAAACCTTGATCGATTGTACGGGCAGCTTGTGGCTAGACTGACGAACGAAGCAAGTCTAGCCCAACAGGCCTTCAACAGACAGCTATCGAGCATCCAGGCGGGATAATAATCGGACGACAAGACTTTAGGACTGACGCACTGAAAAAGGCACCAAACAGTTTTTTGACCTTGAGCGGCCAGACATAAAAAAAACCTCGCAAACTGATTTGCGAGGTTTTTTTATTCAATAGCACCACTACTCAAACTTGCCCTTGGGGTGTCGCATCAAATAGCGATACACAAAACCGGGATACGCCATTACCAAGAACAACGCAAAGGTAATGGTGTAGAACACCCAAGTCTGTTTGAACGGATTACCGATGCTTGCTTCAAAAGCAAAGCCGAACGCACCCACAATCCCGTAAAACGCACAGACTTCCAAAAGGCGAGAAAAAAAGCCTTTGGACACTTTCTGATGGCGCGAGCGCCAAACCGGAAAGTAAAACATGGCTCCTACCAATACCAGACCCAGAAGCAGCTTACCCAACAGAACGGGCAAGGAGTTCAGGCCAGAGCTGGAGGCAATCATTGTGTAGATTCCCAAGCCCAACACGGCCAGCACGGCCAGGTACACAAGGCCGACAATCAGTTGCAGCCAGGGCGAGAGACCAGAGCGCTCGCCCGGCAAGGACCAAGGCAAAACCAGCAAGGGCTTTTCCACAAGAAACGGCAAGTTTGCCGTAATCACGGAAAGAACAATCAAGACCCAGATGGAAAGGCTTTGGTCCATAGTGCTACCTACTTAAAACTGCAAGGAAGACTGAATCACGCGGATGCAGGTATCCATCAGGCCACCCGGCAACAAGCCCAGGCCGATAATCAGAACACCATTCACCATCATGACCAGCTTGGTCATCAAGCCTGTTGCCACAGGATGCGCTTCACCTTCGGGCTCGTCGAAGTAAACGACCTTGACGACACGCAGGTAATAGAAAGCACCGATCAAGGACATGATCACGGCAAACACGGCCAGCCAGACATAGCCCGCACCCACCACGGCTTGCAGAACACTCAGCTTGGCAGCAAAGCCGGACAGCGGAGGAATACCAGCCAGGGAGAACATGGACAGCAGCCAGACCAGAGCCAAGCCAGGGTTGCGACGGTTCAGACCTTTCAGGTCATTGATGTTTTCACATTCAAAACCGCGACGGCTCAAGATCAGAATCAGGCCGAAGGTGCTCAGTGTGGTCAGAACGTAGATCACCACGTAGAACAACGAAGCGCCGTAGGCTTGAGAGTGAGTCTCGCCATTGAACACGCCAGCCAGCAAGCCCAAGAAAATGAAACCCATGTGCGAGATGGTCGAATACGCAAGCATACGCTTGAGATTCTTTTGCATGATCGCCGTCAGGTTACCCAGAGCCAGCGACAGCACAGCCATGATCAGCAACATAGGCTGCCAGTCCACGGCAATACCGTGCAAGGCTTCAACCAGGAAGCGCATGGTCACGGCAAAAGCAGCCAGTTTGGGAGCAGCACCGATGATCAGGGTGACGGTGGTTGGGGCGCCTTGGTAGACGTCCGGTGTCCACATGTGGAAAGGAGCCGCCGTCAATTTGAAGGCCAGACCAGCCACCACAAACACCACACCAAAGACCAGAGCCAGACGCTCGGCTTGACCGTTGGAGATGACTTCAGCGATGAGCGGGAATTCCAGATGGCCGGTAGCGCCAAAAATCATGGACATACCGTACAGCAAGATACCCGATGCCAAAGCACCCAGCACGAAGTACTTCAGAGCCGCTTCGATGGACTGGCGATGTTCACGACGCAGTGCAACCAATGCGTACAGCGCAAAGGACATCAGCTCCACACCCAGATAAGCGGTCAACATGCTGTTGGCCGAAATCATGATCATCTGACCCAGCAGAGCCATCAGAGTCAGGGTGTACAGCTCGCCACCACGTTCCATCATGTCACGCTGCTCAGCGTATTCACGGCCATAAATCAGGGTGGCGGCCACGGCTGCACACGAGAGCAGCTTCAGGAAGTGAGCCATCTCGTCCACGACGAACAGGCCACCGAACGAGACGCCGCTAACGCCCTTGGACCACTGCCAGGCCACGCTGGCCGCAACCACGGCAAGCGTCAGCAGGCTGAAAACAAACGTCGAGTGGCGCTGTTTGTGTGTACTGAATGCATCAAAAATCAGCACACACGAAGCCAGAACCAGGAGCAGGATCTCGGGCAAAGCCAGAGAAAAGTTAAAGGTAGTATCCATAGTGATTCGGCCTACAGTTTCGAGATGGAGACGTGTTGCAGCAACGCTTCAACCGAAACGTGCATGACCTCGGTGAACGGCTTGGGATAGACACCCATGCCCAGCACCGCAATCGCCATTACGCCAAGAACGAAGAACTCACGGCCGCTCAGGTCGCTCATGCCGGCAACCTTGTCGTTACCGACAGGGCCAAAAGCCACACGTTTGAGCATCCACAGCGAGTAAGACGCACCTGTAATCAGCGCTGTTGCAGTCAACAGACCAATCCAGAAGTTGTACTCAACCGCACCCATGATGACGGTGAACTCACCGATAAAGCCGCTGGTGCCTGGCAAACCGCTGTTGGCCATCGAGAACAGCACAAAGAAGGTGACGAAACGAGGCATGACCTTGACCACACCACCGTAATCGGCAATTTGGCGGCTGTGCAGACGGTCGTACAGAACGCCAATACACAGGAACATGGCGCCAGACACGAAACCGTGCGAGATCATTTGCATGATCGCGCCTTCCATACCCGTGGTGTTGAATACGAAAAAGCCCAGTGTGACAAAACCCATGTGAGCCACAGAGGAGTAAGCCACCAGCTTTTTCATATCGTCCTGAACGATGGCGACCAGACCAATGTAGATCACCGCGACCAGGGACAAGGCAATAATGATTCCGGCCAGACCTTGCGAGGCATCAGGAGCGATGGGCAGGGAAAACCGCAGGAAACCGTAAGCACCCAGTTTCAACATGATGGCAGCCAACACCACGGAACCACCGGTAGGTGCTTCCACGTGGGCATCCGGCAACCAGGTGTGGACAGGCCACATAGGCACTTTCACTGCAAACGCCATGAACAGCGCCACAAAGATCAGCACCTGCGTGGTGTAGTCCAGGGGGACTTTGTGCCAGGTCAGGATATCGAAGGTGCCGCCGGACACGTTCCACAGGTAGATGAAAGCAACCAGCGTCAGCAGGGAGCCCATCAGGGTGTAAAGGAAGAACTTGACCGATGCATACACGCGGTTTGGACCACCCCAGATCCCGATAATCAGATACATCGGGATCAGCGTGGCTTCAAAGAACACGTAGAACAGCAAGCCATCCAGAGCAGCAAACACGCCCACCATCAGACCCGAAAGGATCAGGAAGGCGCCCATGTATTGCGCCACGCGGCTGGTAATCACCTGCCAGCCCGCCAGCACCACAATCACCGTGATGAAAGCGGTCAGCAGAACAAACCACATGGAAATACCGTCCACACCAAGGTGGTAATTCACCTTGAAGGCATCAATCCAGGGGGCCAGCTCGACAAACTGCATGTCGGCTGTACCGGGATTGAAGCCCGTGTACAGAGGAATAGTGACAACAAGACCGGCAATCGAACCCAGCAGAGCCAGCCAGCGGGTGAAGGTGGGACGATCATCACGCCCCAGAGCCAGCACCAACAGGCCAGCGACGATGGGTACGAAAATCGCCAGCGTTAACCAAGGAAGAGTAGAAGACGCCATATCGCTAGCCATTACCGAACCGTCAGTACAAAAAAGGATAAGAGCGCCAGGATCCCGAGGATCATGGCAAAGGCGTAGTGATAGACATAGCCGGACTGGATATGACGGCTGATTGCAGCCACCCAGCCCACTACGCGCGCACTACCGTTGACCACCAGGCCGTCAATCAGACCGCGGTCAGCACCTTTCCAAAGGCCCGTACCCAGGCAGCGAACGCCACGAGACAGCACTTGCTCGTTGAACCAGTCAACGTAGTACTTGTTCTCCAGGATACGGTAGATAAAAGAGCAGTTCTTTTTGATAGCGGCAGGCAAGGCGGGATTGACCAGGTACATGTACCAAGCCACCACAGCACCGGCTACAACCAGCCAGAATGGCACCGTCACAAAACCATGCAAGGCATATGCCATCCAATCAGTCCAGTGGGCAGCCAGGTTTGCCATTGCAGGGTGGTCGGGCAGAACGGTCACAATGCCGTCAAAGTAACCACCGAACAGCAGCGGATCCACAAACCAGATACCAGCGAAAATCGATGGAATGGCCAGCAGAACCAGAGGCAGCGTCACCACCCAGGGCGACTCGTGAGGATCACCACCGTGAGCGTGATGATCGTCATGAGCATGCGACTCGTCGTGTTTGACATCACGGAAGCGCTCTTTGCCGTGGAAGACCAGGAAATACAGACGGAAGGAGTACAGCGAGGTGACGAACACACCGATCAGTGTGGCGTAGTAAGCATAGGTCGAACCCCAAATGCCAGCTTCGCCTGCGGCTTCGATGATGTGCTCTTTCGAATAGAAACCCGAGAAGAACGGTGTACCCACCAGCGCCAGCGTACCGATCAGGAATGTCAGCCAGGTAATAGGCATGTACTTGCGCAGACCACCCATGTTGCGGATGTCCTGATCATGATGCATGCCGATAATGACCGAACCAGCGCCCAGGAACAGCAAGGCTTTGAAGAAGGCGTGCGTCATCAGGTGGAACACAGCGGCCGAGTAAGCCGAAGCTCCCAGAGCCACCGTCATGTAACCGAGCTGGGACAAGGTGGAGTACGCCACAACGCGTTTGACGTCGTTCTGGATAATACCCAGCAAGCCCAGGAACAAGGCACCGGTTGCACCGATCACGATGATGAAGGACAGCGCGGTTGTCGACTGTTCAAACACAGGCGAGAAACGCGCCACCATGAAGATACCGGCCGTCACCATGGTCGCGGCGTGAATCAGTGCCGAGATAGGGGTAGGACCTTCCATGGAGTCAGGCAACCAGCTGTGCAAAGGAACCTGAGCCGATTTACCCATGGCACCTACAAACAGGGCCAGAGCCGCAACGGTCAGCAATTGCCAGTCGGTACCGGGGAATGTCATGGTGCTCAGTTCCTGAACCTTGGCGAACACGTCGCTGTAGTTCATGGAGCCGGTGTAGGCATAAAGCAAGCCAATCCCCAGAGCAAAACCGAAGTCACCTACACGGTTGACCAGAAAGGCCTTCATGTTGGCGAAAATTGCGGTCTTGCGCTCGTACCAGAAACCGATCAGCAGGTAGGAGACCAGACCCACTGCTTCCCAACCGAAGAACAGCTGCAGCATGTTGTTGGACATGACCAGCATCAGCATCGAGAAGGTAAACAGCGAGATGTAGGAGAAAAAGCGCTGATAACCGGGGTCATCTTTCATGTAGCCAATGGTGTAGATATGCACCATCAGCGACACGGAAGTGACCACCACCATCATCAGGGCAGTGAGCTTGTCGATCAGAAAACCGATGTCCCACTGAATGCTGCCAATGGTGATCCAGGTGTAGACCGGACCATTGAAGGTCTGGCCGTCCAGAACCTGAAACAGGACCATGACCGAGCCGACAAAAGAAAGCAGCACGCCCGCGATCGTGATCAGGTGAGCGCCTGTCTTGCCGATAAATCGACCCAGAAAGCCGGTACCGAACAAACCGGCTAGCGCCGAGCCCACCAAGGGGGCAAGCGCAATCGTTAAGTAAAGATTTATGGAGTTCATTAGTGTGCTATCCCATCAACCCTTGAGCTGGTCGAGATCTTGGACATTGATCGAATTAAGGTTACGGAACAACAGAACCAGAATTGCAAGACCAATGGCCGCCTCGGCCGCTGCGACCGTCAGGACGAAAAAGACAAACACCTGACCGGCCTCGTTGCCCATCCACGTTGAGAAGGCCACAAAGTTCATGTTGGCCGACAAAAGAATCAGCTCAACAGACATGAGCAGGATAATCAGGTTGCGACGGTTCAGGAAAAAGCCAAACAGGCCGATCGTGAACAGCACAGCGCCCAGGACCAAATAGTGCGCAAGCGTCAGCGTCATCATCATTTGTCTCCTGGCACGACAGCGTCAGCCGAACTGGACACCGACGGCTTTTCGGTTTGAGAAGGAATAGAAACCATGCGCAGACGGTCTTTGGCGCGAACCTTGACCTGTTCGCTGGAGACGGTGCGCTTGACACCCTCACGTTTACGCAGAGTCAGCGCAATGGCCGAGATCATGCCAACCAGCAGCACAATGCCGCCCAGCAACACCGCCAGTACATACTGGGAGTACATCAACTCGCCAATGACGCGGGTGTTGTTGTAGTCCGCAGCCACTGCGGCAGCAGGTGCCGTTGTGAACCACAGTTTGGTCAACACAAAGCCCATTTCCAGAACCATGATGGCGCCGATCAACAGCCCCATCGGCACATGAGCCTTGAATTTCTTGGCAGCGGATTCCTGACGTACGTCCAGCATCATGATGACGAACAGGAACATCACCATCACCGCGCCCACATAGACCACCACCAGCAAAAGGCCCAGGAACTCGGCCCCCATGGTGATCCACATCATGGCGGCCGTGAAGAACACCAGAATCAAGTGCAATACGGCCGTAACCGGGTTTTTGGCAGCGATCACGCGATACGCGGCCACCACCATCACCAGCGCCAACACATAAAACAGAACAGTAGTAAATAACATGAGTGTAGAGCTCCGGCCTTAGCGATAAGGTGCATCTGCGGCACGACGACGAGCGATCTCGTCTTCGTAGCGATCACCGATAGCCAGCAGCATGTCCTTGGTGTAGTACAAATCGCCGCGTTTTTCGCCGTGGTATTCGTGAATATGCGTTTCCACGATCGAATCGACCGGGCAGCTTTCTTCACAGAAACCACAGAAAATACACTTGGCCAGATCGATGTCGTAACGCGTGGTGCGACGGGTGCCGTCCTCACGTTCGGCCGATTCGATCGAGATAGCCATGGCGGGACATACTGCCTCGCACAGTTTGCACGCGATGCAACGCTCTTCGCCGTTTTCGTAGCGACGCAAAGCGTGCAAACCGCGAAAACGTGGCGAAGCGGGCGTGGTTTCAACGGGATAACGCAGCGTCACTTTACGCTTGAAGAAATACTTCCCCGTCAGGCGCATGCCTTTGAGCATCTCGGACAGCATCAGGCTGCCAAAGAAATCTTTGATTGCTTCCATAATCTTGCCCCTTAGCCTTATTGCCAGATGTTCCAGGGCGTCTGCATCCAGATCGCCACAATAACCAGCCAAACACCGGTCAGCGGGATAAATACTTTCCAGCCCAAACGCATGATCTGGTCATAGCGGTAACGTGGGAACGTTGCACGGAACCAGATGAACATGGAGACCACGACAAAGGTCTTCAGACCCAGCCACAGCCACCCCGGAATCCAGGTAAATGGAGCGAACTCAACGATTGGAGTCCAGCCACCCAAGAACATGATGGACGCCAGAGCCGACAAGAAAATCATGTTGGCATATTCGCCCAAGAAGAACAGAGCGAAACCGGTACCGGAGTACTCCACCATAGGACCGGCCACAATTTCCGATTCGCCTTCCACCACGTCAAACGGGTGACGGTTGGTTTCAGCAACGGCGGAAATCACGTAGATCACAAACAGTGGCAGCAGTGGCAGCCAGTTCCAGGACAGGAAGTTCAAGCCCTTCTCCGCAAAGTAACCCTGAGTCTGACCGACCACGATACCCGACAGATTCAGCGTGCCGGACACCAGCAGCACGGTAATCAGGACAAAGCCGATGGCCAGTTCGTAGGACAGCACCTGAGCGGCGGCACGCAAACCACCTAGCAAGGCGTACTTGGAGTTGGATGCCCAACCGGCCACGATCACACCGTACACGCCCAGCGAGGTAATCGCCAGAATGTACAACAAACCGGCGTTAACGTCGGCCAGAACCACATCGGGGCTGAAAGGAATCACCGCCCAGGCGGCCAAAGCAGGCATCAGCGTCACTACCGGAGCCAACAGGTACAGAACCTTGTTGGACTTCGCCGGCACGATCAGCTCTTTGGTCAGCAGTTTGAAAACGTCAGCGAAAGGCTGCAGCAAGCCGCGGTAACCAACACGGGTCGGTCCCAGACGAACATGCATGAAGCCGATCATCTTGCGTTCCCAGTAGGTCAGGTAAGCAACACACAGAATGACGGGCACCGCGATAGCAACAATCTTCAGCAGCGTCCACACCACATACCATGCGTCCGGACCCAGCAGGTCCGAACCGTAGCTATTGATGGCAGAGAGAAATTCCATGTTATGCACGCTCCACTGTCAATTGACCGAATGCGCTACCCAAAGCGGCAGTTTCAGAAAAAGCGGTGGCAACACGCACCGAGTTCAATGCCACGGTGTCATCCAGCTGAGCTGGCAAGCTGACTTCGCCTTGCGAAGAACGAACCTTCACCAGATCGCCGTCGGCCAAACCCAGTTGAGTCAGCGTGGCGGCGGCCATGCGAGCCGTAGGGGCGACCGAAGCAGGTGTTTCCTGCAAAGGAGCCGAACGGCGCACCAGCGCATCGCTGCGGTAGATAGGTACATCAGCCACACGCTCCAGACCGCTAGCAGCAGGCAGCACGCTGGCAGCCAGATTGATCTGGTTGGACAGACGCGATTCCACACCGGCAGCCATGACAGAGTCACGCACCGATTCGGAAGTTTCGTCGTCAAAACCATCCAGCTGGAACAGATTGCCCAGTACGCGCAGAACCTTCCAGGCCGGACGGGTATCACCCACAGGAGCAGCAGCGCCCTTGAAGCTTTGTACACGGCCTTCGGCATTCACAAAGGTACCGGAGGTTTCAGTGAAAGGAGATACCGGCAACATCACATCGGCCCACTGCTCGGCAGCGGAACGATAGGAAGTCAGTGCCACCGAGAAAGTGGCGGACTTCAATGTTTCTACAGCTCGTTCGCCCAGATCGCTGTCCAGTGCAGGCTCGACATTTAAAACCAGGTAAGCACGCAGGGTTTGAGCCAGCATTTGCTCGGCGGTCAGACCGCCCTTACCCGGTACGGCGTTGGCCAGGTAACCACCCACCGTGTTACCACCGGCAGTCAGGAAACCCAGCTTGGCACCGCTAGCCTGTGCAATGGCATTGGCGTTAGCAGCAATCACGCTGGCCTGATCCGAGTTGACAGCCATATTGCCCAGCAAGATAGCCACACGTTCGCCGGAGGCCAGGCTGTCAGCAATCTGCTGAGCTTCAGCAGAAACCTGTACGCCTTCCAGACCAGCAGGAACAGCGCTGTCCTTGGCTTTGGCAACAGCAACCAGCACTTGAGCCAAGGAATTGGCCAACTGGCTGGGAGCCACCGTCATGCGGCCAGCAATCGCATTGAACAATGGATTATCGGCAGCCGAATCAATAAAGGAAACTTGAGCACCGCGTTTGACTGCCTGACGCAGACGCTGAGCCATCAAGGGGTGATCTTTGCGCAGGAAGGAACCTACGACCAGAACGCGATCCAGCTCGTTCAAGGCCGTCAGAGGCATACCCAACCAAGGCACACCGGCCAGAGCGCCGTCCAGACGGGCATCGGTTTGACGCAGACGGAAGTCCACGTTTTCGGTACCCAGCGCACGACCCAGACGAGCCAGCAAAGCCAGTTCTTCGGTTGTGGAGGTAGCCGAACCAATACAGCCCAGTTGATCTGCACCAAACTTCTCGCGTACGGCATTCATGCCGGCAACGATGGTTTGCATGGCGTCGTTCCAGGAGGCTTCACGCCACTGGCCATCATCACCACGCACCATGGGGCGAGTCAGACGGTCTTCGGTGTACAGGCCTTCGTAGGAGAAACGGTCACGGTCGCTGATCCAGCACTCGTTGACTTCGTCGTTCTCGAAAGGAACAACACGCAGTACCTTGTCCATCTTGGCTTGCAGTACCAGGTTGGCACCCACGCTGTCGTGCGGGCTAACGCTGCGACGACGGGCCAATTCCCAGGTACGGGCATTGAAACGGAAAGGTTTGGACAACAAGGCACCCACGGGACAAACGTCAATCATATTGCCCGACAATTCGGACTCGACTGCGCGACCCACAAAGGTGGTGATTTCGGCGTGTTCGCCACGGTTGAGCATACCAACCTCTTGGACACCGGCGATTTCTTCACCAGTACGCACGCAGCGGGTGCAGTGAATGCAACGCTGCATGGCTTCGGTCGAAATCAGCGGGCCCATGGATTTGGCGGCCACGACGCGCTTTTCTTCCTTGTAGCGCGACTCGGAGCCACCGTAACCCACGGCCAGATCCTGCAGCTGACACTCACCGCCCTGGTCACACACGGGGCAATCCAGAGGGTGGTTGATCAGCAGAAATTCCATGACGCTCTTTTGAGCAGCCACAGCTTTTTCCGAACGAGTACGCACAACCATGCCGTTGGTGACGGGAGTGGCGCAAGCAGGCAAAGGCTTGGGCGCTTTTTCCACGTCCACCAAACACATGCGGCAGTTGGCGGCAATACTCAGTTTTTTGTGATAACAGAAGTGCGGCACGTAGACCCCGGCGTCATGGGCAGCCTGAATGACCATGCTGCCTTCCGGGGCGTCAACTTTAATGCCATCGATGGTGAGTTCTACCATTACGTTGTCCTGGCCTACAAATATTGAGGCACCACACAGCCTTTATGCTCGATGTGGTGTGCGAACTCGTCGCGGAAATGCTTAACGAAACTGCGCACCGGCATGGCCGCAGCATCACCCAGGGCGCAAATGGTGCGGCCCATGATGTTGTGTGCGATGTCGTCGAGCATGTCCAGATCTTCCGGACGACCTTGACCGTTCTCGATACGATGCACCATACGCCACAACCAGCCTGTGCCTTCCCGGCACGGCGTACACTGGCCGCAGCTTTCGTGATAGTAAAAATAAGACAGGCGCAGCAGGGACTTGACCATGCAGCGCGTCTCGTCCATCACGATGACAGCGCCCGAACCCAGCATGGAACCCGCCTTGGCAATGGAGTCATAGTCCAGGTTGGTGGCCATCATGATGTCAGCGGGCAAAACGGGCGAGCTGGAACCACCGGGGATCACCGCTTTCAGTTTGCGACCGTCACGCATGCCACCGGCCAGTTCCAGCAAGGTGGCAAAGGGGGTACCCAAAGGCACTTCGTAATTGCCGGGACGCTCTACGTCGCCAGTAATGGAGAAGATCTTGGTGCCGCCGGCGTTAGGGATACCTACTTCCAGGTATTCCTGGCCGCTGTTGCGCAGAATCCAGGGTACAGCCGCGAAGGTTTCGGTATTGTTGATGGTCGTTGGCTTGCCGTACAGACCGAAACTGGCTGGAAATGGTGGCTTGAAGCGAGGCTGGCCCTTCTTGCCCTCCAGGGACTCCAGCAATGCGGTTTCTTCACCGCAAATGTAGGCGCCGTAGCCGTGGAACGCATGCAGTTGGAAGCTGAAGTCCGACCCCAGGATCTTGTCACCCAGAAAGCCTGCCGCGCGGGCCTGCTCCAGCGCTTCTTCAAAACGCTGATAGATTTCAAACACTTCACCGTGGATGTAGTTGTAGCCGACGGTAATGCCCATGGCGTAGGCGGCAATGGCCATGCCTTCGATCACGATGTGCGGGTTAAAACGCAGAATATCGCGGTCTTTAAAAGTGCCGGGCTCACCCTCGTCAGAGTTACATACCAGGTACTTTTGACCGGGCAAGCTGCGAGGCATGAAGCTCCACTTCAAACCTGATGGGAAACCTGCACCACCACGACCACGTAACGCCGAAGTCTTGACTTCAGCAATCACGTCTTCGGGCTTCATGCCAGTGGTCAATACTTTACGCAGGGCTTCATAGCCACCACGCTTGACGTACTCTTCCAGGCCCCAGTTGTCGCCGTTCAAACCAGCCAGAATCTGTGGCTGAATATGACGATCATGAAAAATCATGCTGCGCGACAGGTCGCCACCAGGGTTAGGTTCCAATCCCTGAGCGAACTTGCGCAGAATGTCCGGTGCAATCATGCCGATTCTCCGTGTGTCTTCAATTCTTCGAGCATGGCATCAATGCGCTCGGCTTCCATGCGCACGCACATGTGCTGATTGTTCAGCAACATGACGGGCGAATCACCACATGAACCCATGCACTCTCCCATGATCAGTGAGAACTGGCCGTCCGCCGTGGTTTCACCATATTCGATACCCAGCTTCTCTTTCAGGTATTCGCCAGCCTTGACGCCATCACGCAGCGCACAGGGCAAGTTGGTGCAAACGGAAATAGTGACGCGACCAACGGGTTTGGTGTGGAACATGTTGTAGAAGGTCGCAACCTCCTGCACCGCGATCGGCTCCACGCCAATGTATTGGGCAACATCCTCGATAATTTCTGGCGATACCCAGCCTTTTTCCTGCTGGGCAATGGCCAGGGAGGCCATGATGGCAGAGCGACGTTGATCTGCCGGGAACTTGCTCAGTTCCTTATCTATCTGTTGGTAGGCTTTTTCGGAAAGCAACATAATTCGGTTCCGTTTTTCCAGGCGCGACCTTAACGGTCGATCTCGCCAAACACAATGTCCTGCGTACCGATGATCGTGACCGCGTCAGCAATCATGTGACCGCGGCTCATTTCATCGAGGGCCTGCAAGTGGACGAAGCCCGGAGCACGGATCTTCATGCGGTAAGGCTTGTTGCCGCCGTCAGATACCAGATAAATGCCAAACTCGCCCTTGGGATGCTCCACACCGGCATACACTTCGCCAGTCGGCACGTGCATCCCTTCGGAGAACAGTTTGAAATGGTGGATCAGGTCCTCCATCCCGGTTTTCATGCGTTCGCGCGACGGCGGCGCCACTTTGTGGTTATCCGTGATGACAGGGCCGGGGTTGTTGCGCAGCCACTGCACACACTGACGGATGATGCGGTTACTCTCGCGCATTTCTGCGATACGAACCAGGTAACGGTCGTAAGAGTCACCGTTGCGACCCACAGGAATATCAAACTCGACGCGGTCGTAGACTTCGTAGGGCTGCATCTTGCGCAGATCCCACTCCACGCCCGAACCACGCAGCATGGGGCCGGTAAAGCCCAGCGCCTTGGCGCGATCAGCGTCGACCACACCTACGCCCACCAAACGCTGCTTCCAGATACGGTTATCGGTCAGCAAGGTCTCGTACTCGTCAACACAAGCAGGGAAACGGTTGGTGAAGTCTTCAATGAAATCCAGCAAGGAACCTGAACGCGCTTCGTTCATGGCTTTCAGTTCTTTGTCGGAGCGGTATTTGTTGGCCTTGTACTGGGGCATGCTGCCGGGCAGATCACGGTACACGCCACCTGGACGGTAGTAAGCTGCGTGCAAACGAGCACCGGAGACCGCTTCGTAGCAGTCCATCAGGTCTTCGCGCTCGCGAAAGGCGTACAGAAACACGGCCATGGCACCCACGTCCAGCGCATGCGAACCCACGGACATCAGGTGGTTCAGAATGCGAGTGATCTCGTCAAACATGACGCGGATGTACTGGGCACGCAAAGGCACCTGCACACCGACCAGACGCTCCACAGCCATACAGTAGGCGTGTTCATTCACCATCATGGACACATAGTCCAAGCGGTCCATATAAGGCAGGGTTTGCAGAAAAGTGCGGTTTTCGGCCAGTTTCTCGGTGGCGCGGTGCAACAGACCAATATGAGGGTCAGCACGCTGAATAACTTCGCCGTCCAGCTCAAGCACCAAACGCAACACACCGTGTGCGGCGGGGTGCTGAGGACCAAAGTTCAGGGTGTAGTTTTGAATTTCTGCCATGATGCTTATCGCCCAATTCCGTAATCATCCTCGCGCACCACACGTGGCGTGATCTCACGCGGCTCGATGGTGACGGGCTGGTAAATGACCCGCTTCTGCTCGGTGTCATAGCGCATTTCGACGTAGCCGGAGATGGGGAAGTCTTTGCGGAACGGATGGCCGATGAAACCGTAGTCGGTCAGGATGCGACGCAGATCAGGGTGGTTCTCGAAAATAATGCCGTACAGGTCAAACGCCTCGCGCTCGAACCAGTTCACCGAAGGCCAGACCTCGAACAGGGTTGGCAAAGCGGGGAAATCGTCGTTTGGCACAAAGCAGCGCACACGCAAACGCCAGTTGTGCTTCAAGGACATCAAGTGCAACACAACAGCAAAGCGGTGGGGAAACTGAGCCGATGCAGCCTGATAGGTGGGTGCTTTCCAGGCGGAATAATCAATCCCGCACAAATCAATACAGGTCTCAAAGCGCAAGTCAGCGTGGTCACGCAGCAGTGTGCAGGTATCGAGCCATGCATCAACCGGCACTTCCAAAGTGAGTTCATTGCGCGCTTGCGTCAACGCAGCCTGCTCACCAAGAATAGAGAGCAAGTTGGTTTTTAAAGTTTCTAGCCGTGTCATAGTCTTGTTTAGCCTGTTCTAACCGTTCAGCGTGCGATGGTATTGGTCAAACGGATCTTGTTCTGCATTTGGAGCAAGCCGTAAACCAAAGCCTCAGCGGTTGGAGGACAGCCCGGCACGTACACGTCTACCGGCACGATGCGGTCACAGCCGCGCACAACCGAGTAAGAGTAGTGGTAGTAACCGCCACCATTGGCACAGGAGCCCATGGAAACAACCCAGCGTGGCTCAGCCATCTGGTCGTACACCTTGCGCAAGGCAGGCGCCATCTTGTTGCACAGAGTGCCCGCCACAATCATCAAGTCAGATTGACGAGGGCTGGGACGAAAAATAATGCCAAACTGGTCCAGGTCATAACGAGCCGCACCAGCGTGCATCATTTCCACTGCACAACAGGCCAGACCAAATGTCATGGGCCACATGGACCCTGTTTTTGCCCAGTTCAGAAACTTGTCTGCACTGGTCGTCACAAAACCTTCTTTGAGAATGCCGTCGATAGCCATAGTAGTTGCCTTTTGCCGGATCAGAGCCTGGGAAGCCCCGGCCTATCCTGTTGCTGACCAAACCCGCTGTCATCAAGACGCATCCTCGTGCCCCTTATGCCCAGCAGCAGACGCGAAAACCCCGACAGGGTTCTCTATGAATGGGTTATTCCCAATCCAGAGCGCCTTTTTTCCATTCGTAGATAAAACCGACCGTCAAAACGGCCAGGAACGCCATAACGGTCCAGAAACCGACCAGGCCTACTGTTCCATTGGCCATAGCCCAGGGAAACAGAAAAGCGATTTCCAGATCGAACATGATGAACAGAATCGCGATCAGGTAGTAACGAATGTCCACCTTCATGCGCGAATCGCCGAATGCTTCAAAACCGCATTCGTAAGGAGAGAGCTTTTCAGCATCGGGCCGGTTAGGACCGAGCACTCGACCGACCAAAAGTAAAGCCAGGCCAATCCCAGTGGCAACGATGATAAATAGCAAAACGGGAAAGTACTCTTGCAGGTTCATGCAAAGCATCCAATCGCAGTAAATAAACTCTTGGATTGTAGCATTTTGAGAGCACAGTTTTGGGGGATAACCCCAAAGCATTACATCTATGCGCGGGTGTTGCACCCACGCCGCAAAAACTGTCAGCTACCTGACTGGAAACCCTTCAACTATTGATTATTTATTCTATTAAGGGTTGCGATTGTAGACCTCAATTAAACATCTTACTCGTTTTTGTAAGGTAAATGTCAGCCACCAAGCAGAAGAAAAGGATTTTTCCTGCTTATTTTGTAAGCAAGCCAAACAAGACCAAGCAGTCGCAACGTCTGTTAGACGGACTTAGCACGCACTCCAGCTGCAGCCCCAGACCCAGACCCTACACCACAACAACAGAGCACCACCCCAAGAAACCCACAACCTTAACTCAACAACAAACTCATACCAACACACTCATCAGCACGAGCAGCAAAACCAAATAAAGCCCCTATAGCCCAAACGAACTTAAACAGACACCTCAAAAAACGGCAATAAAAAGCCATCCCGAAGGATGGCTTTTTATACTTCTGCAGTTCAGACGAATCCGAAAATTCGCCTTTCGCAACGCGTAGGCAAGCTACGCGAAACGATTAGAACTGGTGACGCAGACCAACGCCGATCAGAGTCGACTTAGCATCAGGCATGAAGTACACGTTCTTGGCGTAGGAACCAATTGCGTACACGTTCGTGCGCTTGCTCAGTGGGTGGCTGTAACCCAGGCTGAACGTGTGCTGTTTCTTCATTTCCCACGACGCATTGCTGTTAGCCAGCGTGTCTGGAGCCGAACGAGGATCAGCCATCGTCCAAGAACCCATCACAGTACCGGCACCCACAGGAGCGGACAAACCGACCAAGTAGGAGTTAACTTTCAGGCCGTCCAGGCTATCATTCAAAGCAGGATTGGAAGCAAACAAGTCACCCAAGCCAAAACCGCTGTAAGACTGGGCAGCGAACAAACCGTCACGGGTTTGACCGAAAGCCAAGTAAGCCTTCACAACTTCAAAGTCGTAGCTACCACCAATGTTCCAAGACTTGACAGTGTCACCACCAACAACCTGATTACCGGCACGGCTCTCAGCAGTCTTGAACTGATCGTATGTCAGAGCAACACCGATAGGACCGTTAACGTAACGCAGACCAGTGGTCACAGCGCGCTGGTTGCGCTCCAGACCGTCTAGGTTGTTACCAACTTCGTTAATTTTGTACTCTTGAGCACCGTCAGCATTGAAGGAGTAACCAACGCCAAACTGGAAGCCGGAGAAGTTAGGGGTTTGGTACATGACCATGTTGTCGTAACGAGGGGTGTTAGCAGCTGTGAAAGCACCACCGATGTTAGCTTGGTCGAAACCACCGCCGAAAGGATCGGCTACGCCTGGCAGGTATTTGGAGGCGATGTTAGTTTGGCGACCGAAGTCCAGTTGACCCCAGCTGTCACCAGCCAGACCCAAAGTGGCCTGACGACCGAACAGACGACCACCTTGAGCGGATTTACCGGTGGACAGGTCAAAGCCGCTTTCCAGTTGGAATACAGCGCGCAGGCCATCACCCAGATCTTCGGAACCTTTCAGACCCCAGCGGTTACCCGACTGGATGCCGTTGATCATACCGGTTTTCTTCTGTTCGTAAGAGCCACCGTTACCGTTGGAGGTGTAGTTTTCAGTGCCTTTGAATTTTTGGTAACCGATACCACCGTCCAGAATACCGTACAGGGTGACAGACGTTTCTGCGTGTGCGACGCCAGCGAAGCCGGCCATCAGAGCAGCAGCGAGCAGAGTCTTTTTCATGTAAGAAATCTCCGTAGATTTGAGTAAATCAGAGCAGCCCAACTACAACAGTGCTGCTGCTCTTTCTAACTCCGCGATGGGAAGTTAACGCTATTGCATCAAAATTCCCGTCGCTTGACTACGAAACCCTTCGGAAACGTGAATCTTTGTGCACAGCTTGTTGGCTATACACAACAAAAACCCACTTATAGCGGCTTTCCAAGCCCCCCCCAACCAAGGACGACAATTAGCGAGCTAAAGCCAAAACCCTCTTAAGAACTTGCTTTAACTTCTGCTGGCAATCGTTCGCCAATACTGGCTCTATGGAAACACAACAAAAAAACAAACCCTGCTGCCTAACTAGAAGTAAGCCTCCAAAGCCCATCCCAAACCCGGGACCTCCAAAGCAGTCGTCACAACAATTTCTCATATTATGAGAAACAAAGATTTAACAAAACTCAGAACGTGCCGACTCAGCCGAAACCCTTTTCAAACCAGAACAAACACCCCAACACACCCCAAAACCCTACAATTTGAGCAAGACACTAAGCACCAAAAAAATGGCAAAAAAAAACCTGCCCTTTTCAGGATCAGGTTTTATTTCCAGGCTCTGCAATCACAAAGCTTTCTTACTTTTTAGTTTGGTGCCGACGACGAGACTCGAACTCGTACAGCTTTCGCCACTACCCCCTCAAGATAGCGTGTCTACCAATTCCACCACGTCGGCAAGCAATCAAGACAGCGATATTAGCATGACAAAAGTAAGACTGTCAGTACAAAACAAGCCCAAACACCCAAAAAAGCCCGTACTCAGGCATATTTTGCATAAACGTCACTAAATAAATGAAGCCCGCCTTAAAGCGGGCTTCGATATCGCACCTTCAGATCCTGCGCGTGACCTTTGTGAGCCCTTATAGAGAGCGACAAGACCCCCACAAATAGGCCAGACTTACTCAGCAGCAGGAACTGCTGGCGCGCTTGGTTCAGGGGCTGCCGAAGGAACCGCTGCAGGTACAGAAGCCGCTGGCGCAGGAACCGAAGCAGCACCCGATGAAGCTGCACCAGGCACAGAGGATTCATACCCCTGCATCACACCCGCATCAGCTTTTTGGGCTGGGTGATGAGCTACCCAAGCCAAACCGCCAGTAGACACAAAAAAGACAATTGCAGCCCATTTGGTCATGCGCGACAAAAAGTTGGCCGCACCTGCTGCGCCGAACACACTACCCGCCGAGCCACCACCAAAGGCCGAGCCCATATCAGCGCCCTTGCCTTGCTGCAGCAGAACCAGACCAATAATCAACAGCGAGGAGATAACCTGCACCGCCATCAGAACGGAAGACATCCAATCTTGCATTTAAAGACTCCAGACCCTTTAAGCGGCCACAATACGTAAAAATTCCTGTGCATCCAAAGACGCACCACCCACCAAGGCACCATCAATATCCGGCATGGCAAACAGCTCTGCGGCATTATCCGCTTTCACACTGCCACCGTACAAAATACGCAACTGATCCGATTCCATGTAGGCACGAATCTGCTGATGCATTTGCTGCGCTTGCTCCGGCGTTGCGGTCAGACCCGTACCAATCGCCCAGACCGGCTCATAGGCCAGCACCAGTTTGGAAACCACCTCGGCCCCAAGAGCCTTGATAGGTTCGAGTTGATCTTGCACCACACAGGTTTCCTGCCCTGCCTCACGATCGGCCAACTGCTCGCCAATACAGACAATCGGCGTCAAGCCCGCATCCAGTGCCGCAATAACTTTGGCGGCGACTTGAGCACTGCTTTCCTGATGATACTGACGACGTTCGGAATGCCCGACAATCACCCAACGACAACCCACATCAACCAGCATTGCCGCCGAGATCTCCCCGGTATACGCCCCCTTGGCGTGGACACTGACATCTTGAGCACCGACCGCGATGGTCGAATCTTTCAAGATACCTGCCACCTGGGACAAATACACATAAGGAACGCATACAAGCACATCACAATCTGCCTGAGCATCAGGCTGAACGAGCAGTTCTTGCAGCAGACGGCTGTTGCCATCAAGCGAGCCATTTAATTTCCAATTACCCGCAACCAGTCGTTTACGCGAAGAATGTACGCTCATTGCTCCCTTGATGCCAGTCAAAAAGTTACACCAACGCCCACAATCAAGGCGCAGCTAACCGACTATTGTAGCGTGAGCGAATCCATTTCGCGCATATTTAGCAGAAAATTCATTTCAACACGATAAGAAAAGGGGCGGCCACGCCACCCCTCGCAGCTTTTAAGGAATAAGAATGATCTTGCCCACCTGCTCACCCGCCTCCATCATGGCGTGCGCTTCACTGGCTTTTTCCAGAGGGAAAGTGGCGTGAATCAAGGGGCGAACCTGCCCTGCTTCCAGCAAAGGCCAGACTCGCGCTTTCAGCGCCTGAGCCAGTTGCGCCTTGAACTCTACAGAACGAGAGCGCAAGGTTGAGCCGGTAATAGTCAGACGACGACGCAGAATCTCACCACAATTAATCGTGGCCTTCACCCCACCCAGCAAAGCAATAATGACGATACGGCCGTCATCGGCCAGGCACGTCAAATCCCGGTTGATGTAATCACCAGAAACCATATCCAGAATCACATCCACGCCACGACCACCTGTTTTGCTCTTGATGACGTCTTCGTAAACCTCGGTTTTGTAGTTGATACCAATCCCGCCCAGACGATGAATGGCCTCTACGCGCTCGTCGCTGCCAGCCGTGGCATACACCGTATGCCCCAAAGCCACTGCCAACTGAATGGCTGTCGTTCCAATGCCACTGGCACCACCATGAACCAGCAAGGTTTCGCCCTTGCTCAATTGGCCACGCTCAAACACATTGCTCCAGACCGTAAAGAAGGTTTCTGGCAGGCCCGCCGCTTCAAGCAAGCTGAAACCCGCAGGAATAGGCAAGCACTGCTGTACTGGCACCACACAATATTCGGCATAGCCACCACCAGTAACCAACGCACAGACCTGATCACCAATCTTGAACTCACTACCCTGCACATCGCCCGATACGATTTCACCGGCCAGTTCCAGACCAGGAATATCAGAGGCATCAGCCGGTGGCGGGTAAGCGCCTGCTCGTTGCAAGACGTCCGGACGGTTCACGCCCGCCGCCAGCACCTTGACCAGCACCTCACCAGGACCTGTTTGTGGCATGGGGCGCTCGCCCACTCGCAACACTTCCGGCTTTCCAAACTCGGTAATCTCCACAACTCGCATACCTACTCCCTAATCTCTAGACTATTTTTTCCAGCGCGGCCAAAAGACAAACAACAAAAAGCCACCTTACTTGCTGCAATCTATCACAGGCACTGGTATCAACACCCCTATTCCTGCCATGAAAACAGATTATTTCCATGACGTTGGCAAATTTATACGTTACACTTTAAGGCTTTCCTGGCCGTCGTGCTTTTCACACGAAGAGCGTGCCGGGAAAAAGCCCAAGGAATAGGAAGCGTGCCAGAGCGGTTGAATGGACCGGTCTTGAAAACCGGCGATGGGGTAACCCATCCGTGAGTTCGAATCTCACCGCTTCCGCCATCATCTCCCGCTGCATCCATGGCGGAATTGGTAGACGCAAGGGACTTAAAATCCCTCGATCTTTGATCGTGCCGGTTCGATTCCGGCTGGATGCACCAAATATTCACGATAGCTGGCAAATCTCTTTGCCCACCATAAAAACCTCGGTTTTTATTCGCTCGTGACAAATAAGTACCAATCAAAAAAGCTCGCTTCAAAGCGGGCTTTTTTGCGTCCTGCCTGAAAACCAATCCAAGCCATCGCCCTGCAACCGCCACCTGAACCTGACCGACTGTTTATCCCTCCGCTCCGTAAAGCCTCTCCAGCCCCTCCTGGACCGAAACCGCCCCGAGAAGCAAACAGCTCAGAAATAGCGAACCAACAACAAGCAAAGCCACAACTACAACTACAACTACAACTACGACTACGACTGAAACCACTGGCATAACAAGCACAGGTACAGGTACAGGTACAGGTACAGGTACAGGTACAGGTACAGGTACAGGTACAGGTACAGGTACAGCACCAACAGATTACCCTCCAGCTCCTGACACAACCCAATACGCAGCCCCTCTCCCAAAAAGCAGCCAAACGCAAAAAACCCGCCTTTCGGCGGGTTTTTCTTCATGCAGACTGTAAACGCTATCAGGAAGCAGCAGGAGCGGCTGGGCCGCCTTGGGCTTCAATACCGCCGATTGCCTTGATCGACAGACGCAGACGACCTTTCTCGTCAGCTTCGATGACCTTGACCTTAACAACCTGACCCACTTTCAGCACGTCATTGATGTTGGCGATACGGTAGTTGGCAATCTCGGAGATATGCAGCAAGCCATCACGGCCTGGCAGCACTTGCACAATCGCACCAAAGTCCAGCAAGCGCATCACGGGGCCTTCGTATTCCTGACCCACTTCAACTTCGGCGGTCAGTTCTTTGATACGACGCTCGGCTTCGCGGGCCTTGTCCAGATCGGCGCTGGCGATAGTGATGGTGCCGTCATCCGAAATATCGATCTGTGTACCGGTTTCTTCGGTCAGGGCGCGGATGGTGGCACCCCCCTTACCAATCACGTCACGAATCTTCTCGGGGTTGATCTTCACGGTCAGCATGCGAGGCGCGAATTCGGACATCTCGGTACGGGAACCGTCGATGGATTCTTTCATCTTGCCCAGGATGTGCATACGGCCTTCGTGAGCCTGAGCCAATGCAACCTGCATGATTTCCTTGGTGATGCCCTGGATCTTGATGTCCATCTGCAAAGCAGTAATACCTTTCTCGGTACCGGCAACCTTGAAGTCCATATCGCCCAGGTGATCTTCGTCACCCAGAATGTCAGTCAGCACAGCAAACTTGTTGCCTTCCTTGATCAGACCCATGGCCACACCAGCCACGTGATCCTGCACAGGCACACCAGCATCCATCATGGACAGAGAG
Source organism: Alcaligenes sp. (assembly GCF_050255915.1). Taxonomy (NCBI): domain Bacteria; kingdom Pseudomonadati; phylum Pseudomonadota; class Betaproteobacteria; order Burkholderiales; family Alcaligenaceae; genus Alcaligenes; species Alcaligenes sp. The sequence continues at coordinate 120,709 of NZ_JBFWIQ010000011.1, forward strand.
CCACCACACACGGATGCCATGGAGGAGGAACCGTTAGATTCAGTGATCTCGGACACCACGCGGATGGAGTACTGGAAATCTTCAGCGGCTGGCAGCAAGGGAGTCAAAGCACGCTTGGCCAGACGACCGTGACCGATTTCACGACGCTTGGGAGCGCCGAAACGGCCAGCTTCGCCGGTGGCGAACGGAGGCATGTTGTAGTGCATCATGAAGCGATCACGGTACTCGCCCATAATCGAATCAATGATCTGCTCGTCTTGCTTGGTACCCAGGGTGGTCACCACCAAAGCCTGAGTTTCGCCACGCGTGAACAAGGCGCTACCGTGAGCACGAGGCAGAACGCCCAGACGGATGCTGATAGGACGAACGGTACGGGTGTCGCGACCGTCAATACGGGACTCACCGCTCAAGATGCGCGAACGCACGATCTTGCTTTCCAGGTCGAACATCATGTTTTCGACGGCAACCATATCAGGCAAGGCCTGACCGGCGGCTTCAGCTTGAGCCTTGACCGTTTCTTTAACTTGAGCGTAAACAGCGCGCACTTGCTCGGTACGAGCCTGTTTTTCGCGAGTTTGGTAGGCTTGTGTCAGGCCCTCTTCAGCGGCAGCGGTTACCGAAGCCAGCAGGCTTTCGTTAACTGCGGCAGGCTGCCAATCCCACTCGGGCTTGCCAGCTTCTTCAACCAGTTCGTGAATGCAGTTGATGGCTGCTTGCATTTGCTCGTGAGCAAACACCACACCACCCAGCATGATCTCTTCAGACAATTGCTTGGCTTCGGACTCAACCATCAGCACAGCTTGTTCGGTACCGGCCACAACCAGATCCAGAGCCGAGGATTTCAGCTGAGTGGCGGATGGGTTCAGCACGTACTGGCCATCAACGTAACCCACGCGAGCAGCGCCCACAGGACCGTTGAAAGGAATGCCGGAAATAGCCAGGGCAGCCGAGGCACCAATCATGGCAGCGATATCAGGATCAATTTCGGGATTGACCGATACCGTGTGAATAATGACCTGAACTTCGTTGTAGAAGCCTTCAGGAAACAGAGGGCGCAGTGGGCGGTCGATCAAGCGAGAGATCAGGATTTCGCGCTCGGACTGACGGCCTTCACGCTTGAAGAAACCACCAGGGATCTTGCCAGCGGAGTAGGTTTTTTCGACGTAATCAACGGTCAGAGGGAAAAAATCCTGACCTGCTTTCGCTTCACTTTTGCCAACAACAGTGGCCAACACAACCGTGTCTTCAATCGAAACCAGCACGGCACCTGACGCCTGACGTGCGATTTCGCCGGTTTCCAGAACGACGGTATGTTCGCCGTACTGGAAAGACTTGGTGACTTTATTGAACATTAGGAGAATCCTTACAATAAAAAAACCGTGCACACAGCGAAACCAGTTCGCCGAATGCACGGTTGTTTAGCGGGGAGCCAGCCCCGGTATCACTTACGCAGACCGAGTTTTTCGATCAAAGCACGGTAAGCGTCTGGATTACGACCTTTCAGGTAATCCAGCAATTTGCGACGACGGCTAACCATGCGCAACAGACCACGACGGGAGTGGTGATCTTTGTTGTGAGCCTTGAAGTGGCCAGTCAATTCGTTGATGCGAGCGGTCAGCAAAGCCACTTGCACTTCTGGGGAGCCTGTATCGCCTTGTTTACGCTGAAACTCGGAAACGATATCGACTTTTTTGATATCTGCAACTGCCATTTTATTTAGCCTCTAAGACTTGCGTTAGGACCGAGGTGCCCTAACGTGTTGAAAATGAAATTGAACGCACCAGACCAAGGTCCGATGCAAGCAAACGATTATAGCTAAAAACTGGAGAAGGCGTTAAGCATTTCAACCTGAAAACCCGCTCAAGCCGAGTATTTTAGTTGTTTCCACGCCGAAGTCGTGCCAAGGCTCGGGCCCGACGCCAGCGCCAGGCCATAACGAACCAACCCGACAAACCATACAGGCAGAACAAGCCAAACAGGAACACAGGGGGATCAGTAGAGACAAACACAAAGACCAGCACAAAAAGCAGCATGGCCCAGAACGGTACGCTACGGCTGACCGCAAAGGACTTGCCACTATAGAAAGGCGCATTGGACACCATGGCCAGACCGGCATAAATGGTCAAGCCAAAGGCAACCCAGGGAATGACGTTCACTTGCAAGGACAGCTTGTTGTCCACGGCCAGCCAAACAAAGCCGGCCACCAGCGCAGCAGCGGCCGGGCTTGGCAAACCCTGGAAAAAGCGCTTGTCGACCACTTCAATATTGGTATTGAAACGAGCCAGGCGCAATGCTCCACCGGCCACGTAAATAAAGGCAGCCAACCATCCCCAGCGCCCCAAACCCTGCATGGCCCAGACATACATGACCAGCGCGGGTGCCGCACCAAAAGAAATCATGTCAGCCATGGAGTCGTACTGCTCGCCAAAGGCGGACTGGGTGTTGGTTAAACGAGCGACCCGCCCATCCATGCCATCAAATACCAGCGCCAGGAAAATGGCGATGGCCGCCGCTTCAAAACGGCCATTCATGGCCTGCACAACGGCATAAAACCCCGCAAACAGATTGGCGGTCGTAAATGCGTTGGGCAGAAGATAGATGCTACGCCGACGACGTGTTTCATCATTGAGCAAATTGGGCATAATTTATGCTTTAAGAGTTGTTGCTAAGGACTGAACACTCAAATGTAGCATTGTCCACAAAGCTACAGAGTGCGAATAATTCCAGCAAATATAAGCCAGAGCGAACAGAAATGGCCAAGGGGCCTGCGGCCAGGGAGTTCGCGGATAAATAATGGATTTTATCGAACCCGCTTGCGCGCCACCCCGACAGGGGCACGATAGACCAATCAAGCACTGCATTTTATCGCGCCCTCACCAATACGGCTATAAGACGAGAACAAGGCGCTTCCACGCTTGCTTTTAGCCCAAGCAGAAGCTGCGTTGAAGGTCAAATTCTTGCAGCAATAAAAAACCGGCTGACGCCGCAAGACGTCAGCCGGTTCAGGTTCAAGACCAGGACAGCTTATGGAACTGCCCCGATATCAAACTTAGTTCTTGGACTTATCAACCAGCTTGTTAGCGGCAATCCAAGGCATCATGGAGCGCAGCTTGCTACCCACTTGCTCGATCTGCGATTCGGCGTTGATACGACGACGCGAGATCAGAGTAGGAGCGCCAGCGGCGTTTTCCAGGATGAAGTTCTTGGCGTACACACCAGTCTGGATGTCTTCCAGGCACTGACGCATGGCTTTGCGGGTTTCGTCGGTAACAATCTTCGGACCGGTCTCGTATTCGCCGTATTCAGCGTTGTTGGAGATCGAGTAGTTCATGTTGGCGATACCGCCTTCGTAGATCAAGTCCACGATCAGCTTGAGCTCGTGCAAGCACTCGAAGTAAGCCATTTCAGGAGCGTAACCCGCGTCAACCAGCGTGTCGAAGCCAGCCTTGATCAGCTCAACGGCACCACCGCACAGAACAGCCTGTTCGCCGAACAAGTCGGTTTCGGTTTCTTCGCGGAAGTTGGTTTCGATGATACCGGCACGGCCACCACCGTTAGCGGATGCGTAAGACAGAGCCACGTCGCGAGCAGCGCCGGTCTTGTCCTGGTACACAGCGATCAGGTGAGGAACACCGCCGCCTTGGCTGTAGGTACCGCGAACGGTGTGACCTGGAGCCTTGGGAGCAATCATGATGACGTCGATATCGTCACGTGGCACAACTTGGCCGTAGTGAACGTTAAAGCCGTGAGCAAACGCCAGAGCAGCGCCGGGCTTGATGTTTTCAGCAACCTGGTTGCGGTAAACCTCAGCAATGTTTTCGTCAGGCAACAAGATCATGACGACATCAGCACCCTTGACGGCCTCAGCCACTTCCTGAACTTTCAGGCCAGCGTTCTCGGCTTTGCTCCAGGAGGCGCCGCCTTTACGCAGACCAACAACCACGTTCACGCCGGATTCGTGCAGGTTCAGGGCGTGGGCGTGGCCTTGCGAGCCGTAACCGATGATGGCAACGGTCTTGCCTTTGATCAGGGAAAGATCACAATCCTTGTCGTAGAAAACTTTCATTTCAGGTGCTCCAAATTTAATAATTTCGCTTAAACAGCAATTCGAGAATGGCCGCTCATGCAGCAGCGGCACAAAAAAGACCTTGACTCATTACTTCCAGAACAGGCCACCGCGGTCTACACAGCACCAGGCCGTGTTTACCCTTTACAAGGAGCCGCCTTGAAAAGCAGCCCCCTGAATAAAAGCGGTAATTATGTCCTGAAAAAGCCTTGGCTTACAGCTTTAAGACACGTTCGCCACGGCTGACACCAGAGACCCCGGTGCGCACTGTTTCAAGAATGGCCGTACGATCCAGCGCATTGATGAAAGCAGCAATTTTGTCTTGAACACCGGTCAGTTCGATGGTGTATGTCTTGTCCGTAACATCAATGATGCGACCACGGAAAATATCCGCCATACGCTTCATCTCTTCACGTTCCTTGCCCACTGCCCGCACCTTGATCAGCATGAGTTCACGCTCGATGTGAGGGCCTTCGGACAGATCCACCACCTTGACCACGTCAACCAGACGATTCAAGTGCTTGGTGATCTGCTCGATGACGTCGTCCGCCCCTCGGGTAACGATCGTCATGCGAGACAGGGTGTCGTCCTCGGTTGGAGCAACCGTCAAGGTCTCGATGTTATAGCCACGGGCCGAAAACAGGCCGACCACACGGGACAGTGCGCCGGGCTCGTTTTCCAGAAGGATAGAAATGACGTGTTTCATGGTTCTCTCCTTACAGGTCGTCCGGGCCCAAAAGCATTTCTGTCAGGCCGCGGCCTGCTTTCACCATCGGGAACACGTTTTCGGTTTGGTCCGTGATGAAGTTCAGAAATACCAGGCGGTCTTTGTGCGTGGTGAAGGCTTCGCGAATAGCGGGGACCACATCGGCTGGCTTGTCGATCTCCAGACCCACGTGACCATAGCTTTCCACCAGTTTGACAAAGTCAGGCAGTGCATCCACATAGGACTCGGAATAACGCGAGCCGTAGTCGATTTGCTGCCACTGGCGCACCATGCCCAAATAACGATTGTTCAGGCAAAGAACCTTGGGGCTCAAGCGGTACTGTTTACACGTAGACAGTTCCTGGATGTTCATCTGGATAGAACCTTCACCCGTGATGACCGCAACATCCTGGCCAGGGTTGGCCATTTGCACACCCATTGCGTAAGGCAAGCCTACGCCCATCGTGCCCAGGCCACCGGAATTGATCCAGCGACGGGGCTTATTGAATTTGTAGTACTGAGCCGCCCACATCTGATGCTGACCCACGTCGGAGGTCACGAAAGCGTTGCCGCCCGTCACTTCCCACAGGGATTCCACCACGTATTGCGGCTTGATCAGTTCGTCCGACTTGGCGTAGGCCAAGGAGTTCTTGCCACGCCAGACATTGATCTGTTTCCACCAGTCGTTCAAGGAAGGCGGGTTTTGCGCTTCCTGACGGCTTTGCGCATACAGCTCGTTGAGCTCGGTCAGCACGTCTTTAACACAGCCTACGATAGGCACATCCACTTTCACGCGCTTGGAGATCACGGAGGGATCAATATCAATATGAATGATCTTGCGTGGATTCTGACCAAAGTGACGGGTATTGCCGATCACGCGGTCATCAAACCGTGCACCGACAGCGACCAGAACGTCGCAATGCTGCATGGTCATATTGGCTTCGTAGGTACCGTGCATGCCAGGCATGCCGATGTACTGGTCGGCCGTGCCTGGATAAGCGCCCAGCCCCATCAAGGTAGTCGTGCACGGAGCACCGCTTAACTTGACCAGCTCATTGAGCTCGTTTTCGGCATTACCCAGCACCACGCCACCACCGACGTAAATCAGTGGGCGCTCGGCGCTATTGAGAATCTGGACGGCTTTCTTGATCTGCCCCTGGTGGCCTTTGGTCACAGGCGCGTAGGAGCGCATCTTGACCTCGCCACGCTTGGGCGTGTATTTACACGTTGCGGTCGTAATATCTTTGGGGATATCAATCAGCACAGGACCAGGGCGGCCCGTCGTGGCAATGAAAAATGCCTTGCGAATGGTATCGGCCAAATCACGAACATCGCGCACCAAAAAGTTGTGCTTGACGCAAGGGCGGGTGATACCGATGGCATCACATTCCTGGAAAGCATCTTCACCAATTGCCTGGGTGCTGACCTGTCCACTGATGATGACCATCGGAATGGAGTCCAGGTAAGCGGTTGCAATACCGGTGACAGCATTGGTGACGCCCGGGCCACTGGTTACCAGTGCCACACCCACTTTTTGAGACGAACGGGAATAGGCATCCGCAGCATGAACAGCGGCCTGTTCATGGCGCACAAGAATGTGCTGGAAGCGGTCCTGCTTGAAGATTGCGTCGTAGATATAGAGAACGGCACCACCCGGATAACCGAAAACGTGTTCCACGCCTTCGTCCGCGAGCGTGCGCACGACAATATCTGCGCCATTTAATTCAGACATGAGTTTTCCTTTCAGTCTTGCTCTGCAATATCGATCGACCACGACGGTCCGAGCTTGAACCGATGTCAGCAACATGATCTGGCGCTTCATGGCCCACAGGACCACACCACCCAGACACATTACCGTCCGGCCTGCACTCTTCGACACCCAGTGCGTGCACACAAAAACGTATGCGTTAGCTTGAAACGGAAGTCCTGGCATCCCACGCTTGTGACGCGGCCAGCAACAAAGTTTTTAGGCGCAAAAAACCGGGCGGATGGCCCGGTTAACAGTGCCTCGCTACAATTTGCTCGGATATGGAGCAAAAACACCTGGTTACTTTACCTTGACTGCACAAAGCGAGCAACTGTGATTGTTGGTAAAGTGCAAAAAAACAGGCTTAAAGCTTACATACGTAAAACGATATACTGTCTACCCATGACGAGCTGTCCGGGTATTTTATGGCATCGCCCATCCCACAATTAAAACAATTCCTGTATAGCCACTATTTTTTCGGTGGGCTGCGCCAGTCCATCGGCGTGTTGTTGCCGGTCATTATTTTGGGCCGTTTCTTCGGTCATTATGACATTGGCGTCATTGCCTCCATGGGGGCCACCTGTGTGGCCATCATTGACCAGCCGGGCGGCCCGCGCCGCTACCGCAACAATGAAATGCTCGGTGGCATTGCACTGGGCACGGTCACAGTCGGCCTGACGGGTCTGGCCTCCAGCTCCCCCCTGCTCCTGGTGCTGTGCGTCCCCTTTCTGTGCTTTCTGTACAGTATGTTCTCCGTCTTTGGCCGTCGTGGCGGGCTGATTGGTTTTGCCGCCCTGCTGCTGATGACCTTGACGATGCGCTTTCCCATGCAGCCTCACGAGGTACTGGCCCATACGCTGTACTCCTTTGCCGGTGGCCTGTCCTACTACCTGTTCAGCACCCTGTTCCGACGCCTGTTCTGGTATCGGGAAGAGCGCCAGACACTGGCGGTAGCCCTGTTTGCCACAGCGGAATACATGGAAGCGCGCTCACAGTTCTATGACTCCACCTCGGACCTGGACGCCTGCTATCGACGGCTGATCAATCTGCAATCCAATATGACCGAAAAGCATCAGGCCGCCCGTGATGTGGTGCTGCGTGAACTGCCACGCGGTTATGGACGAGGCGATCACCACCGCAAGGCACTGCTGACAATCTTCTTGAATATGGTCAGCATTCTGGACTCGCTGGTCGCGACCTATACCGACTACACCGTCCTGCGCCGCCAACTTTCCGACAGCGATTTCATGGTTTTTGCGCGTGATGGCTTGCACAAGCTGTCGCTGGATATTGGCCGCATTGCCATGAATGTTTCACGCAGTGCTCGCACAACTCGTCGCTCCAGCGTCAAAGCAGAGATCCGCGCCATGGAATACGAGCTGGAGAAATACAAGCGCCAGGGCATGTCTCAATCAGACCCGGAAACGTATGCACTATTAGTTCAGGTGTTACGCCGCCTGCGTAACCTGAACCGGATCGTCGAGCATATGGCCAGCCTGTCTCACCGGGCCAGCCAGAATCTTCCAGTTGATCAGTACCTGAATAAATCGCTAAGCCGAATGCTGTCGCGCGAGGAGCTACGGCTGGGCATGCTGACCAGCAATTTCAAGCTGAAGTCCTCGCACTTTCGCTATGCGGCACGGGTCAGTATTGCTTCCATGGTGGCACTGGGTGTCGGCGCACTCAGCACTCACTTCCAAAGCGAATTGGGCCTGGTCAGTGCCCTGACCGCCCACAGCTACTGGATCATCCTGACGATTCTGGTCATCATGAAACCGGGCTTTGCCATTACCCGCCAGCGCAATGGCTGGCGTCTCTTTGGCACGGTGCTGGGCTGTGCGGCCGCTTTCCTGCTTCTGAAACTGACCAACAACCGCGAGCTGTATCTGATTGCCATGTTACTGGCCTACCTCTTGGGCAACAGTCTGGTCCAGTTGAACTTCCTGCTATCGGCTCTGTTCAACACGATCTTTGTGATCCTGTCCTTCCAGTTCCTGTCCACGGGTGGCTCCTTCATTATTGGAGAACGTTTGGTGGATACGCTGATTGGTTGCGGTATCGCCATGGCAGCCAGCTACTTGCTGCCCAACTGGGAGTCCAGCGCCATGACAGGACTGGCTCGCGCGGCCTTGGCCGCAAACAAAGAATTCTGGCGTGCCGGTCTGGAATTCGCTCGTTTGAGTCGTCTGCACAACCAGAGCCTCAAGAGCGGGCAGGATGGCCAGCCCACGATGACAGAAGCCCAGAAAGAACAAGTGGATCTAGACTTGATGGAAGCCGATACCGCTTGGCAAGTGGCCAACAAAAACGTACACATTGCCTTCAGCAATTTTGCCTCGGCCTTTTATCGCATGATGGATGAGCCTGTCAGCCGTCAAGCCAATGTATCCCTACTGAATAATCTGCTGATTCAAAACCATGTACTGGCCTCGCAAATCAGCGCCGCCACGCCACTTCTGGCTAATTTGAGCCAGATCCCGCCGGGCATACAGAACTCTTTGGATGCGATTGGCGCACTGATCAACGATCAGGATGCAGAGCCGCCCGCCTCTATCGAAACCGAAGGCGAACTGGCCATGCTCGCCTACCCTATCCGCCAAATGAGCAAGGCCGCCCAATTGATACGTCAGGACATGAGAGGTCTGGAATACAGCACTGGCCCGCAGTTGCCACCGGAGCGCAAGCAGGAATTGAAACAGCAAGGGGCGTGATGGCCCTATCCCGTATACATGGGGAACTCGCTGTCAGGGCCAAATACGCAAAAGCACAAAGCACAAGATCATAGGGCACCAAGCCTTCCTCAGGCCGCCGGCCAAAAAAAAAGCAAGGCGCAATATATGGCCCTGCTTTTCCTCTTCATACCAGCAAGACTGCAGAGCAACTAAAGATCTGCCCCTACTACGAAAGTAATAAAGCTAAATGCTTATCCAGCCTTGGCGTCCTGTTCGGAGCGACGAAACACCAGCTTATCCTCGCTGGACAGCTCGGGCTGAAATACATAGCCTTCACGATCAAACGCTTTCAAACCTTCCACCGTTTGAACACGCTTATCGATAACAAAGCGGGCCATCAAACCACGGGCTTTCTTGGCGTAAAAGCTGATAATCTTCCAGACACCGTTTTTCTCGTCCTGGAATACACACTGCACCACACGAGCACGCAGGGCTTTCTGATCCACCGCCTTGAAATACTCTTCGGAGGCAAGGTTCAAAACGACGGGCTTGGTTTCCCCGTCCTGACGCTCGTTCAGATAGTTGGCAATGCGGCTGCCCCAGTACGCGTACAGATTCGCACCACTGGGGTTTTTCAAGCGAGTCCCCATTTCCAGACGATAAGGGCGCATCAAGTCCAAGGGACGCAATACGCCGTACAAACCACTGAGAATCACAATGTGGTCCTGCGCCCACTGCAGTTCCTTGTCCGACAAGTCTGTCGCAGCCATACCTTCGTACACATCACCATTGAAAGCCAGAATGGCCTGACGGGCGTTGGAGCGGTCAAACTTGGGCTCCCACTCCTGGTAGCGCTGAACATTCAAACGAGCCAGATCGTCACTTAGCTTCATCAAACCAGCGACATCCTCTTCGGACTGAGTGCGCAAAATATCAATCAAGCCTTGCGCCTGCTCCACAAACAGAGGCTGGGTCGCCAGCTCCGTGCGTACAGGGGAGTCGTAATCCAGCTTTTTTGCTGGCGAGAGCAATAACAACATGCGCCTATATCCTTTCTATACAAACAGATAAAGGGCCACGCCCTTTATCTGTTATCCACACAATACGCTCTGACAACAATTAGCGAGCCGTCCAGCCACCATCCAGGCTTAGCGTCGTACCCGTCATTTGATCCGCAGCGGGAGACGACAGGAACACAGCGGCACCGCCCAATTGCTCGGGGGTGACAAACTGCAGGGAAGGTTGTTTCTCAGCCAGCAGCTCGCGAGCGGCGGCCTCAATATCAATACCTTTTTGCTGGCTGATCGCTTCAATCTGTTTTTCTACCAAGGGTGTACGTACCCAGCCCGGGCAGATTGCGTTGCAAGTAATACCCTTGCCAGCATTTTCCAGCGCCGTCACCTTGGTCAGGCCCACTACACCGTGCTTGGCAGCCACATAAGCCGATTTATTCACCGAGGCCACCAGACCGTGAGCCGAGGCAATATTGATAATCCGCCCCCAACCCTGCTTTTGCATGATGGGCAAGGCAGCAGCAGTGCCGTGAAATACGGCCGACAGGTTCAAGGCAATAATGGCATTCCACTTATCGACGGGGAACTCTTCGATAGGTGCCGTGTACTGGATCCCAGCGTTATTGACCAGAATATCCAGACCGCCCAAGGCCTCTGCCGCCTTGGCAATAAAGTCACGCGTGGCCTGTGCGTCGCTCAGATCTGCATTCAGATAATAGGCTTTGACACCAAACGTGGACTCCAGCGTGCTGCGCTCGCGCTCGATATCTTCAGGCTGACCAAAACCATTGATCACCACATCTGCACCGGCTTTTGCCAATTCGGTGGCCATGGCCAGACCGATACCGCTGGTCGATCCTGTTACAACTGCTTTTTTACCTTTCAGCATAGATACCTCGTGAGTATTGACAACAGAGAACTGAAACCTCAAGTGTACTCGCCGCCCCCACTGCCGGGAAATGCAATGGGATCCTTTTGTCCGGAATCCTCAAGGCGTCCAGAGCAAAGTCAAACACCATCGGACCCGGTGTTAGCGCATTGCCCTATATACCTTCTGCCTACGCTGGAAAAAAGTCGGCCATGCAAAATGTGACGGGTGAACTTCCCGGACATTGACTGCCACTGACACTTTTACCTTAACGTGCTCATGTGACAAAACGGCAAACAAACCAAGCACAGAGAACAGGATATTCAGACCGGCAGAAAACAAAAAAGCCCCTGAATAATCAAGGGCTTTTAAAATCTTAGGTGGCGGACAGGGTGGGATTCGAACCCACGGTACGCTTGCACGTACGCCTGATTTCGAGTCAGGTACATTCGACCACTCTGCCACCTGTCCGCGATTGCTTATATGGTTACAAGCAAGCCCATAAATATAGATGAAATAACCAGCTATGACAAGCATTAAAAATGAAAGGCGAAAACGCCCTACCAGATAGGTCTGGAGAACTCGCTGACGGCTATACCAACGAGAGGGACCCGCTTGGACTGAGGACGAGTGGCATCAACCGGTGTTATCAGCGATAGACAAGCGAAATCAAGCTCTCTAGCATCACAGAAGCTGAGCCATATCGCCTTGCGGTCACAAAACCTGAACACACTGACAGCAAGCCAGTATGCGGCACGACTCGAACAAACACCTCAGCGTCACTTGGGCTCCTCATCCTGGCGCTGCCGCTGCATTGACCAGCCCAGCCTTAACAAACGCTGCAACGCACATTTTCATGTTTGTCCATCTGACTGACGCAGACATGCGTGGAGCCACATAAACCAGCCCTCCTCACCGAGTCTTTCATCATGCCTATTTCCCTGCTCTCACCACAACGCCTGCTGATTCCACTGCTCAGTAGCACCAGCCTGCTGCTAGCCGCTTGCAGCGGCAACTATGATCATGCGCCTTCCAACGACCTGACTGAGGCACAGCTTGAGCGCGGCATACAAGGCCTGCAAACCCTGGTGCCACAATTGATGGAGCGCTCTGGCGTGCCTGGCGTTGCCGTGGCCGTTGTCTGGAATGGAGAGCTGCGTTATGCCCAAGGCTTTGGTGTGCGCGAAACAGGCAAACCCGAGCCTATCACGCCAGACACTGTGTTCCAGCTTGCCTCAGTCTCCAAGTCTGTGGGCGCCACCGTCGTTGCCACGCAAGTGGATGCAGGCGTCATCACCTGGGACACTCCCGTAGCCACACAGCTACCGGACTTTCTGCTTGCCGGCGGTGGCGCCCAACCTAGCGTCGGTGATCTTTACGCCCATCGATCAGGCCTACCCGACCACGCAGGGGACCAGTTGGAAGATCTGGGCTATGACCGCGAGACAATTTTGCACCACCTGCGGTATGTGCCTGTCAAACAACTGGGTAGCCACTACGCCTACACCAACTTTGGTCTGACTGCGGCGGCTCAGGCCGTTGCCAACGCCGCAGGCACCGAATGGGCCACACTTTCGGAGCGTGAGCTATACCAACCTTTAGGAATGAGCCGCAGCAGCTCGCGCTTTGCCGACTTCATCGCCCAGGATAACCGTGCCATAGGACATAGTTGGCAAGACGGGCGCTACCAGGCTTTATATCAACGCCAGCCCGATGCACAATCCCCCGCTGGTGGCGTCAGTTCTAGCGCACGCGATATGGCGCGCTGGCTGGCCCTATTGCAAGGCATGGGTACCAGTGCCGAAGGTCGCAAACTATTCGCACCGGCTGCTCTGGAACCCGCACTGGTGCGCCAGTCTCCGCCCGGCCACCAATACGGCTTTGGCTTTAATGTCGGTAATGATCCCTATGGCCAGCGACTGAACTCACACTCGGGAGCTTTTCTACTGGGCGCCTCTACCGTTTTCATGCACTGGCCCGATTCTGCACTTGGCATTGTGGTACTTACAAATGCAGCCCCCAGCGGCGTCGCCGAGGCCAGTGCAATTTCCTTTATCGAGCTGGTGCGTAACGGCTCCACCTCACAAGACTGGTACACCGTCCTTCATGATCAATTCCAGCAGGAAATGTTCCAACCTTTCGGCTCATTGGCGGGCCAAACACCCCCTGCCACACCTGTCCAGCCCTTACCGCTGGAGCGCTACACTGGCACGTACGACAACGATTACTACGGTCAGGCGTCCATCACCCTCGCCAACGGTACGCTGACACTCAGTCTGGGCAAACAAGGCCAATCGTCCTACAAGCTACGCCACTGGGACGGCTCTCGCTTCGTTTTCAGTCTGCTGGGTGAAAACGCCGTCGAGGGCTCAGTCTCGTATCTGGATTTCACGGTCAACCCGGTCGGCAACGTAACGGGCCTGCGTACTGAATACTTCGCTGAAGATTTATCAGGTGGCAGCTTCATGCGTAGCGGATATTAACCCCAAAAAAAGAAGGCTGAATAATCAAGGGTTTACCCTGTATTTCGGCCTTCCTGGCTTGTCCGGCGCATGGGGTGAGCCTATAGTGAAAACAGACATTGATGCATCATAGCCCTGCCTTTTGGGGGCAGCCCTTGGAATTCCAGTGCCACGCGCTGGACTTGATAAAAGGAGTTGTCATGCAAACCTTCCAATGGATTATTGACGCGAATGGCGACGGTATATATAGCCTGAATGAGATCCTTCAGACTATGCGCTGGGGATTCCGGATACCGGGTAGCCTGATCATCGAAACCCTGGGTTCTATTCCAGCCTTAGCAGACCTGCTCAATATTCGGGCCTCGGATGCGACAGGTTACGCCTCGCTGCGAGGTGGGCTGGTCAATATCCTGTCACTCTTTTTCTGGGCTTCTCTCTGTCTCTGGTTTCTGGAGGTCAGCTCCAAGCCGCGCACAGAGCCTGCGCAACGCAACCCACGCCGTACCCCACACCTGAACAAGCAAATGGATTCCGTACACGGTCGACAATTGCATGCGAATTACAATCGTCGCCCCATCCGCCATCGTCAGGTTGAACGCCACACCTTCTGAATCCGCTCATGCACCTCCCCTGTCCTGTCGGGCAGGGGAAACATGTGTTAAGAAAGGTAAACCTGCCGCATAGCTCATACGAGCCATGTTGCGTTTGGAAGTGCTTTGCCAGGATTGCCTAACGTTTGGGACACCGATTTCAAGCAACAATCGCTGCAGCTAGAGTCACGAGAGGTGCAGCATATGAAAAAGCTACTATTAGCTGGCTTGATGGTCTTGGGCACCCACACAGCCTTTGCAGGTGGTGTAAGTGTGGACATCAATGTCGGTATTCCCGGTATCGGTTACGGACCGATCTACTACCCGCCCGCTCATGTTGTGGAACGCCCGGTTTATGTCGCTCCACCGCCGGTGGTTTACCACCCTCCCCGCTATGTCTATCGTCCCGGCTACGTGGAATATGGCCGCTCCAACAAGGAATGGCGCAAGGAGCAGCGACGCGCACACAAGCGCTGGCGCAAGCACCAGGAACGCGACTGGGATGATGACTAATCCTTCACGACGGGACCAGGAATAAAAAAGGGCTGAGGACCATGAAGGTCATCAGCCCTTTTGCGATTCAGGCAGATGCTTTTACTGCGCAGGCACCAGGCGTTCCAGACCGCCCATATAAGGACGCAGAACCTTGGGCACAATGACGCTGCCATCTTCTTGCTGGTGATTTTCCAGGACGGCTACCAAAGCACGGCCTACAGCCAGACCAGAGCCGTTCAATGTATGCACAAACTCGGGTCGAGCCTTGCTGTCGGCACGGAAACGGGCTTGCAGGCGACGGGCCTGGAAAGCCTCGCAGTTCGAGACCGAGGAAATCTCGCGGAACGTGTCTTGTGCTGGCAGCCACACTTCCAGATCGTAGGTTTTGGCGGCAGAAAAACCCATATCGCCGGTACACAGCTGCACCACACGGTATGGCAGTTCCAGAGCTTGTAGAACATGCTCGGCATGGCCGACCATGGACTCCAACGCTTCGTAGGATTGTTCGGGGTGAACGATCTGCACCATTTCCACTTTGTCGAACTGGTGCTGACGGATCACGCCACGGGTGTCACGGCCACCGCTACCGGCTTCCGAACGGAAACAAGGCGAGTGAGCAGTCAGACGCATAGGCAACGCATCACCAGCCAGAATCTCGTCGCGCACCATGCCCGTCAAGCTGATTTCGGAGGTGGAGATCAGGTACAGGTCTTCAGGCTTGGATTCGGCCGGATCGGCTGGCTCGTTGTCCTGACCACCTTTGGTAACCCAGAACATATCGTCCTTGAACTTGGGCAGTTGGCCTGTGCCGTACAAGGTGGACGCGTTCACGATGTAAGGGGTGTAGCACTCGGTGTAGCCGTGCTCTTCCACTTGAGTATCCAACATGAACTGAGCCAGAGCACGGTGCAAACGGGCCAGAGGGCCACGCAGAACCATGAAACGGGCACCAGCCAACTTGCGGGCGGCTTCAAAATCCAGGCCAAATTGTTCGCCCAGGTCCACGTGGTCACGCGGCGCAAAAGTGATATGTGCAGGTTTGCCCTGATCATCTTTAGGACCGGGAATCCAGCGGCGTACTTCGACGTTGTCTTCTTCGGACTCGCCCACCGGAACGCTGTCGTGCGGCAGGTTAGGTATCGTGGCAAACCAGGAGGACAGCTCGGCCTGTACTTGGGACAGGTCCTGCTCCAACTGCTTCAGGCGCACCGGGATTTGCTGGGATTGAGCCAATGCCTCGCTGGCGTCTTCGCCCTTGGACTTGAGCTGGCCAATGCGTTTGGCCAGTGCATTGCGCTCGGCCTGCAGGGTTTCAGTTTCCACCTGTACCGCTTTGCGGCGGGCTTCCAGCTGCTGGAAACGCTCGGTGTCAAATTGCACGCCACGTTTCGCCAGGCCCTGTACCAGCGGCTCCAAGTCTTTGCGTAATTGGTTCAGATCTAACATTTAATAGCCATATAGGTGATGGTTCAATCCCGATTGATCTGGTGATTTTAACCACAAGCCACCACAAGCGCAGCACAGCGCAAGCCGTAGCGAGATATCGGGAAATACGGAGGTGGCAGGTCAAGCAAGCGCCTGTCCTGTCTTAGGTATCTTTTTTACCGGCCTGCTCGTCCAGCTGACGCAGGCGCTCCATTTTTTCAGCAATCTTGATTTCAAGACCACGGGGCACGGGCTGATACCAATGCGGATCGGGAATACCCTCCGGCAAGTAAGTCTCACCCGCCGCGTAAGCATTGGGCTCGTCATGAGCATAGCGATACGCATGACCGTGGCCCAGCTCTTTCATCAGCTTGGTCGGGGCGTTGCGCAAATGCACGGGCACTTCACGGCTTTTATCCTGCTTCACAAAGGCGCGGGCCTGGTTGTATGCCATATAACCGGCATTGCTCTTGGCGGCGATAGCCAGATAAATCACGGCCTGCCCCAGCGCCAGTTCTCCTTCAGGGCTGCCTAGGCGCTCAAAGGTCAAGGCGGCATCATTGGCAATTTGCATGGCGCGCGGATCGGCCAGACCGATATCCTCCCAAGCCATGCGGATGATGCGGCGCGACAAATAACGGGCATCTGCCCCACCATCCAGCATCCGGGTCAGCCAATACAAGGCGGCATCCGGGTTGGAACCACGCACCGATTTATGCAAAGCAGAAATCTGGTCGTAGAAATTGTCGCCCCCCTTGTCAAAACGCCGAGAGTTCAAGGTCAGCGCGTTTTGCAGAAAGTCCGTTGTGACCCGCTCGGTGCCGGAGGTCTTGGCGGCCGTATTAGTCTGCTCCAGCAGGTTCAAGAAACGCCGGGCATCACCGTCGGCATAGCCGATCAAGGTATCAACGGCTTGATCGTCGAACGCCAGACCATCCAGCGCATTTTGCTCCTGTACGCGGCGCAGCAGCAGCTTGAGTTCATCATCCGTCAAAGACTTGAGCACATAGACCTGCGCCCGCGACAGCAAAGCCGAATTGACCTCGAACGATGGATTTTCTGTAGTGGCGCCAATAAAGGTCACCAAGCCACTTTCGGCATAAGGGAGAAGCGCGTCCTGCTGAGATTTGTTGAAGCGATGTATCTCGTCCACGAACAGGATGGTGTGCTTGCCCATGGCCAGATTCTGCTGGGCCTGCTCCATGGCCGCACGAATGTCTTTTACGCCTGAAAAGACGGCGGACAAGGCGATGAACTCGCACTCGAATGCACTGGCCGTCAAACGCGCCAGCGTGGTTTTACCCACACCGGGAGGCCCCCAGAAAATCATGGAGTGTGGTTTCCCGGACTGAAAAGCCAAACGTAGTGGCTTGCCCTCGCCCAACAGGTGAGACTGGCCCACCACCTGATCGAGGGTTTTGGGGCGCAGCGCTTCGGCTAAGGGTGCGGCGGGTTCCTGAGCGAACAAATCACGCATGGCGATCGCCCTTCCTAAAATGGCAAGACCTGGTCAAAGCGGACCAGGTCTGTATTGAAAACTTGTTTTGTCAGAGCCAGCTAAGCGCTGCCTCTGACGATAGCTGCACAAAAACAGAATGTGCATCAAGGCATGGAAACGACATCCACTCCGGCAGGAGCCTTGAACGTGAAGGTACCCAAGGTAATCCGAGGGTTCGGTTCCAAGCCGGTGAAGTCGATATACGTGGTTTGCCCGAACGAGTCCTGCAATTCCAGACGACGTGGCTCACGATCCTTGAAGCCGATGTCTACGTAGGAAAAGCCAGCATCGCTTTGCAAAGGCGTGGCTCGGATCCACTCCAGCCCATCCCGCGCATCTTGTTCGACCAGACGGAAGGAATCTTCCAGATTGCCGGTGCCAAACAAGATTGCGGCAGGCGAGGCGCCAATGGACTGGTCCACACCACGCTCGGTAACTTGGGCCAGATCCGGGTCGTATTGATAGAGCAGCTTGCCGTCAGACACGATCAACTGCTCATAAGGGCGTTGCACATGCCATTTGAACTGGCCGGGGCGCTGAAACACGAATTGCCCGGACTGCGGCGCACCTTTGGACTGGCCATTGCTATCGACTGTGCGCTGGGAAAATTCGCCTTTTGCGGCATGCACATCTTGCACAAAAGAGCGCAATTGCTCGCTGGCCGACGCGGCCATGGTCAAGGCAGGTGTAGCGGCCAGCAGCATGCTGGCCAACAGTGTCTTAATCTTCATCTTTGGCACCTCCTGCGGGGACCAGAATTTCGCGGTTACCGTTGGGCTGCATGGCCGACACCAAGCCTGCCTGCTCCATTTGTTCCAACAGTCGGGCGGCTCGGTTATAACCGATACGCAAATGACGCTGCACCGAGGAAATCGAAGCGCGGCGATTTTTGATAATGACTTGAACGGCCTGGTCATACAGCGGGTCGGCTTCTGCATCCGCCATACCCGTCACCGGGTTGACTCCCTCACCCGATTCGCCTTCGACAGCACCTTCCAGCAGGCCCTCGATGTAATCGGGCTCGCCATGTTCTTTCAAGTGCTCGACAACACGGTGAACTTCCTCATCGCTGACAAATGCGCCGTGTACTCGTTTAGGCAAGCCTGTACCAGGGGGGAGGTAGAGCATATCACCCATGCCCAGCAAGGTTTCCGCCCCCATCTGATCCAGAATGGTGCGCGAGTCGATCTTGGAGGACACCTGGAAAGCAATACGGGTAGGAATGTTCGCTTTGATCAGACCCGTAATCACATCCACACTCGGGCGCTGCGTGGCCAGAATCAGGTGGATGCCAGCGGCACGGGCCTTCTGGGCCAAACGAGCAATCAACTCTTCGATCTTCTTGCCCTGCACCATCATCAGGTCAGCCAGCTCGTCGATAATGACGACGATCATGGGCAACACGGACAACGGCTCGGGAGCATCCGGCGTCAAAGAGAAAGGATTAGGGATAGGCTCTTCACGCTTTTGCGCTTCGCGTATTTTGGCGTTGTAACCGGCCAGATTGCGCACGCCCAGCTTGCTCATCAAGCGGTAGCGTTTTTCCATTTCCGCCACACACCAGTTCAAGGCGTTGGACGCCAATCGCATATCCGTGACCACCGGTGCCAGCAAATGAGGAATGCCTTCATAGACACTCATCTCCAGCATCTTGGGGTCAATCAGGATCAGGCGCACATCGGCCGGGTCTGCCTTGTACAGCAGCGACAGAATCATGGCGTTGATACCCACCGACTTACCGGAGCCCGTGGTACCGGCTACCAGCAGGTGGGGCATCTTGGCCAAATCCGCTACCACGGGCTTACCAGCAATATCCTTGCCCAAAGCCATGGTCAGCAAAGAAGCACTGCTGTGATAAGTTTGCGAGCCGACGATTTCCTCCAGACGCACCACTTGGCGGCGGGGATTGGGTAGCTCCAGACCCATCAGGTTTTTGCCGGGAATGGTTTCCACCACCCGAATGCTGACCAGACTCAAGGCACGGGCCAGGTCTTTGGCCAGATTCACGATCTGGCTACCCTTCACACCCGTAGCAGGCTCGATCTCGTAACGGGTAATCACGGGGCCAGCCTGAGCCGCCACCACCGTTACCGCGACACCGAAGTCGGACAATTTCTTTTCAATCAGGCGCGAGGTGAATTCTATCGTTTCCTGCGACACGGTCTCTACATTGTCTGTAGCCGGGTCCAGCAAAGACAGCGGAGGCAAATCGCCCGCTTCGCCAGCCTGACGAGGCACCTTGAACAAGGTCTGCTGCTTTTCTTTCTCGACGCGCTCGGATTTGGGCACGGCCACAAACGCAGGTTCGATACGAACAGGTTGTTCATGTACCAACTGCTCCTGCTTGGCCACCACGCTTTCCGTACGCTCGGCACGTTTGACCTCGCCTACCCGGCGATCCTGACGCGCCGACCACAAGATCATCACACGACGAATCGCCCCTTCGATCAATCCGCCCAGGCGTTCAGCCAGCGTCAGCCAGGAAAAACCGAAGAACAAGCTGGCCCCACCGGCGAGCAGGCCCATCAGCACTAAAGTGGCACCGCCAAAGCCTATCGACGTTACCAATAGTTGCGAAAACAATTGGCCTAACTGCCCACCAGCCCCCGCCGGAAGCTGCCATTGCTGCCCCAGATCTTTAAAGAACAGCGACTCCAGGCCCATACTGCCCAGAAACAAAAAGAAAAAGCCGATGCCAATTTCCCAATGCACCCGCGGCAAGACGTCCTCGCTCTTGGTGCCGGGCAAGAGTAAAGCGGTCAGACGATAAAAGCCCACAGCCACGCGCTGTACCAGCAGCACCACCCAGAGCCAGGCTGTCAGGCCAAATAGGTACAAGAGGAAATCGGCGATATGGGCACCAAAAATGCCCCCGCCATTTTGAGTCAGACCCGAATGCACGGAATGCGACCAGCCAGGGTCGCCCGGATCCCAGGTCGCCAGTACCAGACCGAGCCAGGCTGCCAGCGCAGCGAAGATAATCCACCGTGCTTCGCGCAGCAGTCCTGTCAGGCGCTGTTGCAGGGCGGAAGGCCCATTACGCACATTTTTGGATGACCGGGACGAACGAGGGGATGTTGCAGGTATTCTTGCCATGGACTCATTATAATTGGAGATCGTCTTTTTCGGATTTTCTGTGATGTCGACTACTAAGCACGCAAAAGTACTCATTCTGGGCTCAGGCCCGGCCGGCTATACCGCAGCGATCTACGCAGCCCGCGCCAACCTCAACCCTGTCTTGGTCACCGGCATGGAGCAAGGTGGCCAACTGATGACCACCACGGATGTAGATAACTGGCCAGCCGATGCCCAAGGCGTCCAGGGACCTGATCTTATGGCACGTTTCCAGGCGCATGCGGAACGATTCGAAACAGAATTAATCTTTGACATGGTGTCCTCGGTTGACCTGTCCACCCGCCCGCTGACCTTGAATGGGGATAGTGGCACAGTCTACACCTGCGATTCGCTGATTATTGCAACAGGTGCGTCGGCGCAATACCTGGGCTTGCCATCGGAACAGGAATTCATGGGCCGTGGCGTCTCCGGTTGTGCAACATGTGACGGTTTCTTCTACAAGAATCAAGACGTGGTGGTCGTCGGTGGTGGCAATACCGCCGTAGAAGAAGCCCTGTACCTGTCCAATATTTGCAAAACCGTGACACTGATTCACCGTCGCGACACTTTCCGCTCCGAGCCCATCCTCACCGACAAGCTGATGGATCGCGTCCAGAACGGCAATATCCGCCTGAAACTGCACAGCGAATTGCAAGAAGTGCTGGGCGATGCTTCTGGCGTGACCGGTGTGCGCATTATCAACAAGCAAACCCAAGCCACTGAAGATCTGGCCGTGACCGGCGCTTTTATCGCCATCGGCCATAAACCCAACACCGGGATCTTCGAAGGCAAACTGGATATGCACGATGGCTACATCACCACTCGTAGCGGCCTGAAAGGCATGGCAACCATGACCTCCGTTCCCGGTGTGTTTGCCGCAGGTGACGTGCAAGACAATATCTATCGTCAGGCCATTACCAGTGCAGCCAGCGGTTGCATGGCCGCCTTGGATGCACAGCGCTGGTTGGATGAAAACAAATAAGCCCAAAGCCGTAGGCCGCAGCCTGGCAGACCTGAAGAAGTTGCAAGGTCAGGTCCGCCAGGATCTCAACCCGCCCCCGGCCCCCGCTCGTCCTCAAGCTCGCAAGCGTCCCCGTCCACCGGATCCCGGTGGCAAGCCGGCCAAGCCGGCTCCTGCCAGCAGCGCCGCAGCAGCCCAAGACCCCATTTCTTTATTGGACCCCAGCGACAGGGCCTGGCTACGCCAGTCCATGCGTGACGTCGCTCCCTTGAAAAAACGCGGTCAAAGCATGCTTATGAGCCGCCCTACAGCCAGCCCGGAACAGTTGGAGCAACGTCGTCGCCACGCGGTAGGTGCGCCCGTCAACACACCTGCCCTGCCCCAAGCCTCTGACCAATATGTCAGCGTGCAAGGCGAGAGCAACGATATACGACATTTGCGTGCCAGCTGTGGCCCCGATGTCTTGCGCGACCTGGAGCGCAACCGTTGGCCGATTGAGTCCAGCCTGGACTTGCATGGCTCCGATCTGGAGCAGGCCCGAGAGCGACTGGACAACTTTCTACGTTCCTGTCTGGAACACGGTGTGCGCTGTGTACGAATTGTCCATGGCACGGGCTACGGCTCACGCAATGGCGAACCCGTTTTGCGTCATGCCGTGCGTCGCTGGCTAACCCAGTTGCCCAGCGTTCTGGCCTATATGGAATGCGCGCCCAATGAAGGTGGGCAAGGTGCCGTCAAACTGGTGCTGCAAGCCATGTCTGAACCCTGTGTTTGATTTTCTTTATTGAGTACAGACGTAAAAAAGGCCAGCTTTCGCTGGCCTTTTTTTTGTTGTTGTTATGTTGTACTGCCTATTGCTTTTATAATAGTGACCGTTTTGTTCCGGTCTTTGTTGCCCAGCTTCGCGGGCTATGTCTCCTCACCTGCATGAAACGTATTGTGCCCCATTTATAACGCTGTCACACTTAGGGAATGCACTGATACCCGCATCGCAAGAAAAGATCCGTCGCCCATTCGTAATGTTTATTCGGCTGCCTGCTCCAAAGCCTTTACGGCCCGTTTCAAAAACACCTGCATTTCTTTCTCAGCCTGCTTATCGCCCTGTTCCTGGGCAATTACCAAACCCTGCTCCAGAATTTCCCTGGCCTGTTTGAATTGCTGCAGATTCACCAGCACCCGGCCCAATAGCTTCTAGGCTGCGGTGTAACGCGGATTCATTTCCACCGCTTTGGACAAATGTTCACGAGCGGCTTCCAAATCACCCTCGCCCATACACGCATTGCCCAAGCCAAAGCGCAGCAAGGCATTATCCTTGCCTGCGGCCAGTAGTTTCTCCAATCCTTCGCGCATAATCCGTACCTCTGAAAACCCAGCAAGACTTGGCCGCGTTGCCTTTGCACAAAGCAAAATAGCGACAGCGATAAGCCTGAACAGCTTGATGGCTATCGAACAATATAACCATCAATCTTTAAGCTTGGTTTTGTAGCACGGAATATCAACGAGCAACCAAGCAGCCCAGGCTCGGTAGGCCCATTCCCCTGCCGGTACCGCCTTGGCTAGCGCTTTAGGCCAGATCGCCTTGCAACACCCCCTTGCTGACCACTTCACGGCCATCCAGGCTCACCGTGCAATTACGCATCGGATAGTCGAAGTGGCAATCGGAAAAACGACCTGCCGCAGGATTGGCGCCAGTAGAAAAGAGAAAGTTACCCGCAAAGGCACGCAACTCCGTTCCGTTGGTATCGCGCTTGTCGTACATGGCCAAGGAATCCCAACGAGCTGCCGGTGCCATGCCCCAGCCCACATGGCTGACCGCATAGGCATCCTTGTCATTCCAGCTTGCGTAGTAGGAACGGATCAAATCGGCATCCACGCCCTTGCCCTCAATAGCCACTACATAATCGTTTTCGATACGCAGGGTCACCGCCGATTCCAGATAACGCTTGAAGGTCAGGTTCACATCCCCGCTATCGAGCACCAGCGTGCCATTCACACTGCCATTGCTGGGGTAGCAAATACATAAGCCGGCAGGCCAATACCCAAAGCTGCCCGGCTTGTCGGCTATCCCGGCACTGCCGCGCCCGATCACACCCGCCAGGCTGACCGTCAGGTCCGTACCGGCCTCGGAGCTGATGTGCATAACGCTGGCGTCGGTAATCAGCTTGCCGCCAATATCGCACTTACTTTGCAAGTAAGGACTGGGTTTGACCCGCTCCAGAATCTCGGGATGCTCGTCGCTGATCATCATGATGCGGGCACCTTTGGCCAGCAGAGCCGCACGCTCGGGCGAATGCAGCAACCCTTCTACCGTGCAGTCCACGATGAACTGGCTGCCTGCCAAAGCCTGAACAATCGGGTCCATACCTTCCAGAGCCAAAGAAGTCCCAGTCGAGCGCAAGGCAATATTGCTTTTCAGACGTGGCGAGACCAGTTTCACATGGCAAACCCGTGCGCCCATTTGCGTCAGGGCCAACTCGGCCAGCTCGGCCAGCACGGAGCGCGATTGCGTCTCGGACAGCACAACGGCCATTTCGCCGGGCTGCACCTTGCACAGTCCAAACACTTCTACAAAATCAGCAATCCACTTGCCTTCAATATGCTCACGCAACATCTCACTACTCCTAGAAAATTCAAAAAAACGCTGCACAGCTTTTTCAGCCGGGCAGCGCCTGTACACATCAGTCGTGCAAGTCCTTGCCCTTGGTCTCGGGCGAGGCAATGGTGGCCAACAAGGCCAGAATGCACAGACCAATCAGGTACCAGTCAAACACCTGCTTTTGATTGATGGAATGCAGCCAGGCTTGCAAATAGGGGGCAGTCCCGCCCGTCAGGGCACCAGCGACCGAATACGGCAAACCCATGGCGACCGCCCGGATACGAGTCGGAAACTGCTCGGGGAAAAAGGCGGGCATGATCGCAGTAGGGGCAGAGATTAAAAACATGCCGCCTACCATGAACACCACCAAACGCCAGATCTCGCCCTGGCCGCCAGTCAGCACCATGGTCAGCGGGATGATGCTGATGATGGAGCCGATAGAAAAGAAGTACCAGTTCGCCTTGCGACCAAAGCGATCCGAAAATGCCCCCCAGAAAATCAAACACAGGATCAGGAACAGATTGGCCCCGACGCCTACCCACATCACCTTGGCAGCAGGCATGCCCAAAGAGGTAATGGCAAAGGTGGGCGCCATAATGGCCCAGACGTAATACAGCACGGTGCCGCCTGCCGACAAGGCAAACACGCGCAAGCAGGCGCTGCGGTACTTCCAGACCTCCGCCCAGAACACCCGCGCACCAGGGCGTGCCGTTTTGCCTGACGCTTGCGCTGCAGCCTGACGGGCTTTGAACATGGGGGTTTCGTCCAGTTTTCTGCGCAGATACAGCGCATATACCCCCAAAGCACCGCCCAGCACAAAGGGCACACGCCATGCCCAGGCCCGCACAACATCTTCACCCAGCAGGCTGGTCAGGCAGGCACTGAGCAAGACAGCCGCCAGAACCCCGATCGTGACAAACACAAAGACGGAGGAAGACCACAGCCCGCGTTTATGGGCAGGTGCCATTTCAGTGACGTAAGTGAAAGAGGACACCACCTCCCCACCATGGCCAATGCCTTGCAACAGGCGGCCCATCAACAAGAACAAGGCGGCAATCGGCCCCACCATGTCATAAGTCGGCGCAATACCAATTACCAAACTGCCCAAGGCTGTCACCAGCATGGACAAGGTCATGGTGAAACGTCGCCCCTTGCGGTCGGCCAGCCAGCCAAAAAAGATGCCTCCCAAAGGGCGCATGAAAAAGCCCACGGCAAATACTGCTAGCGTGCCCAGCAAGGCCGCCAGCGGGTCCTCGCTATGAAAAAACTGCTTGGCAAAATAGGCGGCAAAAATCGAATACGCCGTCCAGTCGTACCACTCCAGGGCGTTACCCGCCCCAACCCCCAAAATAACGCGTCGACGCTGCGCAGCAGTCATGGGCTGCTCGCGCAAAGATGATGTAGGTGCGTCCAAGAGATGTCCCCTTCACTGTGATAGTTATGCTTCTTGTTGTTTGTTTTTGGTCCGGCGGCCTAAGCCACCAACTGCGTGAAACGAGAACGATGAAAGATCAGTGGCGAGATTTCGCGCTCGATCTGCACATCGTGGATAAGCAATTGCACGGCATCGTGGTCCCCGGCCGGATGCACTTGAAAAACACTGCAGTCAAACCAGACTGATGCCCCTTGGATATGGACGGCCCCCTCCTCGGTCAGCTCGACCTCGATATCGCTGAAGCGGCTGTCCTTGTCCGGCCCAGCCAGCTGACGGCAAATAGCCGCATGTTCAGCACTCAAAATTGACACCCCCAGACGCGAGGCGCTCGACAGCAGCGCCCAGGTAGAGGAACTTTTCTGTACAAAAAAGGCGGCCAAAGGCGGATCCAGCGATACCCCTACGGAAAAACTGGACGCCACAATGACGTGCGGCTTGCCATCGAGCACAGCCGCAATAGCGGCAACCCCCGACGGAAAGTGCCCAAAGGCTTCGCGTACCGCCCTGGCTCCCAACCCACTTATGTTTTCTTTCATGACGATGACTCTGCTCAGGCGTTAAAGACCCAAAACCCAAAATGAGGCGAGCGCTCCTGTAGCCTGCTCGCTTGGCCTAAATTCTGTTTCGATCGTCATTTATTTGCAATAACAAAATAGACAATCAATGTCTTTTTTTGTTGATTTTAGGTGTTAACCCTATGAAAAATCGTCGTTTTAAACACTATAGGCCTATACAATTTGCCTGTAATTTATTGCGAATAATGATCTGTAATTATTTATTTGCAATAAAATACCAATTAATAAAGCCCTGAACTACGGCAACAGGGCCTATCCCTGACAAGAAGGACAGCATGTATCTACATATCGTTTTGATGGCGCCCCACACCCCGCTCAGCCCGGAGCTGGTCCCAAAGCTGGATCACGCCTTTATCCGCATACGCCAGGAGTGCCCAGGCATAGAGCGCTTTGAGTGGGTGCCGAATTTGTCGCGCAGCTCTGCGCGCTACAGCCATGCCCTGCTGTCCGTATTCCGCACGCAGGAAGCTTTGGACGCTTACCGGGAGAGCGACGCTCATCAGGCCATGCTGGGTGCCATCGCTGCGCATATTCAGGACATCGTGGTGCTGGACAGCGTGCTGGAGGAAAACCTGCCCTGAAAGGCCATGTCGCAGCCCTGTCGCACAAGACGTAACAAGCCTCGAATGCGGCCACGCTAGCGCCGCCGGGGCACGCACGGTAAAATGGCCCGCTACAAACCTACTATCAAAAATGGGTAGCGATCAGCCCCTCCACCGGAAAACAGAATGAAAGCAAGCGTCGCGATTGATGAGTTCATCGCCAGCCGAGACCATGGCGAGCACGAGCAACTTGCCCCGCACCACTACATTCTGACGCTCTACGGTCTGTTCGCCCGTCCCACGGGCGTCATCATTCCGGTGGCCAGCGTGGTCCAACTGCTAGCTGACCTGGGCGCTGAGCCATCCAGTGTGCGATCCGCTATTTCCCGACTCAAGAAAAAAGGCGTACTGGTCAGCCAACAAGCCGCCTCAGGCAAAGGCTATGCCTTGGCCGCCGAGCTGGAACCGCATATGCAAGCCGGTGACGAGCGGATTTTCTCCTCGCCCTCTATGAATATTCGGGATCCCTGGCTGCTGGTCTCCTTCTCTGTTCCAGAAAGCGAACGCCAGAACCGTCACAAGATTCGTACCGGCTTGGCCCGCATGGGTTTTGGCACGGTGAATGCGGGCCTGTATATAGGTCCGGCGCGCTTGCAGGCAGAGGCTGTCGAGTACATACGCGAGCACCAGCTCTGGCCCTATATTGAGTTGTTCACCTGCGAACCCAGTGGCCTGAGCGATATTCAGGAAAAAATTTCCCGCTGGTGGAATTGGGACAAATTGGCCAACGAGTACCAGTCCTTTTTAAACTCATATCAGCACGAGGTTGAGGTCTGGCAAACCGCTTTGCGCCAGGGCACGGGCGACCCGCTGGAAGCCTTCCGCCTCTATATGCCCATGGTGACCCGCTGGCGCAGACTGCCCTTTCTGGATCCCGGCCTGGCACCCGAGCTATTGCCTGACAACTGGGTCGGCAATACGGCCCGTAAATTATTTGGTGACCTGCACCGCCTGCTTAGCCCCTTGAGTTCGCAACACGTGCAACAGGCCATTCCAAACTGGAAGGCCCACCGCGCGGAGTAGATCAGCTTCTGGAGTCATGCCCCTACAAAACGAGCAATGTCCCCCCTCAAGTCCTGGGAAACACACTCAAATCGTTCCTGCGTTACCCCCTGCATCATAGGGGCATCCTGCCAAGCCAGGAAGTTGCCAAACTGAAACGGCAGATCAAAACAATGCCCACTGAACACCGCGTCAAGTGGGCTTTGCTCTGTAAAGTCACTCCACACCACAGCTCGCCCCGCTGCTTTCAGGCTAGCCGCATACTGGGTAGGAAAGCGCTGAAACTGCAACCAGGAAGACGCCGCCACAACTTGCTGATACGGTGTCAAGCCCGACTCTGCTCCCTGATACACGCCGTTTCGCAGCAGGTTGGCGGGTAAATCTTCCGCAGGCCATACACCCAAAGCCTGATCGACTTGGTCCTGCGTAACCTGCCGGTGAAAAGGCACATCAAAAAAGAACACGGAGGACTCTTGGGCAGTACAACGCAGATACACCGCCTGCGCATGGCAGGTTTGTGCCGCCCAGTCAGGATTCAATAAATCCGGCGGCATCCCGGCACTGGCCACCGGCAAGAATGCCGAAGGAGCATGAGCCAAGCGTGGCGGCTCTTTATCCAGGGCCAGCATGCCGTGCTGCATCAAGGTATCGACATCCGCCATCAGCCACTGATCGCCCAGGCTTTGTCGCACGCGCTCCGTGGTTTTTCTTTGTTGCTCGGACGTCCACGGTGTGCGCGTCCCCATGCTGAGCAAAGCCACGCGATCAATCCAGCCTCGCGTGGACTCCAGCACACTGAGCAAATGCGCATACCAACCACCCGCCGACTGCCCCATCAAGGTGATCATGTCCGGGTCGCCACCAAAGGCGTGGATGCGATCTTTCACCCATTGCAGCGCCAAGAACAAATCGGCTGCCGGTAAAGGCAAGTCGTCCGCTTGTGCATCACCCAAGTGCCCCAAGGCACCCAGACGATAATTCACATTGACGACCACCACGCCCTGCGCTGCCAAACGGGTGCCGTCATACCAGTCCAAAGAGGCGCCGCCACTCATCCAGGCACCACCGTGGATAAAAAAGACGACAGGCAGACCTTGCGCTTGAGCTGGCGCCCACACATTCAGAAAATAAGCATCTTCAGATTGGGGGTTGGCACTGCCTGCGCCCATGACCGCAGCAAGGCGGCTGGGGCGCTGCGGAAATAAAGGCACCTGACCCAGAGATGTCGCTGCCACCCGCCCCGTCGCCGCCTGCGCCGCTTTAAAACGATGCGTGCCTTGGGCGTAACGCAGGCCATACCAGGCCTGCACCTCTACGCCATCGGCACGACAACGACGCGAGGGCGCATTGATCAGCAATGTCGCCGTCATGGCTTAGAGCTTGTTGGAAATATAAGGCGTACCGGTCATGCCGTTGCCGTGCAGCTCGTATCCCATGGGCGCGGTAATCGAGGCATGGCGAGTACCGGTATTAATATCACGCCACATACGGCCCAGCGGGCTGTTTTCCGCAAACGAAGCGGTGCCATGCAACCAGCAAAGATTGTTCACCGCATCCACCAGTTCGTGTCCGGCATGGCCGATCCCGGCGCGATGACGCGCACGCAGTTCCAAGGGCATGGGCACTATGCCAGAGGCAGCCGCATCAATCTGCGCCGCAGCACGTTCCAACAATAAACGGGCGCCATCAATCTGGATACTGGCCGAGCCCAAGTTCTGCACAAACGCCCCCGAATCCGACTGTTTCTTGTAATGGGTATAAGTAATGCCACGCTTGCCACTGACGCCACTGGTGAAATCCACGGCAGCTTGAGCCGCTCCCAAAGATGGCGCTTGAATGCAGGTGGACATGGTCAGGTGCGGCGTCAAACGACGGCCAAACGTGGCCGAGGGATCTTGCTCCTGCACATCCCCCATCAATTGCTGAAACGTGATCAAGCGCTCTTTGGGCACCCACAGGTTTTCAGCCACCATGGTGTTGGAGCCAGAACCGCGCATACCGATGGTGTACCAGGTGTCCTGAATTTCAAACTCATCACGACGCATCAACACAAAGCCCACGGTAGGCTCGACCAGCTCGCTTTCCTTGATGAACAGAATTCCCAGCGCCCAGTCCGAATGGTTGCTGTTCGATGCAAAAGGCCACTTGCCCGTAATGCGCCAGCCATCGCCATCCGGCCTTGCCGTACCTTGCGGTTGAGCAAAAATGGATGCAGCACGGATAGGGCCATCTGCAAACACCTCATCGAGCATCGCATCGCTAAAACGGTTGGCCAGCATGACCGAACCATTCGAGATCACCACACACCAGGCGGCTGCCGGATCGTAATAGCCCACGGCGCTGGCGCACTGCAAGAGCATGTCCGCGCCACCCTCGTACCCGCCGTAGCGCTTCAAGGCCGAAATGCGCCAAGCCCCGGTGGACTCCAAAGCCTGAACCGCCTCATCCGACAACACGCGATTACGGTCAGCCTGTGGGGCCAGCTCGCGTAACAGCGGACCGATCTCATGGATACGTTCCAGAATCTCCTCTGTCTCCTGACGGGATGGGGCCTGAGTAACGGTGATCCGCTCGTGCTCGGCGACCAACGTAGCTCCTGTGATAGTCATAACTGCTCCTTAGAATTATTTTATGTAGCAAATTTATAGCTATCGTCAATTAATAGCAATATCAATAATTATGGAAACAGTCGAAAACTCTTGTTTTATTGGATTTATCCGGGTTTTCACCTAGTAAAAATCACGCCTTCTTTTTATTTTTAATTGCATAAAACTAACGATCAAAAATAATCTGAGCGCAATGATAGAAGAAAAAGACAGGAGCGGAACGGCCCGCCAAAGCATGAGGCGAAAAAAAACCGCCGCCCCGAAGGTCGACGGTTTTTCATGCAGAAAACTGGCTTTAACAGCCTGTTTTCATTACATGTTTTCGATCAAAACATGTAATTCGTAATTTCATTGTTTCTATTCAATGAGATAACAATTTGCAATGTTGAACATGGCCCCAAATATGGCCCCAACCTATTGTTGTGGATTTCGGGGCGTCAAACCTCGCT